>NZ_JADGHT010000119.1 GCF_019683755.1 Thermogemmatispora sp. | reverse complement strand
GCATAGCCAATCCAGCCCTATGCTTTCGAGAAATGAACCAGAGAGAGTAATATTGTCGTGTACCTAGATAGCCTCTGTCCTTCGTGAAGTACGAGGGGCGGAGCACGATTAACTACCGTGACTGACGGTCGTTTGTCGTGTACATAAGCTTTAGACGGAAAGGAATGTGAGTTATGGCAGACATGGCGTATTGTGTCAAATGCAAAGAGAAGCGGGAGATCAAGGATGCGCATCAGGTGACGATGAAGAACGGTCGGGCGGCGTTGCAGGGTACTTGCCCTGTTTGTGGCACGCGCCTGAATCGTATTCTCCCTGGTGCGAGCAAGAAATAAGGCTGTGAGGCCCGCAGCCCTGTCACTGACGGGTGATGTGATAGGGAGGGAGGGCCTGATTGGGAGCGTCGCCGCCGCGTAGGAGGCCTTGAGGCCCGGCTGCCGACTGATGAGGCCACGGCAGGCGGGAGAGAGCTGTCGCCCACGCCGCGGCGGCGTTTGGTCAGGCTCCTCCCCGCGAGCGGACAGGCTCCTTTTCTGTCTCTCCTGTTGGCTTCACTCATCTAGAAGTCGCCGCGGCGGATGCCTTGCCAGCCAGCCTCTCGCCGAAGTATGTCGCCATGCTCCAGCGGCGCGCCAGCTCAACACCTCTGTGGCAAAGATAGGCTTGGACTTCACTCCGAGCACCTGCCATCTGCTATTGCTGGCTGTAAGCAGACGGGAAGGTCGTGGGCATCTCTACTGCTGGTTGCCCCTACCCTCTGCCTGGAAGGATGGGCATCGCTGCGGGGCCATCGGCGCCCGTCTTCCATCCGTCCCGGGCCGACACACATCACCCACGGCCTTCCCTTTTCTCCCCGCTATCCCTAGCCTCTGCAGCGCGCTGCCCCTGACCTTGCTGCTCCCTCCTCTTGCCAATGAGTGCCCGGCTCTCCTCGCCCCTGGACGCGATGAGCTGTTGGGCTGCGAGCCTCCTTGACAAAGGAGGCGTGAACCGGTTATACTCTATCCAGTATTCTGGATATTGAGCGAAACAACGTGAGCAGAGCCAAGGAGAGCGCCAGCAGCATGGTCCTGCCGGAGGCGGAAGACTTTCTTTCCCAGACGGGCAAAGTGACCCTTGGACTAGCGCGTCTCTTATTGCGCTATCGTCAGGGTGAGCGGCTACCGCGCATGGTTGACGTCGCGCGTCGACTGCGGGCTGGCAATGGCACCGTGCAAGAAGCCTTTAGCTACCTCACACGGGCCGGGGCCATTGTGGTAGCCGCGCATGGGGCCCAAGGCTCCATTCTTGAGCAAGTGAACTACCCACTGCTTTGGCGTTATGCTGGCAATGAATGGATCATCGGCTCCATGCCCTTGCCCTACACCCTGCGCTACGAGGGTTTGGCCACGGCCCTCTACGATCAGCTTGAAGCCTCGGGCCTGCCCTTCAATATGACCTACCAGCGCGGTTCCCTCTCGCGGGCCGAAATGGTGCGCCAGGGACATTATCACTACGCCGTCATGTCCTTGCTGGCTGCCGAGCATCTGGTTGAGCGCCATCCCGACCTGGCCATTATCGCCAGCCTGCCACCTGGCTCCTACGTCAATGAGCACGTCCTCATCAGCCGTTTGCCGCGCGAGCAGATCCGCCGTGTGGGTGTTGATCAGACCTCGCTGGATGAGATCCTGCTCACCGCTGAGGAGTTCCGTGAGCGCGACGATTGGGAGAGCGTGCCGGCCAGACGCCTGCAGGTACTTGATCTGCTGCGCGAAGGGCAGTTTGATGCCATCATCTGGAACCGCGAAGGCGTAGGGAACCTGCCAGCCGACCTGCTCCTGTTGCCGCTGCAGGGCGATCAACGTCTGCGTACTCTGGCGACGCAGGCCGCCATTGTTGCCCTGCGCGACGCGCCTGTCTACCAGGTGTTGACCAGCATTTTCGTGCCCGAGGCTATCACCAGCGCCCAGCAGGAGGTGCTTTGTCAGCGGCGCTTGCCTCGCTACTGAGCTAGCGGAGACGGTACCCCATCCGCCTGCCATCCGCTCGCTCATCTCCGGCGCAGAGCGACCCAGAAAGGAGCGATCGATAAGATGGAAGCCGACCTTGAGCAGCGGCTGACCGTTTTCGAACGCGAGGGGCTGGCGGCGCCGCAGATCGTCGCCTTCGTACGCGAGATCGTGAGCTGGCTGGAACAAGAGGCGCAGTGTAAAGGCGATGAAGAGCACATGGGGCCGCTGGTCAGTCACCTGCTGCTCGCACTGGAGCGTGTGCGGCGTGGGGAAGAGCTGGGTTCGGCCTGGAGTCCCCTGGTACAGCAGGAGGCCAGCGCCCTCAGAACCTTGCCCCATCTGCAGGATTGGGCCGAGGCGATCCGTGAGCAGGCGCGCCAGCGTCTCGGCTTAAGCTTGCCCCCTGAAGAAGAGGACTTTCTCCTGCTCCATCTGGGCGCCCTGCTGCTGCGCGGGCAGGAGACATAGCCCTCCTCTCCTCAAGCCGGCAGAGGCGGCTTAGACACGAACGGAGGCAGGCCCTAGGAGGAGGTGAGTTAACCCAACCCTGACTAGCTACCAACTCAATCGATCAACAACATGACCGGACGACAGAAAAGCCTGGCACGGGCCTTGCAGCCAGGCTGGCATCAGAGAGGCAGGAGGTGCGCCAACAATGGCAACCATCTACATCGGCGGCGTGGGCAAAGCGGATCTCAAGCGTCTGCTTGAGCAGCGCCGTGATCCCACCCTCAAAGTTGTCGTGAGCAACGACCTGGAAGCTGGCCAACTCCTCAAGCGTAGCAGCGACGCCTACTACATTGGCACCTGTCACACCGGGGCAGGGGGTTCCCTGGGGGCCTTAATGGCCTTTCTCGGGCGGCAGCGCTGCCACACTTTTGGACGGCAGGCGCGCGTCAGCGTTGAAGAAGTACAAAAGCTGCTGGCGGCTGGTATTCGCGCCTTTGGTGTCTCTGTTGACCAGATCAATACCATTGTCCCCATTCTGAGCGAGGCCATTCAGGGATACCAGGCGCCGCGTTCATAGCCTGTTCTGTCGCTGTCCCTCCCTGGATTGTGGGCGAGAGCACAGGCAAGCAGCAAGCCAAGCGAAGCGGCAGCAGCTTGTTCCCCGAAACCCAGCGTAGAGAAAGACATGATGCCGCGCCAGCGCCCACCGCTTGGCTGAGCCAGAGAGCGCGTAGCCTGGCCTGTCCCCTGCATGCGCTCAAACCTGGCAGGCGGGTATGGGGCGTAGGCCGGACGTCGTGAAAGGAAAGGACTGCTATGAGTCTGCATCTGACGCCCCTGGTCATTATCTTCACCATTCTGGCAACGGCCTTTGCTGCCCTCCTCTCTCAGATGGCCCTGGCCGTCTTCAACGACGGCGTGCGGCCCTTCCTGCTTGACTTTTACCGTGGAGAGCTGGCGCGTCCCCAGATGACCGCCATCGCCTTCGGCCTCTCGGCAGGCTTCATCTTCGGTCTCGGCGTACCCGTGGCCTTCTCCTCTGGGGTCCTCAATCCCTGGGTACTCTTTCTGCCATCGGACATCCTCGGCATTCTCTCGCCGCGCAAGTGGATCGCTCCCATCCTTGGCGCCGCCTGGGGGGCCGTGGTGGTCTTTGGCCTCAGCGCTGCAACCAGCGCTGCTAACAGCCTGCCCGTGAACTTTCTGACGGCCATGCAACAGATGGCGACGCCCATTCTCTATCTGTTCTCTTTCTTCCCGGCGGTAGCGGTAACGATGCAATTCGGGCGTGTGCGAGGGATCATTACCTTTGTGATCAGCGTGCTGGTGATGTTAGTCACTATGAAATGGCTGCCGTCAGTCTTCCCCGGGGCGACCACGATGGCGGTCGGGGTCATTCTGCTAGTAGCCTTTGCAGTCGGGGAAGAGGTGAGGCGCGTGCGTGGTGAGCGGCTGCAGGCACAGACTGCGACGGCTGGGGAAGGCGCTGAGAAAGATGATCCGCCGGCCTCTTCCAGTGCCGAGGCCGAGGGTGCCGTTGCCGATGAAGAGACCTCGTCGCTCTTTGCCGCCAATGCGGCGCGTCTGCGGCGCCATGCTCCCTATTTTATGATCATGGGGCTACTGCTCGGCGTCCTGGTCAATACCCATATGTTTGCCGGCGGCGAAGCGACCAGCTACATTATTGCCAAAGGCCAGTTTGCCAACGCGGCTCAGATCGACTTTTATCGCGCCCTCGGCTTCATCCCTCTGATTGTGACAACGGCGGTGGCCTCGGGAGCCTTCCAGATCGTGGGGTTTACCCTGATCTATCCGGTCGCCTATCTGCTGCCCAACCCCATACTGGCGGCTATTGCGGGAGCCTTACTCTTCGGCGTCGAGGTCTTTATTCTGAGCTATATCGCTAAGGGCCTTGCGGCCCTGCATACGATTCGCGATGCCTCCGATAACATTCGCAACGCCATTAATCTGACCCTGGAGGTGGCCATTCTCTTCGGCTCCCTGGCGGCGGGCAACGCGATGGCCAGCGGCCTGGGCATCGCGATCGTCGGGGGCCTCTATGCCCTCAATGAAGTTCTGGGGCGTCCGGTAGTACGTATGGCTGCCGGACCGGTCGGCGTGATCATTGCGGGTGTGGCCTTGAACCTGTTGGCCTACGTCCATCTCTTTACGCCGATCCCCATCAAGTAGGAGCTATCCCGACTGAGCCAGGAGTGCGGCGAGAGAGCGCCGGCCTCTCTGTTCGCGGCGACGGCGTGCGCTCGCCGTGCTTCTGGCCGAGTGCTTGCATGCTGAGCTGGAAAGGAGTAGTCATTGTCCGTGACCAGGGCATCTGAGGAGCCGCCCACACGGCTGCTGGTGCCGACAGCGGCTGGAGTTCAGCCACTGGCCACCGGCCTCGTTTATGCCCACGAGCATCTCTGGCTAGATCTGGCAACGCCCGAGGACCCACAAGGTAAGCTGGATCGTCTGGATTTGGTCGCCGAGGAGCTGAGCGAGCTGAGACGTCTCGGTGTGGCAGCGCTGATCGAGCAGACCTGTCGCGGGATGGGACGCGATGTCGGGCGCCTGCGTCAGTTACAGCTCGCCACTGGCGTGCAGATCATCCCAAGCACCGGTTTCTATCATCACCGCTTTCATCCGCCGGAACTGGCGCGACTCAGTGTAGAAGCCATTGCCACGCTCCTAGAGGAGGAACTACAAACGGGCCTGGATGGTACAGGGGTCTCTCCGCTGGTGCTGGGGGAGATCGGCGGCTCAGGCACACTGCTGCATCCCGACGAGGAGAAAGTCCTGCGGGCCGTGGCGCGCGTCGCCAGACGCTGGCCGGTAGTGGTGACCACCCATGCCCATCTTGGCCAGGGAGGGCTACGCCAGCTCCAGATCTTGAGAGAGGAGGGGCTAACGCCGGAGCGTGTGCTGGTCGGTCATCTTGATCTGGCCCCCTCGCTGGAGGAGGTGCTCGCTGTGGCGCGCCAGGGGGCGTATGTGGGCTTTGATACCATTGGCAAAGAGCGTTATGCTCCTGATGAGCGGCGCCTGACCTGGATTGTAGCCCTCTGCAAGGCGGGCCTGGAGGAGCGGCTCTTGCTCTCCTGCGATATCTCGCGTAACAGCTATCTGCGCCGCCTGGGTGGGCAGGGCTACGCCTACCTGGTGCGCGACTTTCTGCCTCGCCTGGAGGCGGCGGGCTTACCGGCAGCGGTGATCAGCCGTCTGGTCGAAGAGAATCCACGGCGCTTTCTGGCGGCGGCCTGGCAGCGGGGGGAGGTCTGCGCATGACCGAGGTGGTGCCTGCCGGGGCGCGGCTCCCACCCTTGACGCTGGAGGAGGCCCGACGGCTGCAATTTCGCCTGATCGAGACGCTGCGCCGCCACTTCACCGGCCATGAGTGGTTAACACGGGGAGAACTGGGGGTCGGGAGCGACGGCGAGGGAAGCCCCTTCACGCGCCGGGTCGAGCAAGTACTGGCGGCTTTCTTCGGGAGCGAAGCGGCGGTACTTGTAACCGGGGCTGGCACGGGGGCTATCCGCGCCGCTCTCTTTGCCCTGCTGCCGCCGCTCAGTCGCATTGTGGTGCACGACGCTCCGCTCTATGCCACCACCGCCGTCACCTTTCGCGCCGCTGGTTATGTGGCGCTGCCTGTCGATCTTCACGACCTGGGGCGTCTGCGGCAGGTGCTGAGCCACGAGGAGGTGCAAGCAGTTTATGTGCAGCATACACGCCAGCAGCTCAGCGACCACTATGACCTGGCGGCGGTGATCACCTGTGTGCGTGGCATCAGGCCAGAGCTGCCCATCATTGTGGACGACAACTATGCCGTAGCCAATACGCCGCGCATCGGCGTTGAGCTGGGGGCCGATGTGAGCGCCTTCTCGGCCTACAAGTTGCTAGGACCGGAGGGCGTTGGGGTCGTGCTCTGCCCGCAGCGACTGGCTCAGGCTATCCGCGCTGATATGTACTCGGGCGGCAGTCGGGTGCAGGGATTCCAGGCGCAGGAGGTCGTGATTGGCCTGGCTCAGGCCTTTGTGGCCAATGCCCTGACTCAGGCGAGTGCCGAGGCCGTGGTCGAGCGCCTGTGCAACGCCCCACCGCCGGCCTGCGCTCGCCACATCGCTGGGGCTTTCCTTGCCAATCTACAATCGCCGGTTGTACTGGTGCGTCTGCGCCAGCCGCTGGCCAGGCTGGTTGTCGCGCGAGCTGCCGAGCACGGGGCGGCCCCCTTCCCTGTGGGAGCGATGGCCCGCTACGAGCTGTTGCCGCTCTTTTACCGTGTCTCGGGCACGATGAGCGCCAGCCTGGGGACAGAAGAAGCGCAGCACTGGCTGCGCATCAATCCGATGCGAGCCGGTCCTGAGACCGTGCTTGCTATTCTGGAAGAGGCACTCAGCGAGGTGTGACGGTATGTTTCTTGATGCTGTGCGCCGGCGCAATCCCGGGCTGTTGCGCTGCGCGGCCCTGCTGCATCGCGAAGGCGTGATCCCACCGAATACCTTTGTGTTCGACCGCGGCGCGGTGCGGCGCAATGCGGAGCGCCTGGCGGCGCGAGCGGCAGGGCTTGGGCTGGGCCTCTACTATATGGCCAAGCAAATTGCCTATGATGCCCAACTGGTGGCAGTCATCCAATCCTCCATTCCAGGCGCGGTGGCGGTCGACTGGATGGGAGCGGAGGCGCTACTGACGCAAGGAGCAACGGTGCGGCACGTGGGACACCTGGTGCCGATACCTGTGCGCTTGGTGCCATCCTTGATGGCGCGGGCACTGCCCGAGGTCTGGACCTTGCTTGATCTGGAGGCGGCAGCGGCGGTCAACAGGGCGGCGCTGGCTTTGAGACGGGTGCAGCCCGTGCTCTTGCGCATCAATGGCGGCGATTTCTTCCCCGGTCAGGAGGGCGGTTTCACGCCAGAGGAGGTGCTGACGGCAGCGACTGCCATCGCAGGCCTGCCTGGCCTGCGCTTGCATGGCGTGACCAGCTATCCCTGTTTCACGTGGGACGAGGATGGGGCTTGCTATCGACCGACCGCCAATCTGGAGGCCCTGCTGCTGGCTGCCGAGCGGCTACGCGCGGCGGGCTTCGCCATTGAGCAGATCAATGCCCCGGGCAATACCTCGCTGAGCGTGTTGCCGTTGCTGGCCCATTACGGAGCCAGCCACGGTGAGCCAGGCCATGCGCTGACGGGCACCACGCCCGAGCAGAGCCTTGGTCGCAGCGAAGAGGAGCCGGCAGTCGTCTACGTTAGTGAGGTCTCGGCTCAGCTCCCTTCTGGGCAGGCTCTGGCCTACGGTGGCGGCCTCTATGCCCGCGCCCATGCACGCCAGGCCCTAGTAGGAAACAGCCCCGAGGAGCTGGAGGAGCAGGCGCCTGTAGCCGTGCACTTTCCTCCGCCGCAGTTCATCGACTATCAGTGCTTGCTGGAGCCACCCGCTGGGCGCCGCCTGCCGACGGGAGCCACGGTAATTATGGCCTTCCGCTTCCAGCTCTTTGTTTTGCGCAGCTATCGAGCCGTGGTCGAGCAAGATGAGCAGGGACAATGGCACCTGCTGAGCCTGACACCACCGGCGCTGTTGCCATCGGCTCCTCGCTCGACCGCGAGCGCAGACGGAGCTGCGGAAGAAAGCAAATGAGCGCGCCACTCACCGCTCTATGAGTGAGCGGCGCGCTCATCGCGCTGCAGAGTAAGGGGCACGCAGACTAAGGTGATGAAGGATGGTATATCTGCTGAGCTGAAGCGCGGTTCCTCTGCCCCCATCAAGAGCGGAGACCGCCACTCCCTCGTCTGCTCTCTGCCTTCTGCCCTCTTTGGTGGCGAAGCTGAAGCCAGCGGCAAAAGCGCGGGTGCCCCGCCCGGCTCGTCGTCATTGACGAGGGGGCAGGGCACCCCATACGCAGAGAGCACCGCATGCAGCACCAAGGCCGGTGGTGGCTGCAGGAGGCGAGAGAAGAGAGGGTCTGGCTCGTCATGGCTGGCAGGGCAAGCAGTCGGACCGCGTCCGCGGCCTGCCGGCTGCCGGGTCTCGTGGTAGCAGGCTAGAGCAGCCCCAGCTCAGCTCCCAGGTGCAGCACGTGGGGATTATCGGGATCGCGTTGCTGCAGGCGCTCGTAGAGCTGGTGCACCTGCTCTTGACCCTGGCGCGAGCGCATAAACTGTGCCAGCTTGAGGGCCTCCTGAGCGCTATGGGCGCTGGCCTCCAGTTCGTTGGCAGCCAGGTGCAGGCGAGCCTCAGTTAGAGAGAAATAGAGCTGCCAGAGCACCAGATCTGGTGTCAGGGCTTGCCAGGCCAGGGCCAGTTCCTCGCGCGCCTGCTGGAGCAGCCGGCGATCGTCCTGTTGTTGTCCGAAGACCAGCAGAGTTTTAGCGCGCTCGTGGTGGACGCCGGCCAGGTTCAGCTTGAGGAACGAGCCGTCGTCTTCGGGTGGGCGACGGTAAGCGAGGACGGCGGCCTGTTCCTGCCAGCGTCGGCATTGGCTGCGCAGCGCCTCATCTGTGGCAGCAAAGGGGGCGTGGGCGGCGGCGCTGACCAGGTAGATGTTGCCCCGGATCACCGGCTGAACGCGCTCGGCGTATTGCAGTGCGCCCTCAGCGGCCCGCTTTGCCTCGGTGAGGTCGCCATACTCTAGCTGCGCTTCCGTCAGGCTCATCCAGGTGGCGCCGGCTAGTTGTGGATCTTCCAGTTCCTCGGCCAGGCGCAGGGCGGTGGCGTAGTAGTGCAGCACGCGCTGGCGGGCGCCGGGGTCACTGGCCCCCTGGTCGCGTTCGATCTCGGCAGCCAGGCGATAGTAGCGGCAGAGCAGGGCCTGCCAGGCCTCGCGATCATGAGGGGGTGCCTGCTGGGTGGCCAATTCCAGCCGCTGCAGGCAGCGACTGAGACGGTAGAGATGACTGCTCAGCGTTCCCTGGCGCCGCGCTTGCCAGGCCAAGGCTAGGATGTCTTCGTAATGGTAGTAGGCGTCTTCGACTGCCAGCTCGCTCAGGGGCTGCTGGTTTGTGGGCGTGCCGTAGGGATCACGGTAGCCGAGCAAGCGCCAGTCGAGGCCAAAGAGGGCCGGAGGAATGCGCAGGAGCTTCGCCAGGAAGATCCGACGCGCGGTATCGTTGAGCATGGTGCTCGCCTCCCATTCGCGCACCGTGCGCCATTCGACGCCGGCAGCGATGGCTAAGTCTTGCTGCGTCCACCCACGTCGCTTGCGATAGTAGGCGATGACCGCGCCGTGATGCGGCTGGTTAAAGTCGCCGGGCGGGAAGTCTCCGTAGCGCGACCACCAGTACGAGCCAGCGATCATCTTTCTGAGCCTCCTCCCTTCACTGTAAGCAGTATAACCGCTATCTTTTCAATTGAAAAGACGGTAGTTATGATGCTCATCTCTCCAGTGACATATTCTGGGTATTGTTCGTACGCTATAGCTGATTTATAATTGTCGAGAGGGATCGATTTATGATCTCTCACTCAATTATGAATTTTAATTCAATTCTCTGACCGCTGACCAGCGCCAGCGTGTCGGCGGCAGAGGGAGGAGAAGATGGTGAGTGACAGTCATGCGTGTGGGTCTCGCGGTGAGCCAGGTTCGCCTTCTGAGCGGGCTGCCCGGCTTTTGCAGCGGTTGGCGGCTGAGTATGAGGCCGCATGTCGGGGGCTGGCTCAGGCTGCTTGCGACTATAGTCGTCAGGCTCTGGTTGAGGCGCATTTGCAGGTTGTAACGGCCTGTCAGGCTGAGCTGAGCCAGTTGCTTGGTGAGGAGCAGGCGCTGATCCTGATCAAGATGTGTCTGGCGGAGGTTGATCAGCGCCTGGCTTTTGAGGAAGGTGGGGGAGCTGTGGCGCCGGGAGAGCGTCCGTCGACTTGATCGGGTGCTGGCGGCAGCGGCAAGGCTGGGAGGGCTGGCAGAGTGCATTGCCCCGCTCACTGTCTGGATGCTTGAGTTGGGGGAGCACCTGGAGCTGGCCCTCTTCCCTGAGATGCGGGAGGGCTGGCGGTTGGGTGGCATGGCGAGGGTGAGCCTCCTTTCTTGTTGAGTAGCTGCCGAGTCCTGTTGCTTAGCTTTCATGCTGTTCGGTCCTGTTCCGTCTATTCAACTTGCTGGCCGACTGCTTGTCTGACAAGTAACGGTAGGCGGAGAGCGCTTAGTTAAGGCTCTCACGCCGCGGGTGATCGCGTAGGATCTGCCTGAGATAGCGGATGAGGCGTCGCCCCAGGCGCAGTTCCAGGGGGAATGGTTGGAGACTGCAACTGCTTTGCAGGCGGCGCAGGGTGCTTTCGCTCAGGCCCAGCAGCCAGCGGAGCTGCCGGATCTCCGGTTCGCTGAAATAGAGTGGAGAGTTGGGGGTGTGTTCCAAAGCCTCCTGAGTGCGGCTCTGCAGTAGCTCGATCCCTTGTTCCAGGGTGACCAGGATCTCTAGCAGGTGCTGGTCGCCGGCGCTGAGTTGAGGGAGCAGTGTTTCTAGCTCGCTGATCTCCTGGGTTTCGTGCCAGCGCTGCCAATGAGCTTGGGCCTGCTCCGGGAGCAGGTGCAAGGTTAGCTCCTGGAGGTCTTCGAGGGTACGCCCGGCTAGAACCCATTCCAGTAGCCCGGGCAGGGGGAAGTCCTGGGAGTTGGGCATGGTGGGATGGGCGCGATGGCGTCGGCCTTTGCGGCCTTTGGGTGGTTGTGGGTGTCGATGACAGCTCATAGCTTGCACCCCCAGACGGCCAGGCCGCCGCAGCAGGTGCCGTAGTGCTCCCTTTCGGCGGGTAGGGCGGCCAGTGTCTTGTCAGCCTGGGGCGGGGGGAGCTGGTTGGTGCTGGCGAGGGCGGGAGCGAGGCTGTGCAGACGGGTAAGCCAGTGGCGGATCATACATGCTCCTCCTCTTCTGTGGTCTGGTGGAAGAGCAGGCGACAGCGCGCGCAAGGGCGCACGAGCTGCCCGGGCACTCGGTATGAAACAGGTTGGGGTGCGGTGGCCATTGTCTCTTTTTCCTCCTTTCTTGATCTTTCTTTTCTGCCTTGCCAGGCACTATGCCGGGAGAAGGCGCTTGATCCGCGCTAACTCTTTCTCTGTTAAAAGGAATTTTGTCCTCTCTGATGCTATCCCTCATGACAGCGCTTCCTTGCTTGCCTGAGCCTGGCTTGTTCGCTTATAATCCCTTTGAATAAGCTATTCTACACGAGCTGGGCGGCAGCCAGGATCTGTCTCATGCTGTTAAGCAGCGATCCTCTTTCTTGCTCATCCAGCCAGGAATTGTAGCGGCTGTTCTGGCAGTTATCCCGTGAATGACCCGTCTTCTGGCCGTGACTTGTGCTGCTTTTTGCAATGAGTAAAGGAGAAAGAGCTGATGAGAAACGAGGCATTGCGTCTGGCGCGCAAGCGTCGCGGGTGGAGTCAGCGCGAGCTGGCCGATTTTGCGGGGGTCTCGCTCTCGACGGTCGAGCGGGCTGAACGCGGGGAGGCGATCCGCATTGATAGCATCCAGCGTTTGTGTCGCTGTCTTGAGGCCTCGCCCGAAGCGTTGGGCCTCTTGGGCTTGCCAGCCGAGGAAGGTTCTGGCCGTGCTCTGGCTGAGGATCTGCGTGAGTTGATGGCGCCTGCCGGCCAGGAGTTGCCGCCACTCGCCCAGCTTTGCGCTCAAGACCTGCTGGCTGCCTATCAGCGAGGCATCAGGGCCCTGCAAGATCTCTACTTTGGCGGCGCCCCTGCTCAGGTAGAGGCCCTGCTGCCCCTCTATAGGGAGCAAATCATGCTGCTGGCCCAGTCGCCAACGCTGAGCCAGGCAGGAGCCGCGGCCCTGGCGGCTCAGGCCCAGTTGCTGACCTGCGAGCTGGCGACCGATCGCGAAGACTTCGGACAGGCGGCGCGGGCTGGTAAGCGGGCGCTGGAACTGGCCAGGCGAGCCGGCGATCGCAATCTGGCAATAGCGGCCTGGATTGGCCTGGCTACCCTCCATTTTCACCAGCGACAGAGTGCGGCAGCCCTGGCCTGCTACCAGCAGGCTGTGGCGCACTTCACGCCGGCGGTCACGCCCCTGCTGAAAGGGCGG
>NZ_JADGHT010000118.1 GCF_019683755.1 Thermogemmatispora sp. | reverse complement strand
CCCAACTGACCAGGCCGGGGCAGCGGCTGATCAGATGCCTCATGACTCCGGCGGGCAAGGTAGCGAGCGGCTGGCAGTGGGAAAGCGGGCGTAACTACCTGCTAGACTTTCGACGCCAGATCTGGCATACTATACCTTGACCGCTGACAGATAGATAGAGAACTGCGAGGGAAGCGTGATCCCCGCCAGCAGGTCCAGACCTGCAGCGAGGTCGCCTCAGCTCAGGTCTGGAGCATGGTCCTCGTTTTCAGTTCAGTGTGCTGCTCAACTTAGAGCAAGGCAGACAGATCACAACGAAAGGCGTTGAAGGGGAGAGTACGCGTACAGCGGGCAGGAGGGGAAGCGCTCTGTCGCAGCAGGCGGCAGAGTCTGGGCAGAGAGAAAAGGCCAGTGGCTGCGAGCCTTTTCACCAGTCCGTCACGCGGAAGTTCACCCCGGAGCTGGCTGCTGAAGGAGTCGGCTACCGGCCCAAAAGAGAGCAGACAAGCCGACCCTGGTAGGCAGCCCCGGCCCGTCCCCGTTAGCGGACGAACCGAGTGGGATTGCTGGATGCTCAGGCCCAGCCTGGGCTACCCGATTTGGGGTCCTGGCCCGTTTGCTGGGGTCCGCCAAGCAATCCAAGACGGGTGGTACCGCGGAGTCATGCAGCACGGCGGGCCTGCTCCTCTCGGCCATCATATGCAGCGCCCCTTACATGAAAAAATATACAGCAGCGATAGAACGAGGCGCTGTGGCACGACGTAAGGGTGAGAGGAGAACGCCGACGTGATAGGTCAGCGCGACTGGTAAGACCGGCAAGCTTCGTCCCAGTTGACGAATGTGCCGGTTTTTTTGATTCTGCCCGGCTCTCTACCGCGAGCCTGAGCGGAGCTTCACCTGGGGCCGCCCTGCCCTGCCGCCTGGTCCTAACAACTGACAATTAATGGTGCGAGTCGGCGCGGCTAGCGTCAGACCGTAGAGGGCGCTGCGCCTGTTGACAGCCAGCAGACGGCTAGGCAGGAGCGGGCATCCGGCAAGCCTGCCCTTGCCGGGGAAGGAAGCCTCTTCCCCCGCTGACCATAGGCTGCGCGGTGCTCTTGTCATGTCTCTTGAGAGAGAAGGATGGACGGCTATGATTGAACAGCTTGATGCGTTGTTGGCTCAGCTCGATGCCTTGCAGGAGCGGGCGCTCCGCGAGCTAGAGAACATCGCTCACTCGGCGGAGCTGGAAGACTGGGATGTTCGCTATCTAGGACGCCATCGCGGCGAGCTGAAGAATTTCTCTGCCCTCATTCCGAAACTGGGTAAGGCGGAGCGCCCGGTCATCGGTCAGAAGATCAATGCTGTTAAGGAGAAACTCGAAAGCGCTCTGGAGGCCCGTCGTCAGGAGCTGCGTGAGCGTGAATTGCGGGAGACTCTGGAGCGCGAGCGGCTCGATGTGACTTTGCCAGGTCGGGCCTTGCCTGCGGGCCATATGCACCCTATCTCTCGTACCATTCTGGAAGTAGCGCGCATCTTTACACGGATGGGCTTCCAGGTCTTGCAGGGACCCGAGATTGAAACCGACTACTATAACTTCCAGGCCCTCAATATCCCGGCAGATCACCCCGCGCGCGATATGCAAGATACTTTCTGGATTGTCCCCGGGGAGATCCTGCTGCGTACTCAAACCTCGCCGATGCAGATTCGTGTCATGCAGGCAACGCGTCCACCCGTGCGTGTGATCGTGCCCGGCAAGGTCTTCCGTCACGAGGCCATCGATGCCTCCCACGAAGCGATGTTTCACCAGATCGAGGGCCTGCTGGTCGATGAGCAGTGTACGATGGCCGATCTCAAAGGCAGTCTGGCCCGCTTTGCACGCGAGATGTTCGGCGAGGAGCGCCGGGTCCGTTTTCGCGGTAGTTACTTCCCTTTCACGGAACCTAGCGCCGAGGTCGATATCGACTGCATTCTCTGTAAGGGCAGCGGCTGTCGCCTCTGCAAGTATAGCGGCTGGCTGGAGATCCTTGGTTCCGGCATGGTGCATCCGCGCGTCCTGCGCGAAGTGGGCTACGATCCTCGCAAATACCGCGGCTATGCCTTCGGCATGGGCGTTGAGCGTATTGCCATGCTGAAGTACGCTATTGGTGAGATCCGTCTCTTCTCAGGCAATGACTTGCGCTTCCTGCGTCAGTTCTAATTAAGGATGCTCAAAGCACAAATAGAGCGTCCGGCTATAGGGGATAAAACTTGTGCAGAGAGCAAAGAGAATGCTTCTCTTGTGATGTAAGGGAAAAAAGCCGACAGTGATAGATTTGAAAGGCAGGAAGGAATTTGTGAGGAGTCAGCAGCGATGAGAGTGCCACTGAGCTGGCTGAAGGAATATGTTGAGATCACCCAGTCGCCGGAGGAGCTGGCCTACACGCTCACAATGGCCGGGCTGGAAGTGGAGGCGCTGGAATACATTGGGGCTAACTGGGGAGACCGTATTATCACGGCTCAAATCACGCATCTTGAGAAGGTGCCTGGTTCGGATCATCTGAGCTACACGCGTATCAATACAGGGAGCGCAGAGCTTGGAGTGATCTGTGGCGCCCCTAACATCAAAGAAGGAGACAAAGTGCCGCTGGCCCTGCCGGGGGCTCGCATTGGCGATCTCACGATTGGTGTGGCGCGCAAGATGGGCTATGTCTCTGAGGGCATGCTCTGCTCGCCGCGCGAACTGGGCCTAGGCAGCGACCACTCGGGCATTTACATTCTCGACCCGGCGACGCCGTTGGGCGTCAAACTGTCCGATCTGCTCTCCGATGTCGTCTTAGAATTTGCCATCAAGGCCCATCGGGGCGATCTCTCCTCAGTCATTGGAATTGCGCGCGAAGTGGCGGCCTTGACTCACAAGCCCCTGCGCTTGCCCGAGCCACGTTTCAGTGAGCAGGGTATCCCGGCGCCAGAGCTAGTCAAGGTCACAGTCGAGGATACGGATCTCTGTCCGCGTTATAGTGCGCGAGTCATTAGCGGCGTCAGGATTGGCCCCTCGCCCGATTGGATGGCGCGGCGTCTGCTGATGGCTGGCATGCGACCGATCAACCTTATTGTTGACATCACGAACTATGTTATGCTCGAAGTGGGTCAGCCGCTGCATGCCTTTGACTACGA
The DNA here is from genome assembly GCF_019683755.1 of Thermogemmatispora sp. Classification (GTDB taxonomy): domain Bacteria; phylum Chloroflexota; class Ktedonobacteria; order Ktedonobacterales; family Ktedonobacteraceae; genus Thermogemmatispora. Next base: position 9,477 of record NZ_JADGHT010000118.1, on the reverse strand, counting down.
CCTGGTGCGTGAGCGGCAGATCATTGTCCGGCGGGCCCATGATGGCGAAGAGATTACCACCCTCGATGGCGTGCGGCGTCGTCTGCGCGGCGATATGCTCCTGATTACTGACCCCCAGGGGCCGACGGCCATCGCTGGTGTCATGGGATCAGCGATCAGTGAGGTTAACGAAGGAACCACACGCATCCTGCTTGAATCCGCCAATTTCAAGCCGGCCAGCATCCGGCGGACAGCGGTAGCCCTGGGCCTGCGTACTGAGTCCTCCAGTCGCTTTGAGAAGGGCCTTGATCCCGAGCTAACTATCTTCGGGGCCAACCGGGCGGCGCAGCTAATGGCCGAGCTGGCTGGTGGCCAGGTGCATCCGGGCATCGTCGATGTCTATCCTCGCCCCGTAGAGCCGCGTACCATTCTCTTCTCGCCCTCCGAGGTCGAGTGGCTGACGGGCATGAAGGTCACATCGCGCCAGGTGCACGATGCTCTGAGTGCTCTTGAGTTCAAAGTCGAGGAAGTTTCGGCGGCGGCTGATGCTGCTGGAGGTGAACAACTGCTGCGCGTCACGGTGCCGACCTTCCGCGGCGACATCGAGGAGGGGGCTGATCTAGTGGAGGAAGTGCTGCGCATGGTTGGCTATGATCAGCTACCAGCTACCGTCCCCGAAGGGCCATTGCCTGAGCCGCAGAGCGACCACTGGTTTGAGCGTGAGTATGAGATTCGTGAGATCCTCATTGGTCTTGGCCTGCATGAGATTCTGACCTATGCGATGACCAGTCGCCAGCGCATGCTCAATCTGCTCGCAGAGGTCAATGCCCGTACAGCTCAGGTATTACTGCAGAAGCCGGCGGATGCTGGTCAAACAGGCTGGGTCATTGCTGGTGAGAAGGCGCAGGCAAGCTCTGCGGGTGGCACTGTGCTAGACGATGATGGCCAGCCTTTCGATGCCCGTTCCCTGCCGGCAGTTACTATTACCAACCCGCTGAGCACCGAGTTGGAGTGTATGCGCCTAACGCTGCTAAGCGGGCTGATGGAGACGTTGCAGGAGAATAGCAAGCGCAATCGGGCCGGTCTGCGTCTTTTCGAGATTGGGCGGCGCTATCTGCCACGCGCAGCGGGTGAGCTGCCCGAGGAGCGGCGCTGTGTCGGTATCGCTCTCTGTGGACCAGCGGCCATCTCCTGGGTGCCAGAACTGGCGCGCCCGGCAGATTTCTATGATCTGAAGGGCATAGTTGAAACCCTGCTTGAACGCTTGCATATCAAGCGCTATCGCTTCACGGCTGCCCAACATCCGACTTTCCATCCTGGACGCTGCGCTGTACTGGAGATAGCGCGACCCGAGGCGGATGGTGATGAGCATTTCACGCCGATTGGCTTCCTGGGAGAGGTCCATCCGCTAGTGCAGCAGCGCTACGATTTGCCCCAGCGTGCCTATCTGTGTGAGTTGGATTTGGAGGTTCTCTACGCTGCGGTTCCTGAGCGCCTGAGCTATGCGCCCATCTCGCGTCATCAGGAACTGACGCGCGATCTGGCAGTGGTAGTTGATCAGCAAGTGCCAGCGCGCGCGGTACAAGAGGCAATCGAGCGCCATGGCGGCGAGCTGCTGCGAACGGTGGCCCTCTTTGATGTCTATACCGGGGCTCCGATCCCTTCAGGCAAGAAGAGTCTAACCTATACATTGCTCTACCAGGCTCAGGATCGCACTCTTACGGATGCCGAAGCCAATGCGTTGCAGGAGCGCATCGTTGAGGCCCTGCGCCAGGAATTCGGGGCGACTCTCCGCAGTTAGCGCCCTGGGGGAGCGGGTTGCGCCCGCCTTAGGCGCCAGGCGACAGAAGAAAGCTCCTTCCTTTTCCGCTTCACCAGGGACTGGGCGGGTGAGCAACCAGCGGCCAGCGCCTCCGCTGGAGCATACCCGCCCAGCTTTTTGAGCTGACTCTGTCGACAGGCTGTCGGCCCTCCCCTCGGCTTGGCAAAGCCTGCCTGGCGGCTCTGCCAGCCCTTTGGCCGCGCTGCGGACGATCAGATCGGCCATGTCCCCTACCCATCTCTTCCCTCTGGCAATCCTTTGCTAAAGGTGATATAGTAAGTAGCCGTGGCTGACCATTTTTCCGGCTGCACCTGACTCAATGAAAGGGGCCTGGCCAGCATCAGCTAAAAGGCGGCTGCTGCTCGCCTTGATGCTTCTGATCGCTCCTGGTGCACGTGCTGGAGAGCTGACAGGCAAGCGCCGGTGTCAAACGCTATATTGGCACACTAAGCACCGATGCGGTGGCAGGCGTGAAGAGGATAAAAAGATGGTATGGGGAATAAGTGGGCTGTAGGCAGGAGATGGCTATCCAGAGCCTGAGCGGCAAGCCCCCACGGTGCCCTGGGCATACGCGAGAGTGGCGCGCGTGGGTAGCAAGCAAACAAAAGCGGACGTGGGCGCAGAACGGTGGCTTTTGGCCGGTGGGGGTTTCGTTCATGCGTTGAGTACCGGCAAGGCTGGGGAGAATAGCGTAAGTTTACTACTATGAGTCAGTGTTTGCGTTGCGGCAAGCCATGCGCGGCAAATGCCAGCTTGTGTGAGGAATGCCGGACACGCCCTTTGCAGAGGGGACACCTCCCTGGCAGGGGCGCAGAACGCGAGCGGAGTGGTATGGCTGCGACTTCTGGTACCGGAAGCGATGCGACTGCCGGTATAGAGGAGGAAGCTGAGCCACCGCATCGGCAACGTCGGACTGATCCCGAGGCGCAGGTACCCATCCAGCAGGGGCCAGTGACCCCGCCGCCGGAGGTTCCGCCTGATCTCCTACTTCCACAGGTGTCGCTACCTGCAGGGGACAGGGAGGCCCTGAGTGACCCCGCCCTAGAAATGAGCGAGGCGGCAGAGTTCATTAGCGAGAGTGATCCAGGCGCGCTGCGCTTGCCACGTCCTTCGCGTCTGACTCCTCTGGCTGAGCCTGACCTTGCTTCCCTCGACATTCAGCGTCAGAATACTCCGCGTGCAACATCGCAGCCGCCGCAGTTTCAGGCTCAGAAAGCGGGCGACTCTTCTCAGTCTGCGCAAGAAGAACAGACCGTAGCCCCTGCCAGCAGTGGTTGGGCGGCCCGTAGTGAGCCTGGCGCCCTGGAAGACCTGCAGCAGCGTTTACCCGATCTCTGGCCCTGGATTCAGGATGCCGATGAGGATGAGGGAGATGCCATCTGGCTGCAGCGCACCGATCCTCTCCTGTCGCGTCGTCTTCCCACCAGTGCTGAAGCCGCCGCTATTGAGGCAGAAGATAGCAGGCGCGCTCAAGCCGCTGCCTTGACCACCAGCCCCCTATCTGCTCAGCCGCAGAACCGGCAGAGCCAAGAGCAGCGCCGTTCGCTCTCCTGGCTGACGCTCTATCCGAAGCGCCTGCGTGCTCTCTTCCTGGCCTTCCTGATCATCGCTCTCTTAGCTCTACTAGGCGATAGCTTCATGGTGCTCTTGATCATCACGCGCCATCAGCCGACGCCCGTTGTAGCTGGTGGTCCCCCGCGTCTGACCCTGACGCCGAATGTGGTTGCGATTGGTCAGCGTGTCAAGCTGGCATTAGAACGCTTCTCGCCTTCGAGCCAGGTACTCTTAAGCCACGATCTACAAGAGCCAATTCCCGTGGGGCAGCAAGGTTCCTCACTCGTGCAGGTTAACAGTGTCGGCAGTCTTGTTCTGACGGTGCAGATTGATGCAAGCTGGGGGCCGGGCCTCCACCTGGTCGAAGCTGAAGATGTAACAACGCGCTATACAGCAAGTGCTACACTGCAGGTAGCCGGCCAGGGCCTGACACGTCCGCCCCATCTAGTCATTGATAGCGCCAGTCCCCTGCTCATGGGCGAGGACTACCAAGGAGCCAATACCATTCTGCCTTTGACGCTGCGCAATTCGGGTGGTGGAATCATTAACTGGCAAGGCAGTAGCAATCAGCCCTGGTTACTGCTCTCTCCCTCACAGGGTCTCTTCAGCGGCAGTCAGACTGTCTGGGTGGCGGTACAGCGCGCCCATCTGAAGCCTGGTGACTACACTGGCCTGCTGACCTTCACCTCTGACGTGGGAGGTCAGCAGACCATTCAAGTCAAGATGGTCGTACGTCCCCTACCCGCTAACCCTGGACCGCTCTTGCAGGTGGTGCCAGCCGCGCTCTCCTTTATTGCCACTGATGGAGGAGCAACACCGGCCCCCCAGACACTGACGATCAGCAACCCGGGAAATAAGCCCTTGGTCTGGCAGCTTAGTAGCAGTACCTCGCTGACAGCTCCGGATCAGACGCCCTATGCTCGTGCCCTGGGACCCCTGGCCGATTGGCTCTCAGTCGGCCAGCGGAGCGGAACAGTGATCCCCGGCTCTGCTCAAAGCCTGACCGTCGCCGTTCAAAGCCAGAGTCTGCTGCCAGGAGTGTATATAGCGCTGCTGAGCTTTGCTTCTCCGCAGGGAGTGCTGGATAGCCCGCAAAGCGTCGTGGTATCGCTGACTATTCTCCCACGCTGCGGGATCATGGTGAATGCCTCGAGCCTCAGCTTTACTACTGTAGCCGGGCGCAGTAACCCACCCAACCAGGCCATCACTCTGAGTGAGCGGGCCGGCTGCCTGGATGATCTGGGTTGGCAGGCCAGCAGTGATGCTCCGTGGGTAAGCGTGACACCGAGCAATGGTGAGCTACATGGTGCTGGCAGTGTGGTGATTGCCATTGGCGTCAATGCCCTTGGCCTCGGCCCGGGTCGCTATAAGAGCTTAATCACGTTTACCGCTGGTCACAGCTCGCAGACGCTGCCTGTGCTTTTAGTGGTCCAGCCAGTGCCTTCTCCCCAGGAACCTGTGATGAGCGTGACGCCGCTCAGCCTCAACTTCAGCGCCATCCAGGGGCGAAATACACCCCCTCAGACGGTTGTCATTACCAATACTGGTGGCAGTACCCTCTACTGGCAGACGCAGGCCACGCCCCTCACAGGCGAATGGCTCTCCGTTAGCCCGGCCAGGGGCAGCATTCCCCCTGGCAGCAGCGGCCAGATTCTGATTGCAGTAAACACCAGTGGGCTGACGGCTGGTACCTATAGCGGCCAGATCCTGCTAGCGGGCCAGGGAAGCGATGGAAAAGGAGCTGCCGGCGCGCCGCAAATGCTGCAGGTCACCTTGCAGGTCCTGCCGCCCTGCACCTTAGGTCAGCCGTCGATGCACTCCGTGGCCTTTAGCACCATTGCTGGAGGAGGCGACCCGGCCCCCCAAGCGGTCACCCTGGAGGTCTCCGGTACCTGCAGTTGGCCTTTGAGCTGGAGCACCAGCCTGATCACACCTGCCTCCTGGCTCAGACTGAGCGACTCCAGCACCAGCCTGGTCAATGGCCAGACAGCCAGCATCACCCTGGCTGTGAACAGTGCCGGCCTGGCTGTGGGGAGCTACAGCACACAGGTCCTTGTACGGGTTCTCGACAGCACTGGCGCCCCTATTGCCGGTAGTCCGCAGCACTTCAGCGTCACGCTGACGGTCCTGCCTCCTTGCGTCTTCCAGGTAGGCACCTCTAGCCTCTTCTTCACTGCTGTTCAAGGCCAGGGAACCTCTCTCTCACAGGCCATCCCCTTCAGCAGCAATGGTACCTGTCGCTATCCAATCACAGTCTCAGCCACAGCCGACCCGGGCAACGCCTGGCTTGCCGTCAGCAGCGGGAGCGATAATGGCAGCGGTGGCAGTCTGCAGGTCTCAGTTAATCCTGCGGGCCTGGCTCCCGGAGTCTATAATGGCCAAATCACCATTACAGCCAGCAGCAGCGGTGGCATTCAGAATAACACCCAGATTGTACCGGTGCGCCTCACCATCACTGGCTACACCATCACCGGCAGTGTCCAGGCCTGCGCCGATAGTACCTGTAGCAGCGCTGCGCCGCTAGCGGGCGCCAGTGTGACCCTCTATGCCGGCACAACCCAGATTGCTAGTACGACCTGCGATAACATGGGGAATTACAGCTTTAACAACGTGCCCCTGGGGAGCTATATGCTCACGGCCAGCGGCAGCGATAGCCAGGGCAAGCAATACAGCGGCTCCGCTGCAGTCACCGTCACTGGCAATCAAACAGTCATAATCAACGCCTTGCCAAACAGCTAAGAGGGCTGCACAGCTTCTCAGCCAGTAGCAGGCTGATCCACTGGGCCTCTAGAGTGTCTACCCATAGAAGACTAACCGCAAGCTCACTCGCGGCGTCCCAGGGTGGCGCTGTCTAGCCAGATCGTGACCGGGCCATCGTTGGCCAGCTCGACCAGCATGTGGGCGCCAAAAATTCCGCTGCCGACGGGCACACCATAGCTGCGGACCATATCCTCAAAAGCGCGAATCAGTGGCTCAGCCTGCGCCGGCGGAGCGGCTTCCGTGAAGCTAGGTCGCCGTCCTTTGCGGGCATCCGCATAGAGAGTAAACTGCGAAACAACCAGCACCTCGCCACGACTTTCCAGCAGCGAGCGATTCATCTTGCCCGCCTCATCCTCAAAGATGCGCAGGTGGACAATCTTCTCCGCCAGCGTCTTAGCCTCGGCTTCACCATCGCCCTGGGCCACTCCCAGCAGCACCAGCAAACCGGGTCCGATTTCTGCTACTACCTCATCTGCGACACGCACTCGGGCGTAGCTCACACGTTGCAGTAGCGCTCTCATAATCCTCCTAAACTTCTTCTTTGCTTAGTATCTTGGGCTTTCACCCCACCGTAGAGAGAGTGAAATGGCTAAGGAGCATTAGGAGCCTGGGGATGTTCTGCCACCTCCACTAAGGAACTTGGGCGGGAGCAGGATAAACCGTCACGCTGGTGATCGCCACCGTCGCCGCTGGGGATGAGCTACCATTACTGACAAAGAGCGCGATCATGCCGCTGGAATATGAGTTATCGGTCACACTGGCGATCAAATGGCCGTTCACCCCCAAGACAATGCGATTGCCCTTGATGATCACTGTCACCTCGTTCTGCTGACCTAAAGGTTTAATAGCGCTGTTTTTGGAAATACCCGACAAGATCTGGACGCGGGTATTGCCGTCAAGGCCAGTCACCTCTTTCGAAATCGCATAGGTAGCATCCCCGAAGATGTCCACACGGTAATCGTTGGCCAGTTGATCATCGCCGCGCATATAAATGCCCATACTATCGTTGCCATCGCCGCTCTCCAGCGCCATATCGACCGTAATCTGGAAATCACTGAAGGTCTCCTCCACTGGTAAAGGAGCCACCAGAATACGGTGATTACGATCGGTCATGGTCAGGGCGTGATTAGCGATGGTCTTACTGAAGCCGGGGCCGCCCGTAGTATCCCAACCCTTGCTATTATCGGCGAAATCATCGCTAAACAGCGGCGTCACAGCGGGCCGCGCCTGGACAAAGACATCGGGCGAGGGGTTAGGACTAGCCGCCACGCGGCTGCGGCTACTGGCTGGGGCGGGCCGATGCTGGAGGCTGATAAAGACCGCCAGCGCGCTGCCGATCAGCATCAGGGCCAGGATGCTACCGGTGATCAAGACCAGGAACGGGAGCTGTCGGCGACGAGACACCGGCTCCCTCCCTGGCGGCAACCCTCCTGACCAGACGCTAGCAGGCCTGTCAGACTGCAACGACTGATCAGGCTCAGAGCGAGTTGAGGTACTGACTGATCTGGGCGTCTTCGGCTCCAGCAAAGGGGAGGAGACCACATACGTACCACAGTTGCTGCAGAAAAGCTCATAAGGCCCGAGGTGCCTGCCACAGATGGGGCAGAGACGATCAGAGTTGGTGGTGTCCATGAGGGCAAAGCCTTTCTAGCCCGCCGGGGCTGCAAGCGAGAAGCACGACAACGCTACAAGAGACAGGCAGCGCCTCAGTCTATCACGCCAGTCTTGCCTGCCTGACTAGCTGGTCTCCTGGCTCTTGTCCCGAGAGACTCACTAGCAGGCGACCATCGTGGCTAGCTCGCGGACGAGCGGGGAAAGGAGCTGAGCCAGCGCAGCCATACGGCTATGGACAGGCCAACAAGGCACGAAGCCCCAACGAAGCAAGCCTTCAGCCATTCTCATGGGAGCCAGCGCCGGAATGAGCGGTTGGCACAGCGGCAGCAACCGCGACAGCAACCGCAATAGCCAGGCCCTGCAGATCAGCGATGCTCACATCGAGGGCGCTGAGACCAAGCTCCTCGGCCCGTCGACGAGCGCGACCATAGAGGCGGACAGAAGGGCGTCCGCTGCGCAATTGGACGATCTCCATCTCGCGCCAGGCCACACCGCGCAGACCCGTGCCCAGAGCTTTACTGATCGCCTCCTTGGCAGCAAAACGTCCCGCCAGGCGGGCAGGTTTAGGCTCTGGCAGAGGCGACACACCGCTGAGAGCGCGGCGACCGCGGCACTGCAACACCTCGGTATCCGTAAAGACCCGCTGGAGAAAGCGCTCACCGTGCCGGGCATAGGCGCGAGCCACACGCGCCACCTCAATGATGTCGATGCCCACAGCCACATTGACCCCGTGTGGTGGCAAAAGAGGGGCTGGAAGGGCGGCCAAGCCCCCTGAACCAAAGAGCCAGGCAGGTGGCGGCACATCAAGCCGGCTCACCAAAGGTGTGAATAACAGCGGGGCTGCTGTCCCCTCATCTGGAAGCGGACCAAAAGCAGGCCACCCGGCCTCGTCGTCAGCGATGCTCATCACTCTCACCGATCAGTGTCCGCTCACGCGCAGGCGGCGGCGTTGTACTATCGCTGGCAGGCAAGACCGTCGCGGCTGGCCCCGTGCCCCGTCCAATACCGCGGTAAGTGAAGCCCAGGCTGACCATCTCGCGCGGCTCATAAATATTGCGTCCATCGATCAACACCGGACGACGCATCAGATTGCGAATCTGTACCATGTCAAGAGATTTAAATTCATTCCAGTCGGTAACGATGATAATAGCATCGGCCTGCTCAGCCACCTCATAGGCGCTCGAGCAGAAGGTTACCAGATCGAGACGGATACCCTCGCGCTCCATAGCCTGGCGTGCCGTCTCGCGGGCCACCGGATCGTAGGCGCGGACTAAAGCCCCCTGGCCAGTGATCCAGCGAATAATGTCCAGAGAAGGGGCCTCGCGCATATCATCAGTATTAGCCTTGAAGGCCAGACCCAAGATGCCAATGGTTGTATTGCGCAGGGAGCCTAAGATCGAGACCAGCTTATCTACCACCAGGCGCCGCTGATCCTGGTTGATCTCCATCACAGCATGCAGCAACTGAGGATGTAGCCCAGCCTCATCGGCCATATGAGCTAAGGCCCGGACATCCTTCGGAAAGCAAGAGCCTCCGTAACCGAGGCCGGCATCGAGAAAGGCGCGCCCGATGCGCTTATCGTAGCCCATTCCCACGGCCACCTCTTTCACATCGGCTCCCAGGCGCTCACAGATCTGAGCGATCTCATTAATGAACGAAATCTTTGTCGCCAGGAAAGCGTTAGAGGCGTACTTAATCATCTCTGCCGTGTAGATATCGGTCATAATAATGGGCGCGCGCAGTGGGAG
>NZ_JADGHT010000117.1 GCF_019683755.1 Thermogemmatispora sp. | reverse complement strand
GTGGTAAGACAACGGCAGCCCAGTATTTTCTCCAACGCGCTGCGACGGCTGGCCTGCAGGCCACGCATGTTGATGATTATGACCTGCTCGCGGAAAAGTGCCGCACCGATACGGGGCAGCGTCGTTTCCGTCCGCTGATTGTGAATGGTCGCTACTGTGGCTTTGATGTGCTAGACTTCAGCGTGATGGACGAGGTGCTTGTTGAAGCTGAGAATCTCGTCGAACGGCACCTTGCGCGTTACCCTGAAAAAGGTCTGGCAATGCTGGAGTTCGCGCGAGACGACTACCTCCGTGCTCTCCATCTGTTCAGCTCCGGTTTCTTACGCGATGCCCGGCTCCTCTACTTTCGTATCGATGTGGAGACTGCCATTCGGCGTGTGCATCAGCGCTATTGCCAGACTGGCTGTCAGCTCGTTTCTGAACAGATCCTTCGCGGCTATTATCGTGATGATGGCTTTGTTAACCAGATCTCTCTGATCGAAAAAATCTTCTCCTTGAATCAGGCTATTGAAATCTGTGACAACAATGAAACACTACCGCTATTTTTACAGCGCCTTGATTACTTCTTCGAGCTGTTCCTACAGCAAGAAGCGCGGACGGAACTGGCCTGTTAAGGTCTGCTCTGGAGTATCTGGCGGCTTCGGCGGAAGGCCTGCTTTGCTTGAATGAAGAAGTGAAGGCAGCGGACGCTGCGGCGATGCATAGACGACATCATCGCAGCGCCCGCCGCCTGAGAGGGAGGCAGAAGAGAGTTTTCTACCCTTGCCCCTGTGTCAGGCGCTAGTCGTGCGTGGCTGGAAACGGAAGAGAACCAGGCCGATGATAAAGCATAGGATGCCATAGATGATCAGGGCGATGATATTGGGCAAAACCTCAGCTAACGTGCGCCCGCTAATCATCAGGCCATTGAGGGCCTCGATAGCCCAGGCTACGATACCCACATGGGCGACAATCTGCAACCACTGAGGTTCCAGCCAGAGTGGCCACCAGGCGCCACCGATGGCTGAAGTCGTCAAGGTAATGATGGTTAGGATCGGGGAGAGCTGGCGACGTGTACGGACCAGCGAGACCAGCAGAATGCCAAAGCCGGTCATTGCAAAGCTGGAGACTACCAGTAGGATGATCACACCGAGCCAATTGCCGACGTGCAGCTTAAAGATGAAGTTTCCCAGCGCGAAGAGAATCAGCAGTTGCAGCAAGGTTACCAGAAACTGCGTGAGTAGCTTGCCGCCGAGCAGAGCGTAACGCCGCACGGGAGCAATCAGCAAGCGGCGCAGCGTGCCGCTCTCGCGCTCTTCCAGAATGCTGCCCGCGACCGACTGCAGGCCGAAGAGGGCAAAAAGAATAGCATAGCCGGGCAGAGCTACATCGAAGATGTTGACCTGTGCAGGCACATTGCCAGCGTGAAGGCTGGCCACCTGGGCTGCGGGCAGCTCCTTAAAGCTGGCCATGCCAACATGGCTGGCAATGGTCTCAGGGTTAATGCTGCCTGGCTCGCAATGATTGCCCGGCTGGTGGCAGATCCGTTCAATCTCCTGTACGGCAGCGCTGCCGGCAAAGGTGGCGGTTGCCAGTTGCCCTACAGCGCTCGTGACGAGATTCTGTATGATGGCGCTGCTTGGATCATTGCTGCTCGGAATAGTATAGATCTGAACCAGATTCTGCGTTGGCTCCCCACGCATGGCAGCTTGCTGCAGCCTGGCCGTGGTACCAGCCGGAATGACAACGCCGGTCACAGCACCCTGTCCGTCGGCCACCGCTTTTTTGACGCCAGCGACATCGCTATAGCGAGTCAGATTGATTGTGAGCTGCTGACTATGCTGGTCCAAAGCTTTCAAAACTGTCTGGCCGACAAGGTCGTGGTCCTGGTCACTGACTGCAACCCGAATGGTGATCGTTGACTGCCCATTGCTGTAGATGCCGCTGAGGGCAAAGCCGATCATCGCTACCAGCACCAGTGGAACCAGCAGCATCCAAATGAAAGACCAGCGATCCCTTATTATTTGTAATAGGTCTTTTTTCATAATAGAGAACATTGCGTACATAACCGCTCCATCCTCCTTCCTGCCTGTCTGGCCAGGCTGCCCACTCGGTTAGAGCCGCTGCGGGTGGGCTGAATGAGTCAGACCTAGAGATCACGCAGGGTCTTGCCGGTCAACTGAATAAACAGTTCCTGCAGACCGTGGGGTCGATAGACAGCGCGCGTCTGATCGCGCATGGCTAATAGCTGCTCCAGGGTGCCCAGGGCGATAATGCGCCCTTCATCCATGATGGCGATACGCTGACAGAGCCGCTCCGCTTCTTCCATGTAGTGGGTCGTATAGAGCACGGTGGTGCCGCTGGCTGCCAGCTTTTCAATGTTTTCAAAGATGTGCTCACGGGACTGAGGATCAACGCCGACCGTTGGTTCATCTAGGAGCAAGATGCGAGGACGATGCATCAGCGCCACGGCAAAATTGAGTCGGCGTAGCATGCCGCCCGAGAAGTTCTTCAGGGGCTCCTTGCGGCGCTCGTAGAGACCAGCAAAGTGAAGCACTTCTTCGGCCCTTGCACGACGCTCTCGCGCCGGCACGCCGTAGAGAGAAGCGAAGAAATCAAGATTTTCCAGCGCGTTCAAATCGCGGTAGAGGGCAATTTCCTGGGGTACTACCCCCAGCAAGCGCTTGACTGCCTGGGGTTCGCGCCTTACAGAATGACCGCCAATGAGCGCGTCACCTTCATCCGGCAGCAGGTAGCCGCACAGGATATTGATAATGGTGCTTTTACCCGCTCCATTAGGCCCGAGTAGGCCAAAGATTTCACCTTGTTTCAGCCTAAACGAGACTCCCTTGACGGCCTCTACTTTGCCAAAACGCTTGACAACATTCTCTACCTCGATGGGGTCCCTGGCTACAGCCTCAGACCCGGCTGGCGCCGGCGGGGCTGAGCGGGCCTCAACTTCAGCGTGCAGTGCTTGCTCTTCCGACATTTTGATACCTCCTTTCCCTTTTATCTATTGATGAAATTCTTATTGAATAGGGCTTTACATATTAAGATATATTGAACGTCAGCAGTATCGGACATTTATCAGGGAGCTATCGATCTGGTTCTAAGGTAGTATAGAAGGCAAAGGGGCGGGGCAAGAAGGATCAAACTGCCTATTTTAGGCCTCGTCTCCTCATGCGTTTATGCCTATGACGAAAGTCACAGGAGGGGGAAACGAGGATAAGGGAGCTAAGGCGAAGATCCCCTCGTGATATACTGAACTGGCTAATTGCTGATTGGGAGCCGACCACTCTGAAGGAGCAGAGAAAGGGTGAGAGAGCCATGCGTTGCCCCTATTGTGGTCAGGTGAACACGGACGCCACAAGATATTGTCTGCGCTGTGGAAGAGCCATCGGTACGGTGCAGCAGCCGCCACTGGCGGCACGAAGCCAGACGGAATCAGCTACCTCGCCGATGATACTCAGGCAAGCGGCACAGAGAGGGCAGGCCCGTCTGCCTGGTCCGGGCATACCGGGCATAGTCGAAGCCAGCGCCCAGCCTGTAACCACCTCTGCCGTCCTGCCGGAGGAGATCGTGACTTCCCCCAGGTCACCGGAAGGCTTTCCGCCCAAAACGCTGGCGCAACTGCGAGAGCTGGCGGCGACGGCGCTGGCCTATAAGGTCGGGGGGAGTGAAGTGCAGGCCGGCGGCAAAAAAGTTGTCGAGATCGTTTATCCCCCTTGTCCCGCCTGGCAGCAAGTTGCCACCCTCTATAAGGCCCTCTCTGAGCACGATGACGAACGCTACGATACAGTCATCATTTGCGGCTTCCACGAAGAGAGCGATCTACGCTTTGGCTTCAACAACGGGCGACTGACCTTTGATCGGCGGGCGCGCCTAGGGAATCAGTTGATCAGGCGCTATCTGATCGAGACCCATCGTGGTTTTGAGATTGACTCAGTGCGCATCGTGCTCACAGAAGAACTGCCGGCGGAGTAGCTGCCTCTTAGCTCTTAGCCACTCAGAGAAACAATAACCAGGCGAAGGGATAGCAAGGCTGTATGCAAGCTGTTGAACTTATCCGAAAGAAGCGCAATGGCGAGGCGCTCACCACAGAAGAAATCAACTGGCTGGTAGAGCAGTACACCCAGGAACGCATTCCTGACTACCAAATGGCGGCCTGGCTCATGGCGGTCTGCTGGCGGGGCATGGATGACCGCGAGACGAGCGATTTGACGCTGGCAATGGCGCGCTCGGGTGAACAGTTGCGCGTGCGTGAACGGCTGTCACCAGTCGTCGACAAGCATAGCACGGGGGGAGTAGGTGACAAAGTCACCCTGGCGGTGGCCCCGCTTGTGGCCGCTTGTGGCGTAGCAGTGGCCAAGATGACCGGGCGTGGCCTGGGCCATACGGGAGGGACTGTCGACAAGCTGGAATCCATAAGTGGCCTGCGCACGGCTCTGACGCGTGAGGAATTTCTCAGCATCTTAGAGAGGCATGGTCTGGTTCTAGCTGGACAATCGGCGGATCTGGCACCGGCTGACGGCAAGATGTATGCCCTGCGTGATGTCACAGCGACAGTCGAGAGCATTCCTCTGATCGCAGCCAGCATTATGAGCAAGAAACTGGCTGTGGGGGCCTCGCATCTACTGCTGGATGTCAAGGTAGGGGCAGGTGCTTTCATGAAGACGCAGGAGCAGGCCCACGAACTGGCGCGGATTATGGTCGAGATCGGTCAGCGTGCTGGCCTCTACACTGAGGCAGCGGTCACAGCAATGGAACAGCCGCTGGGGCGAGCTGTGGGCAATGCTCTGGAAATGGCTGAAGCCATTGCTGTCTTGCGGGGCGAGGGACCGGCAGATAGCAGTCAGCTCTGTCGGCATGAGGCTGCTGAGTTACTCGTCATGACTGGAGCGGCAACCACGCGCAGCGAAGCGGAGCAGCGCGTGCAGAAGGCCATCGAGAGCGGCCATGCTCTGGCCAAGCTAGCTGAGGTCTGTGAGGCGCAAGGGGGAGATCCACGGCAGGTAGAGCGGCCAGAACGTCTGCCCCGGGCCCCGGTAATCAAGATGCTGACGGCACCTCGGAGCGGCTATATTGCTGCCATTCATGCCGAGCGCCTTGGGCTGACGGCTATGCGCTTGGGGGCGGGCCGCTTCAAGAAAGGCGATCCCGTCGATCACCGCACCGGGTTGCTCCTTCAGGCCAAGGTCGGCGACTATCTCCAGGCAGGTGACCCCCTGGTGGAGATTCACGCCCGTAGCGAGGAGGAGTGCGCCGCCGTTCATCAAGAGCTGCTTGCCTGCTATCGCTGGAGCGAAGCGCCGGTCAGCAGCGGCCCGCTGATCTACGAGGTCCTCAGACCCAGCCAGGACGGCGCACTCTGAAGCTGACCGAGCAGGTAAAGGCTCAGGCCGAAAATACCGAGCAGCAAGAGTGCGAGCAGTATGAGGAAAAGAACAAGGCGCCAAGGACGGCGCTTGAATTGCTGCGAGGGACGAAGAGAGCGCTCCTGTGCGTAGGGGGTTAGGGCTGGCATCTGTGCTGTTTGCTCGCAGGGGGAGGCGGCTTTGATCTGGTGGGTGGGAATAGCCACCGTTGGCTCGGCGGCAAACTCTTCAGGAGAGCAGCTCGGGAAAACAGACTGGGCATCGCCTGGGGCCAGAGCTTTCAGCGTAATGGCAACGGGGGCGGTCGAGGTCGAGCCTGAGCCTGAACTGCCTGCTGTCACGCCTCGGCTCAGGTGCAGGCGTAGGAGCCGCTGATAAGCACGACGCTCCTCCAACGTGGCGATACGCTCAAGGGCGTGAAAGAAGGCCCGTGCTGATTGGAAGCGATAGAGAGGGTCCGCCCGTGTGGCAATAGTAATCAAAGCGCTGAGTGCTGGTGAGAGGGCGGGGTTGAGCCGTGCCACCGGCTCGAGGTGGCCATTCTTGCCAAGCGGGTTTTGGCCGGTAACCATTTCGTGGAGGAGCACGCCCAGGCTGAAAAGATCGGAGCGTTCGTCGCACTGGCCACCGTGCTGATGCTGCTCGGGAGCGGCATAGCCCGGGACCCCCGGCTCAAAGTCGGCGTAGAGCTGGCCGTTGCGAAGATAACAGGCGCAGCCGAAGTCGAAGAAGACCAGACGCCCACCCGAGGTCAGAATCATGCTGGCAGGGCGCAGCCCGCGGTAGATCACCGGCGGCCTCTGCGAGTGCAGATAGTCGAAGAGGTCGCAGATCTGCATGGCGTAGCTCAGGGCTTCCAGCGGCGGCAGCGGCCCTTGCTGACGGAGGTAACTGGCCAGGGTTGGCCCCGCACAGTATTCGAGGACCAGATACCAGTAGCCGTCTTCGAAGAAATAGTCGTAGAGCATCGGCATGGCCGGATGACGCAGCCGCACCAGAAGGAGCGCTTCACGCACAAAACGATCGGTGTATGAGCCACCGCTGAGTGGAAAATCGTCTTGTTGTCGGGGCGAAGCCGGCTTTCCCTGCCGATGAGTTAGGGCAAAGTCTAGCTCCTCAGCGACACTCTCAGGCAGAGGGCGGTCGCCCCGCAATTGCTTGAGGGCCAGTGGTGTATCAAGTGTCACGTGTGAGGCCAGAAAGAGCCTCCCGGCCCCTCCGTAGCTGAGCGCCCCTTCAATACGGTATTCTCCTCGTCGTAAGGTACGTCCTGGGCCGTGTAGCGATGGCCTCTCACTCTTCCAACCAGTCGATGGACCTGACATCGTTTCTACCCTTCCTGCACTGCTAGCGCCTGATAGATAGCATGTCAAGATAACGCTTCTATACTAAACGAGGAACGCTATCCTCGTCAAGGAGTAAAAACATTTTTTACATCTAATATAGTGATATATACCGATGGGAGGGAAGGCAGTGACGAGATGGCGATGTTGGACAGGGGATCTAGTTGCCGAGTACTATGGTGAGAGAGATAGGCGGGCGAACGCCCAGGAGTCTGGTCATGGCCCTGGTGGCCCGCAGCCGAAGAAGCCTTTTCTGTGAGGAGAAGAGCATGCCTGTCTTACCTTTTAATGGGATTTGGCCGCGCATTGCAGACAATGTCTTTATCGCCCCCGGCGCCTATGTCATTGGAGACGTAACTATTGGCGAGGGGGTCAGTATCTGGTACAACAGTGTTATTCGCGGGGATACTGGGCCAATCGTGATTGGGAAGCGTACCAATATTCAAGACAACTGCGTACTTCATCTCGATGCCGATGCTCCCTTGACTATTGGGGAGGAATGCACTATTGGGCATGGCTGTGTTATCCACGGTGCCACGCTGGGG
Source organism: Thermogemmatispora sp. (assembly GCF_019683755.1). Taxonomy (GTDB): domain Bacteria; phylum Chloroflexota; class Ktedonobacteria; order Ktedonobacterales; family Ktedonobacteraceae; genus Thermogemmatispora. Next base: position 5,373 of record NZ_JADGHT010000117.1, on the reverse strand, counting down.
GACCGTGTTCTACTGGGCATGAAGGCGGTCGTACTCAACCACGCGCGCATTGGAGCGGAGACCATCATCGGTGCTTGCGCGCTGGTCAGTGAAGGCAAAGTGATCCCTGAAGGCGTTCTTGCCTTTGGGTTACCCGTGCGTGTTATTCGCAACCTGACGCCCGAGGAGATCGAGCACATCCGCGGCAGCGCTCAGCGCTACGTCGAGCGAGCTGCCCGTCATCGAGAGGCCTTGCGCGGCTGACCAGCGGGAGGAATAGCTCCGCGGGCCAGGGACCAAGGATTGGCTACTTGGCTCTTGTAGCTTCTGCCAGCCTCCCTGGCAAGCAGCGGGCTTTCGCCAGGGAGGCTGACCAGCCAAAGCGCAGCATTGCCTCTCTCGCCAGCTCAGCTCAGCTCAGCTCAGCGTAAACTCGACGGTTGTTCGGAGAGGCACTTGACCAGGGCGCTCGATAGTCAAGTCGATCTTCCACAGGCCCGCCATATCAAAGGTTGAGCGGGCGGGAAAAGTGGCCGTGTAGGCTGGTTGGCCGCGATTTAGCGTCTGCTGGACCGTACCCATGTCCATAAGGACCATATTGATAGCCAGGCTCAGGCGAGCATCGCTCACTGGCTGACCACGACTATCTGTCAAGAGAATCACCACCGTATTGGGACTATTCACGTGACCCGGCGTGACCATCAGCGAGAGGGTCAGATCACCAACCTGTTGCACTGCTACTGGCGGCGTGTTGGCAGGTGCTGTCTGACCTGCCTGATTCTGGGCCGCTTGAGCATAGTTGATCTGGGGAAAAGCGATTGGAGGAGCAAAGAAACTCATCAGAGCGGAGCACAGCAAGATAGCCACACTTATCCACGATTGCGTCTTCAGTAAACGCCCAAGCTGGCGCTCTGTCTGTAAGAGGGCCTCACGACGTGTGCGGCGCGCTGGCAGCTCGGCATCGACCACAGGCAAAAGCAGCGTCTGGCGTGCCAGGCGTGGCGTAATGCGGAAGAGCATAAAGAGAGTCAGCGCGAGAAGCAGGGCAGTCAGGGCCAGGCGCACCAGCAGCGTACGGCCATAGGCGGTCGTCAACAGAGCCTGGGGGTCAGAGAAGACACTTTCTGCCAGAAAGAGCTGACTGACCAGCAGCACAGCCATCGCCATCAGCAGTACGGGGGTCAAACGGCGGGTCAGCGTCACCAGCAGATCAGCGTGGTGATCCAGCTCAATCACAGCGAGCACGGGCAGCAGAACGTAGCCCAGATAGGCCAGGCCGCCGAGCCAGACAGACTGAGCCAGCAAAGCGAGCCAGGAGAGGACAACGGCACTGATATGGAGAGAGGCCTGCTGGACTTCATCGCTGGTCAAGGTCCAGGCGAGCAAATAGAGAGCGGCCAAGGTTAACCAGAGCAATGTATCCCAGGGCGAGAGCGGGAGGATATCGCTACCCGGGGCCATCTCCTCGGTCGTCACCGACTCTTTAGTCACGCGATACTCCTGCGTCACCTGACGCCGAAGTCGTCCGAAGCGTGAGCCACCCCGTCGGAGAACACGAGCCACACCAGCGGTAGCCTCCTTGGGCATCCGCCGACGGGCTGTGGCAGCCAGCCAGAGCAAGGCCAGAGCAATCAGTGCCAGGCGTCCCAACCAAAGCGGACCGTAGGATGTCGTCAGAAGTACAGCGCGCAGGGCTTGCCAATCAATGCCGCCGCTGGCCGTGGCCTGATTGAGGCTAGCCGCGCGCAGAATCAGCGTAATCACTTCCCCGACCAATAAGGCGGTCAGACAAAGCCACTGTAGTGGACGGGCCCGTGCTCGTGCGCGCATGAGCAAATCCAGTGAGCGGGCCCGGCGCTCCATTACCAGCCGCTCCATGACGAGCAGACCGACCCAGAAGGTCAGGGCTAGTAAGACAAGCCATTCCCAGGCCACGGAGAGGACCCCCAACAAGTCAAGTGTTGGCAAGTAGTTACTCGTGCTGGGGCCAAGAATGGTCTGGCCAGGCAAGCCGGTGCTGGAGTGACCAATGTTGAAGCCAATAGCTCCCTGCGTTGTACGCCCATCGTTGGTGGCCAGAGCTGTCCAGCGAACCAGATAGCTGCCTTCGCTTAAATTGGGCCGCAAAGGGGTATCCAACTCCTGTGGATGGCCGGGCGGGATATAGCTGGCGGCGGCATTTACAACACGCTCATGTGGATCGAAGACTAAGGCCTTGCTGATGGAGCTGATGGGACCATTAAAAAAGATACGAACCACCTTCGGTGGCATTGGGATCGTCGAGCCATCGATCGGTTCGGAGCCAACTACAAAAGCGTGCGCCTGTACTGCCGGAGCCGGCGTCAGGGGGGACCAGGCGTGAAGCAAGATGATACCCGCTATGAAGAGCGCGCTGAGCGCTAGCCTGGGGTATCGTCCATACCGTCCATACCGCATGCTATTCCTCTATGCTACCGACTCGCAGACGAGCGGGCTGCTGCCTGTATCTGGTGTATCTGGGCTGGGGGGTAAGCCCTGCTCGCTTCTATGAAACCCTGCCTCTTCTCTACGGCTTTCTGACCGGACTCGCTCTTCCGCAGCCGGGCGAAAAGGTACGTCCGCTTGCCTTCCTCTCTTCTCTTCTGCTGCTTGAGCTGAGGTGCGGTCTAGGAGGCGCGAGCCTGACCGGCCTTGCCTTGAGAAAGATCGCCGTACCGTACCAGGTTGAGCTGTGACAAGCGAGAATGTTTCACTCTTCGTGATTGTACCTCAGAGGAAGCGCGGTCGCAATATTTCTAGCTTCTGCCCGAGCTGATATAATGAAGCTATGAGCCAAGTTCCTCTCAAGCAGCAGAGAGCGATGGCAGCAAAGCGGTCGCAACGGCTCTGGCGTCTCGTGCTCCGTGGGTATGCTCTGGCGACTGCCCTTCTCTATCTCTTTCTACATTGGGTTGCTCATCCATATCGCCGAAGCGCTCCCTTTCAGCAGCGCCCTCCTACGCTGGCCACGGAAGCGCTGCCAACCGTTTCGATCATTGTGCCGGCGCGTAACGAAGAGGCCAACATCCGGCGCTGTGTGCACTCGCTTCTCCAACAGGACTACCCGGCGGACTACGAGGTCATCGTAGTAGACGATGGCTCAACCGACCGGACGCGCGCTATTCTTGAGCAATTGGCGACAGAGCCAGCCGCAGACAACCGTCTGCGCTTGCTGCCCCTGGCCGAGGAGCTGCCCCCTGGCTGGGCGGGCAAGCCGCATGCGCTGCATAGGGGGGCCTGTCAGGCCCGCGGTAGCTGGCTGGTCTTCACCGATGCCGACAGCATCTGGTCGCCACACACCCTGCGACTGACTGTGAGCGAGGCTCTGACGCGTGGCCTTGACCTTCTCTCGCTGGTCCCAGAACAAGAGCTGGCCGATCGCTGGAACCGGCTCACCCTGCCCCTGGCTCTCATGGGAATGAGCCTCCAATTCCCCCCGCCTCTGGTCAATCTGACCTGTTGTCCGCTTGCCACGGCCAATGGTCAGTACATCCTGCTGCGTCGGACTCTCTACGAGGCCCTGGGAGGCTATGCCCGTCCTGATCTGCGCGGCTCGGCGCTGGATGATCGCGACCTGGCTGCTGTAGTAAAAGGCCAGGGCTATCGTCTCCGTCTCTACGATGGGCGGGGGCTGGTGCGTGTCCAGATGTATCGCGGCTTGCCGGCGCTCTGGCGTGGCTGGCGTAAGACGATCTTTGTGGGCAGCGGAGGACTTCCTTTCATGCTGGCGACCCTGATGGGGCTGCCGCTCGTCGTCGTGCTACCATTTCTGCTGCCTCTCCTGCTCTGGCTAGGACGCGGCTGGTGGCGTCAGCGGGGAGTCGAGACGCGCGAGGCTCTCGCTGCTGCCTTGCTGGCTTTGCTCCCTCTCCTCGCCTATCGCCGCTCTCTTGATAAGAGCCTGGGCTTGCCGTGGTACCAGGCTCTGACCCACCCGCTGGCTGGTCTCCTCTTCATGGGAATGCTTGCACAGGCGTGTTGGCGTAAATTGACGGGACGCGGCGTTGACTGGCGCGGTAGGGTCTATGGCACGCGCTCCCTTCCTTAGGGAATCTCTCGCCCTCACCAGGCGCCTAGGAGGACTCTGGCCCATCTGTAGGCTGCCGGCTGGCACTGGCCCGCGGTCATCATGAGACGAGCGCTTACAGCCCCTCATCGGCAAGCAATCCCTGACGCAGACCAAAGATCGCAGCCTGCGTGCGATCGCGAATGCCGAGCTTCTGGAAGATGACCGAGAGATAATTTTTGACTGTCTTCTCAGAATAAGAGAGCCGGGAGGCAATCTCTCGATTACTCATTCCCTGAGCGACATAGCGGATAATCTCGATCTCTTTTTCCGTCAGGTCATTGAGCGTTGGAGCGCCGGGAAGGCCCGACTGTTGAGAGAGGCGGCGTAGCTCAGTGAGCACAGTACCAGTCAATTCTGGTTCGATCAAGGCCCCGCCAGCGTGTACCGTGCGAATAGCGCGGATCAGCTCCTGCGAAGAGGCGCTCTTGAGAAGGTAGCCGCGGGCGCCATTCTTGATGGCACGCAACACCTGGGGATGTTGGCGGTGCATCGTCAGAATGATGATGGCAACCTCGGGCAGCTCCTCGGCTAGTTGGTGCGTCAAAGCGAGACCATCAAGCTGCGGCATGCTAATGTCAAGCAGAACAACATCGGGGCGAAGTTGACGAATGACCCGCAGCGCTTCCTGACCATCGGCGGCCTCGCCGACTACCCTGAGATCAGGCTCGAGTTCGAGCAAATGGCGCAAGCCCTCGCGCATCAGAGTGTGATCATCGGCCAATACAACCCGAATCACGCCGCGCTCTGCCGGTTGCTCCGGCCCTGACAATTCCCCCGGCTCTCTCGCGGATGAGACGCTAGTTGCTTCCTCTGTCTCTACACGAACCGCATCCTTGGGCGGGAGCACACTGGTTGCTTGTAGACCCGTGGCAATGCGCAAGGTGGGCGCTGTCATACTCGACCGGTGACTATTCCTCTCACCAGAGGAGTACTGCTTTCTACGCTGATGAGGCATGATCTGCTTACCTTTCAAAAGATGCTCTATACTATTTTTGAAGCTAAAAGGCTGATATTCTTTCAGAGTGTGTCTTCCTGGTTAGATTATACCAGGCAGTCAAGCAGGGAAGGCCAACAGTGAAGAGAGCCGGCCTAGTCCCTTCCCTCTCGCACTCTAAAGCTGACGCTCTGCATGCCGATCGGCTCCGTTACTCGCGATCTCTTGGACCGAGATTTAACATTGCCATCAACTCTCTTTCACCGGCAATTAATGATGGCTTAAACAATGCCTTGCATAAGATGTGAAGGAGGCATCCAAAGCTTGGCGAGCTGGCGAGCCTGGTGACCCCAGCGGTTTGGGGGCATCCAGG
>NZ_JADGHT010000116.1 GCF_019683755.1 Thermogemmatispora sp. | reverse complement strand
ACCGGCGGCACAGGAGGCTGCCGTCCACCAGAGAAAGGAGTCGCCCGCGGAACATGCAAGCGCGGCTCCTTGACTTCAGGCTCAGTATGCCAACGAAGTCGCTCCTGATCTCTCTGGCGAGCCGCCTCATCCTCACTGGTCCCAAATAGCACAAAGCCACACCATAGGCAGGCTTGCCTCTCCCCATCCCACTGAGCGTGACAACGCGGACACAGCATACAGATCATCCTCCCCTGATGTATGGATGTTTCAGCGACCGGTCTGTCCATCTGCTCACTGACCAGCGCGACAGCTCTTCCAGGATAACGTACGGATGGCCAGCTCAGGGCAGCCAGCACTCACCAGCGAGCGCTAGCCAGTGCTGACGGACCGATCAGCCGGCCACCCTGACGACTCCCAGTCGACTTCAAAAGAAGGATTGCATCGCTCCAGGAGTAGCAAGCCCACGCCTGGCGCTCAGGCCAGGCTACTGACAACACCGCACTGGATGCGGATTTGGCTGGGGCCAGGAGGTCGGTAAAGCCAGCCGCTGTGGCTCCGGCTCAAGATCAGGCCTCCAGGCACACGCATCAGCAAAAGCGGCAACACCTGCAGCAGCGCTCACATCAGTAGCTTGCTGCCTAGGGATCAATCTCCGTAGTGGCTCAGTTTGGGGCCTCCTTCTTGACGCGCTTCCCTGCAGGAAGGGTTCACCGCCCTGAGGCGGAGCCTGCCATCCCACCATAGCAGCCGTTGTACTCAGCGGAGAAGACAGAGGAGGCGCACATCGGGAGGTCGCCAATGCACGCTCCGCCAGCCGCCCGGGCACCGTTAGGCTATAGAGTGTAGATGAGCGAAGCTGCGCAAAGTAGGCGCGCGCATCAAAGACACCTCGGAGCAGGGCATCCTGGACCGCCGTCACCGGCAGCGCCTCGTCGATGAGGCGCTTGATCGCCAAAGCATCAGGTTGGGCCCTTCCCAAGGCGAGATAGCCAATGAGACGCTCACCTGCTAGCACCAGGCGATAGTAGCTTTGCTTCCCATGCCGCGTAAGCACTCGCACTTCCGCCGCCTCCGCTAAGGGATCGCCAACAGCCAGGATCGAGAGAGACCCCAGACGCGTCGCCTGCCAGGGAGCGCCGACCACCTCGCTCACATGGGTCGCCATTCGTCCCGTCATAGTCGCTGCTGCCACTCGTCCCTGAAGGACAGCAGCATGCCAGGACGGCTGCGAGCGATAGGAGCCACTGAGAGGATGCTGCCAGGCCGCAACATCGCCCGCGGCGAGAATGGCCGGGACACTGGTGCAGAGCCGCTCATCGACAAGGATGCCTTGCTCCGCCTCATAGACAAGAGGCAGCGTGGAGCGCGTCGCCAAATCAAGCGCGGGACGCGTTCCCGTGCAGATCAGCGCTAGCTGAGCCGGAATGACACGCCCGTCAGCCGTGGCAACCGCCGCTAGTTCTCCCACGCTCCCTAGAAAACCTATCACCTCGCTTTCCAGATGAACCAGCGCCCCCGCCTGCTCTACGTGCCGCAGGACAAGCTCAGCCGCAGCCCGGTTGAGCAGGCGCGGCAAACAGTAAGAGCCGCGAATAAACCAATGAACACGCTTGCCGATGTGCAAGAGGCTCATAACCGTCTCGGCTCCATGCACACCACCACCGATCACCGCCACCTCGCGGACCTCCCGTAGCCGGCGCCTGACATCAAGGTAGTCGGGTAGACGATGCAAGGTCAGAACGCCATCCAGCGCAGCACCAGGCAGATTCTTCGATAACCCACGCGCAACGCTCCCCGTCGCCAATAGCAGGACTCCATAGTGGACGATCCCCCCACGCGCGACATGCAGCCGCCGCTCAACTGCATCAATTCCCTCAACGCGCGCTACTCCCACCTTGATCCCTCGCGCCTGCTCCGTCCCCTCGGGATAGGCCAGCAGTTGTTGCCGGTTTACCTTGCCCGTGAGAATCTGACGTAAGGCCGGCGTGTGAATCGTCGGATAGCATTGCTCCGTTAGAATCAGAATCGTGGCTTCAGGCGCTAAACGCCGAGCCTCAATGGCAGCAGTCAGGCCGGCGATTCCATTCCCTACGATCACGATGTCCGCACTGGCCTGTATACGCGCATCGCCGAACCAGGCCGGCAGGGCGGTCTTCTGCATGGTTGAAGCGCACCTTTCCTGTGAATTTAAAAGATACTCAGTCATTCTAAGATCACACTTCTCTCTTCCGCCCTATATCTCAAAAAATACAGCTATCTTCGACTACCAGCATGTAGAGTTAACAGAAACCGAGCTAGTAGGAATGGAAGCGTGAAGTGAGGTCTAGAGGAGCTGAAGAGAGATAGCTGACTCTTGAATGACCAGCTGCATGGCGGCTCTGAATAGCTGTTACCGAAAGGAGTATGGAACAGAATCTGGCAATTTGCGGGCAAAACACGGGCGAATAGCCAGAATATCCCATACGCAGCGTCGGTCCTTCCCCCGGTCAGGCAAGAGGCGCAGAAAAGCCAATTCGGGTATTGATTTTTGGGTGATTATCTGGTACTGTAAAATATGGAAGGAGCGAAGTATACCAGACATTGAATATCTTTGTGTTTCTTTGTATAGTGTCTATTGAAGTAGCCGATGTTGTCCACAGTTAACGCCGGCGCCGCAGCGCCCTGGCTCAGCCAGAGCCAGCGCACGGCCCAGGCCCGATTTGATCGTCAAACCGCTCGCTCGTCATTTGTAGAGAGCAGTGTCCCAAGAACCTGAGTGCTTGAGAGAAAGCACAGGAAGGAAAGGAGCGTTATTTTATTGCACCAATGCGGCACTTAAGCAGTGCAGTATTTGCTGCTGCCTGAGTAGCAGCCATTTCGCCAGCCGGCATAGCAGCGAGCGCCAGCGGAAGAGGGGTCCGCGGCCCGGCGACGAACTGTGCTGGCCTTGACGCGGGAAGAGGGGATGTTCCGGGCGCTCCGCTCCATGAGCAACCAGGCAGTAAAAAGCTATGACAGGCCTCCGGCTCGGCGCGGGTTCACTTCGGCTCTGCAGTTGGTCTATCGGTCAGCAGTATCTCATCCAGAAGGAGCGTGCCATGCAAAAAACCTCTCTGCGTATGACCAAAGCATCCCCGCGTCCTTTGCAGCAAGAAGCAGCAGCCGAGATACGCCATTTCTCGCTGCGTGATTTGCTCCCTTCCCACCATCTGCTTGCCCTCAACCTGACACTAGGCACCCTGGCCCAGCTCGCCTGCGAAGAGGGGCTGCCTCGCCTCGTTGCCGAGCAGCAATTCACCAATAGCGAAATTTGTGTGCTGTTACCATTACTTGAAGCCTACCCACATTACTGCCCTTACGAAGTCTTGCTGGCCAGCTTTATTAACGGCCACATCACCGAGGCCGAGATAGAGCGCTGCCGGCGGCGCCTGAGCCTGGCCCAGGCTGAAGGCGTCTGGGATCAGGAGATGCGCCCAGTGCGCAACGTCCTATCGCGGACGCGCATGAAGCTGTACACCTTTGGCATCGATATCTTTTCCATTCTGGAAACAGGCTATGTACTGATGCGTCGAACGCGCCAGCGCCCCAGCGGGGGTTAGACGCTCTCCTGATCAGTCATCCTGCACTACTGGCCTGAGCGGGCGCTTGCTTCTATCTCTCCCGCGCGTAGATGGTCGCCTGATTTTGCCAGCAGCGGAGCAAGCAGCCGCTCAGCCAGTGGCGCGTGTCTGCGTCGCAGCGGCACTTATCTTCCCTGACTTGCAGACAGGCTGCTGTCTGTTTGTGCTCCTGTCCTTAGCTGCGCCTGCCACAGCAGCGCTTGGCCTGCTCTGCCCCTTTCCTTGTCGTCTAGCCCACTGCCAGCCTCCCTCTTTTCACTGCCCTGCACCTGTATGGTACACTTAGCGATGGACAGGCAGCGCTGCGTTGCTCCCTCCTTTGGCACGGAACCTGGCTCTCCGCTGTCAGCAGGGATGCCTCACACTGAGAGAGCACGCCGCGTCCGCCTCGCTTTCCGTACCCCGGAAAATCACTACTTCGCTAGCTAGAGAAGAGAAGACAGAAAGGATCGCTACATGGAACTTGGTCTGATCGGACTTGGACGCATGGGGGCCAATATGGCTCTGCGGCTCCAACGTGCCGGCCATAGATGCATCGGCTACGCGCGCCATGCCGAGACTGTCGAGAAGCGCCTGAAAGAGGGGGCTATCTCTGCGGGGGCGACTTCCCTGGCCGAACTCGTCGGGCAGTTGCAGGCGCCCCGCATCGTCTGGCTCATGATTCCTGCCGCCTCCGTTGATGCGACGTTGGAACAGCTTATCCCCTTGCTCTCTCCCGACGATGTCGTCGTCGACGGGGGCAACTCTTTCTATCAGGATGACATTCGCCGCGCTGCTATGCTCAAAGAGCATGGTATTCATTACCTCGACGTCGGTACAAGCGGCGGTGTCTGGGGTCTCGAACGCGGCTACTGCCTGATGATTGGCGGCGAGGCGGAGATCGTTCAACGCCTCGAACCACTCTTTGTGGCCCTCGCACCCGGCGTGCAGGCCGCCCCACGTACTCCAGGACGCGAGCAGGTCGGCGGTACCGCCGAGCATGGCTATCTGCACTGCGGTCCCCACGGCGCTGGCCACTTCGTGAAGATGGTCCATAATGGCATCGAGTACGGCATCATGGCCGCTTACGCCGAGGGCTTCAACATCCTGCGCCATGCTAATATCGGTAAGCACCCTGAGGAGATTGACGCCGAAACGACTCCCCTGCGTAATCCCGAGTATTATCAATATGATTTCAATCTGGCCGATATCGCAGAACTCTGGCGCCGTGGCAGCGTGATCGCCTCCTGGCTACTCGACCTGACCGCCCACGCCCTGCTCAAAGATCCCGACCTGAGCCAGTTCGCTGGGCGCGTCTCCGACTCCGGTGAGGGACGCTGGACGATCAAAGCCGCCATCGATGAGGCCGTGCCCGCCGGCGTGCTCAGTACCGCCCTCTACGAGCGCTTTGCCTCCCGCGGCGAGGCGGACTTTGCCGACAAGCTCCTCTCGGCCATGCGCTTCGAGTTCGGCGGTCACCACGAGAAGCAAGGCTAGCTCTGCCAGGCTAGGCCTCGCTTTCTCCCCTATTCCCGATCTCCTCGCGTAGCCGCTCTGCCTACCTGGCGCTCATCACGCACGCCAGAGCGCTACGCCTCACAGGGCTTCACGGCGCATTGTCGATGCGCCGTTCATTTGCTCCTAGCCCACGCCGACAAGACGGGCTGGCCCGCAGCGCCGGCGGCGCCAGCCTTCTCTTGCGTTTCTCCTCCTCCCGGCACTAACCTCACGACTATAAGCTTTCCTTGACTCTTTGCCCACTTTTCTGAAACATCAGCCGCTCTCTCCACTTCTTTAGCGATTGGATGCTTTCTTTCCAACTTCACCCTAGCTGCCGCTCTTAAATAGGTATTTTTACCTAGATTCTGGTATAATGAAGGGGCGATCATGTACAGCTATAGGCAGGAACACACAACACAGTAGCATGCGCAGGTTCCCAGCCATGAAATACACCGCCAATCACGAGTCGCATGGGTACGCCTCGCCGGGCGGACCTCACTCGGCAACGCCGGGTGTCCAGATAGGACCGATAGCCGCGCCAACAGCCAGCCGGCCATTGCGTGCTCGGCGCCGCAGTTGTCTGACCTTACCTCGGGCTATGCAACTGCTGCTAGCCGGCCTTCTCTGTCTGCTCTTAGTGGCCATCGCAGTGCTCGCCTGGGGACTGTACGCCCTGCTGAGCGGCAGCGATATAAGCCCTCAAGCAACCTCACACAATACTGCGACCTTCATAGCTGAGCATCCGCAAGAGGCTACCAATGAGCAGCAGATCCTCGTTCTCGCCCAGCGCTATCTAGGTGCCTTCCTGCATCACGACTACCCTACCATGTGGTCGCTGCTGGCGCCTGCCCGCCGAGCTCTCTGGCCCAATGAACAAACCTTTGCCCACTTCTGGCAGGTACGCTTTGCCCACTACCGTTTCGCGGGCTTCAGTCTGGGACTCCCCAGCCGGCTAAGCCGCTGGGTTGATCCCGAGACTATGACCAGCTACAGCGATGTCCTGACTGTACCGGTCTCACTACAACTCACTCCTGACGCTAGTTTGAGCAAGGAAGCCAATCTTCCCCCCGAGGATCAGGCTCCCGCGAGTATCTACCGTAATCTGCCTTTTGTCGTCCAGGCCAGCCCCGCTCAGGACCAGAACCATGAGCAGCCACACTGGTATGTGCTCGCCGGCGGACCGGCTGATCCAGAAGCTCCGATCTTGCCTCCTCCACAACCAGCCGCCCACAGCGTCGCGGTCCCCATCTTGATGTACCACCACGTTTCACCAGCTCCCACCCATAACTTGCTCGATTTCAGCCTGACCGTCACACCAAGCAACTTTGCCGCCCAACTCGATTATCTCAAAAGCCACGGCTACCATACCATCACCTTTAATCAGCTCTTCGATGCTCTCTATTTTGACGCGCCATTGCCACCGCACCCTATTATCTTGACCTTTGATGACGGCTATGAGGACGTCTATCGCTACGCTGTGCCCCTGCTCCAGGCTCATGGCTTCAGCGGTATGTTCTACATCATCACTGGGGCCGTGGGCGCTACGGGCTATATGAGCTGGGGAGAGATCCGCGACCTCCTTGCCCAAGGCATGCAGGTCGGCTCACATACGGTGCATCACATCAGCTTGGGCTGGATCGTCATCGGAGAGCCTCAGCTTGCTCAGCAGGAGCTGCAGGCCTCTAAGGCAACACTGCAGCAGCACCTCGGCATCACTATTCAGCAGTTCTGCTACCCAGGCGGCGAACCCTTCCGCCACGGTACCGCCCTTGAACAGGAGCGCATCACTAGCATGTTGGCCGCCGATGGCTACGTTGGTGCCACTACCGACCCCGGCCCTACCGGCTGGCTCCAGCAAAGCACCCAGCCTTTCGCTCTGCTGCGCATCCGCGTCGACGGTCGTGAAAGCCTGGCCGACTTTATCGCTAGCTTGCCTCAGTAGCCCCCGCCCTAGTTTGCCAGAAGGGGGTGAATTTGACAGATCCCTCCAACGAGGGTCTTTACAATTCACCCCCAGATGTGGTATCATTCTAGCTGCCAACACGAAGGCATGCACGGGGATGTAGCTCAGCCGGTAGAGCGCGACAATCGCACTGTCGAGGTCAGGGGTTCGAGTCCCCTCATCTCCACCCGCTGCCCATCACAGGCAGCAAGGAGGAAAGAGCCTACCCCCTTGCAAATCACAAAGCTTTGTGCTATAGTAAAGGGCAGCGGAAAGAGAACAGACCTGGCGATGAGCAGGAGTAGTAGGTCGCTCACCCGTCCAGAGAGTAGCCGGACGGTGCAAGGCTATACGGGAAAACGACCGAACTCGCCTGTGAGCAACAGGTGCGAACGCCTCGGGAGTCAGTAGCACCTGTCGGTATGCCCGTTAAAGCAGTGAATGAGTGCCAGTCACCTGGCACTGCGGAGGAGAGGTTACTTATACGTGACGCTCTCAAAGTCCATCTATCAATGGGCCTGTAGCACAGTTGGTAGCGCGCCTCTATGGCATGGAGGAGGTCAGGGGTTCGAGTCCCCTCAGGTCCACTTCTCCTCAACTCCGCAGTAAGCTGCCAAGGGTGATTGGAAACAGGGTGGTACCACGGAAAAACCTTTCGTCCCGAGCGGATGAAAGGTTTTTTTATTGCTACGTTCGCTCCCTACAACGTCGCTCATTCCCTGGCCTGTCGCCTTTCGTCTCGTGTCTGTGCGATTAACCCTGCCTCTCGGCTGCCGCTCCGCTCGCTCCTTCTGAGCCAACGCAGCACAGTAGATGCAGGGCCACCTGACCAACCACAAGCTCTACGGTACAGCATACAGACCAGGTGAAGTAGCAGCAGAACAACACTCACCGCTAGCGGGCGAGCGCCACGAGCTGGCTTCGCAGACAGCTATACGCTGCCAGCCCGCTTTGCCTCTGCTTTCCTGCTGTTGGCCACAGTGCCTGATCAGGTCCGACCGATTATCAGGGGAGGGACACCTGCAATGATCACGCGCACAAAATATGATCCAAAGGTAATTGAACCAAAATGGCAGACTCGCTGGGAGGAGGAGCAGATCTATCACGCGCCGGACGATTCGCCTAAGCCCAAGTTCTATCATCTGGTGATGTTCCCCTACCCCTCCGGCGATCTGCATATGGGCCACTGGTACAACTATTCTCCTTTCGATGCCTATGGCCGCTTCATGCGCCGCCTGGGCTACAATGTTATGCAGCCCATCGGCTTCGATGCCTTCGGCCTGCCCGCCGAAAATGCCGCCATCAAGCGCGGCATCCAGGCCCGCGATTGGACAATGGCCAACATCGAACGCATGCGCAAGCAGCTGCGCATGATGGGCGCTCAGTGGGACTGGCAGCGCGAGGTCGTCACCTGCCAGCCCGAGTACTATAAATGGACTCAGTGGCTCTTCCTGCAGTTCTATAAGCACGGCCTGGCCTATCGCACTCGCGCCCCCGCCAACTGGTGCCCCGGCTGCAATACGACCCTGGCTAATGAGCAGGTGCTGCCTAACGGCACGTGCGAACGCTGCGGCAGCACGGTGATCCGCAAGGAGATCGAGCAGTGGCTGCTGCGTATCACCAAATACGCCGAGGAGCTGCTGCGCTTCGATGGCATTGATTGGCCAGAGAAGACGGTCACCATGCAGCGCAACTGGATCGGACGCAGCGAGGGTGCGGAGATCCGTTTCTTCACCGAGATCGACGGCGAGCGCGTCGAGATCCCCGTCTTTACTACGCGCCCTGATACCGTCTATGGCGTCACCTTCTTTGTGCTGGCACCGGAGCATCCGCTGGTAGAGCGCCTGACCAGCTCCGAGCAGCGCGCCGCGGTCGAGGCTTATGTCGAGCGTACACGTCGCATGACAGAGATCGAGCGCCTGAGCACGGAGAAGGAAAAGACGGGCGTCTTCACTGGCGGCTACGTGATCAATCCTGTCAGCGGCGAGCGCGTGCCGGTCTGGATTGCCGACTATGTGCTGCTGAGCTATGGCTCGGGCGCCGTGATGGGCGTGCCTGCCCACGATCAGCGCGACTTCGAGTTTGCTCGTAAGTTTGGCCTGCCGATCCGCCAGGTGATCCTGCCCCCAGGCGAGGAGGAGAGCGATCCAGCCACCTGGAGCGAGGCGAAGACAGCCTATGGAACGATGATCAATTCCGGCCCCTTTACGGGCACACCCGCTGATCAGGCCATCCCTCGCGTGATTCGCTACCTGGAGGAGCAGGGGATCGGCCAGTCGAAGGTGACCTACCGCCTGCGCGATTGGCTGATCAGTCGTCAGCGCTATTGGGGCGCCCCGATCCCGATCATCTATTGTCCCAAGGATGGCACGGTTCCTGTTCCCGAGGATCAGCTGCCCGTTTACCTGCCTGAGCATGTTCAGTTCAAACCGACGGGCGAGTCCCCCCTGCGCTACGAACCGGCCTTCCTGAATACCACCTGTCCAAAGTGCGGCGGCCCGGCAACGCGCGAAGTCGATACTATGGATACCTTCATTTGTTCGTCCTGGTACTTCCTGCGCTACGCCGACCCGCATAACGATAAGGAAGCCTGGAGCCAGGAGGCTATCCGTCGCTGGCTGCCGGTCGACCAGTATGTAGGCGGCGCAGAGCACGCCACCATGCACCTGCTGTACGCACGCTTCTTCGTCAAGGCCCTGCGCGATATGGGCTATCTGCATTTCGATGAGCCGTTCCTGCGTCTGTACCACCAGGGCATGGTGCTGGGAGCCGATGGCCAGAAGATGTCGAAGTCGCGCGGCAACGTCGAGGCCCCCGATAAGTATGTCGAGAAGTACGGCGCCGATACTGTGCGCTGCTACATGATGTTCATCGGCCCCTTCGATCAGGGCGGGAGCTTCAAAGCCGAGAACCTGGAAGGCGTCTGGCGCTTCCTGAACCGCGTCTGGAACCTGGTGACGGAGAGCTGGGTCAGCGGTACCGTCAGCGAGGAGGAGAACGAGGCCACCCGCGCGATCGAGCGTCTGCGCCATAAGACGATCAAGCGCGTCACCGAGGACCTGCATCACTTCCGCTTCAATACGGCCCTGGCCGCGCTGATGGAGATGAATAATGCGCTGATCAAGCAGCAGCATGAGCCGGTCGCTCGCACCGCCGCCTATCGCCAGGCCCTGGAGACTATGATGCACCTGCTGGCTCCAATGGCTCCTCACCTCACCGAGGAGCTGTGGGAAATGACCGGCCACCAGGGCAGCATCCACCTGACCGACTGGCCACAGTACGATGAGGCTCTGACACACGATGAGACCTTCACACTGGTGGTACAGGTCAACGGGCGCGTGCGTGAACGCCTGGAAGTGCCAGTCGAGACGCCCGAGGAGGAGATCCGTCAGCTGGTGCTGAGCAACCCACGTGTGGCCGCCTATATCGGCAATGCCCCCGTGGAGAAGTTCATCTACGTGCCGGGCCGCATAGCGAACGTGGTCACGCGCCGCGCTTAGGTCCGGTCCAGCCAGCAGAGCAAACAAGGAAGAAGGCTGGAGGCTGGTGCCTTGATCTTCTTTCACAGCGGCAAAGGCAAGCACCGGGCAACCAATCAGCCTACTCGTGGCCGTGATGCCCGAGCCGGCATCACGGCCATCTTTTTTGGGGGGACCTCTTTTTGTGCGTCCCCCGACTTTCTCCATTACTTTAACCCACGATCTGAGAGACGGTAGCGGGCCTAAGAGCGCCTGAGAGGCCTACGGAGAGAATACGCACCCTCAACCAGAAGCCGAAAGCCCAGCCATTGTCATGGGGGAAGAAATGTGCTACACTAGTATGGCCGCTGTGACAAAACGCCCTGGAGCCATCTGGGCTGATATATCTGCTTTCACCAACGCACCTCAACAATATCGCTTTGGCGATACATAGAGTTTGGTTGCACCGACCAGGGCTAATAAAGTGGTACATTAATTCAGGAAAGGAAGCGTTTCTGAATCGATGGCACCCCCTCCGGTTGGAAAGCACATCTTGTCGGAACTGTATTCGTGCGACAAGAACCTGATGGCTCAGCTGGATAGCGAGAAGCTGCGTGCAGCCGTCTCTAGGATGACGAAAGAGCACAATCTCACGCAACTGGGAGCTTTTTGTCATCAGTTCGATGGGGGCGGTATCACCTGCCTGATCGCCCTGGCTGAGTCTCATATTGCTATCCATACCTGGCCAGAACTGGGCTACGCGACGCTGGAGGTTTACATCTGCAACTATCAGCGGGACAACTCCGACGCTGCTGAACGTATCCACGCCGCGCTTGTCTCGTTCTTCGAGCCAGGTAAGGTTGAAACTCGCCGGCTCGCCCGCTAACTCCGCCCTCCACTCATCCACCAAACCTGTCCGCCTGCCCGCTATCCACCTGCCTGTCCGCAGGGACGGGTCGTCGCGAAGATGCGAGAGGAAGGGAGGAGGAAGGGAAAGGGCAAGAGAGGAGGTAGGAGAGCATCCCTGTGGGTGGGGTCGGCTCCTCGGCGCAGAGAACGCTCACGGCCATGCCCCGCGCCGAAGCCGAGCGGGGCATGGCTCAGGTGGGCGTTTTTTCTATTCAACTACAAGGACACGATCGTCTCGAATGATCATCCCCACGTTCGGGTCCTCAATGGCATCCCGCACGTACTTTGGCAGGGCAAACATGTGCCGATGCGACTCCACATCATAAAACTTGAGATTGGTGCACCCTCTCTCTTGCAAGGTGGCCGTGATGACCTCGGGCGTTAAGCGCGCGGCGATGTCTTCGTCACTGGCTAGCGCAAAGCCCCAGGGCAGGCCAAA
Organism: Thermogemmatispora sp.; assembly: GCF_019683755.1. Taxonomy (GTDB): domain Bacteria; phylum Chloroflexota; class Ktedonobacteria; order Ktedonobacterales; family Ktedonobacteraceae; genus Thermogemmatispora. The sequence goes on along the minus strand of NZ_JADGHT010000116.1, from coordinate 833 downwards.
GAAGGTGACCATCGTCTGATAGGAAAACACCGATTTGAAGCACTGCTTCAGAGTCTTGATGATCGAGGCATGAGCCTCACATACCCCGATGTCCGTCGCTTCAGCCTGCATGCCAAAGGTCCCCCCAGGGTTAAGCCGAGACTTGGCAAGGTTGAAGAATTCAGCGGTGAAGAGCAGAGCCGCCGGCCCTCCCTCCAGTGGGTCAGTGGCATCCACAATCACGCTGTCAAAGGTCTCGCTGGTCTTCTCTAGATAGCCACGCGCATCAGCATGCACAAGTTCAACTCGTGGATCGTCAAAGGCCCCCTGGTGCCAGTCTTTCAGATGCTCCTTGGCAAGCGCAACCAGAGTGTCGTCTATGTCTACCATCACAACACGCTCGACCGTGTTGTGCCTCAATACTTCACGTAGCGTGGCCCCCTCTCCTCCCCCAACAATGAAGACTTTCTTGGGTTGCCGGTGCGCTATCAGGACTGGATGGATGAGCGCTTCGTGATAGATGTGCTCGTCCAGGGCCGCCGACTGCGGAATACCGTCTAGAAAGAGCGCTCTCCCAAAGCCAAAGGTGTCTAGGATCAGGATCTCTTGATACGGTGACTTAGTGGCCACCACCGTCTTGTGCACGCGGTACATGTTGGCTCGCGTGCCTCCGCGGAAATCTATGAGCCAGTTTTGTGCCTGCATCTGCTTCATCAAATGCATAATTCACCCCTCAACTTCCTAAGATAGTGTGAGATAAGAGTACAAGAGGAGAGGATCGGATAAAAGAAGTGAAGTGCGGCTCGAAGCCACTCCTCGCTCCCGAGCTGTTCCAGTCCCGGCAACTATTATAG
>NZ_JADGHT010000115.1 GCF_019683755.1 Thermogemmatispora sp. | reverse complement strand
GCAGAAGCTGACCCCGGATGTAGCCCCCAACCACCCGCTCCACAGTATCCAGAAGGAAGCGCGTCCTTGCCCGCTGTCTCGTCGGTACGCCGCGCCTTAGCCAACGTACCGCACGCTCGCCATCTATGAGCAGGTAGATGCTCAATACCATCACGATGATAATATCGAGGATACCCTCGAAGACCCCAGTGACAATCGGCAGGGCACTGGTGGCTATGTTTTGAAGCTGGCTGAAGAGCTGCTGACGCAAATCACTCAATTGGCTGGCGCTAATCCCGAAACGGTTGAGGATCTCCTCTAACGGCGTGACTGAGCCCCCAGGCCGCGGGGTCAGCATTTGCTGCCCGTAATGCGCCAGAGAGACGATCTGCTCGATGGTCGTGGTAATCACGAAGTAGAGCAAGATACTTAGCCCACCAAGGACTACGAGATAGACGAGGAGAATGGCCACGAGCCGCGGGACGAAGCGCTCTAATAAGCGCACCGCAGGAGCGATCGCGTAGGCCAGCAAAGCAGCGATGACCAGCATCAGCAAGGAGTGTGCAATATGACTGATGCCCCACAGAGCTAGCACGCCCAGGGCCATCCAGGCCAGAATCGCCAGCGGGATATCACGCCTGCGCGTCCAGCGGGCGGCGGAACGCATTTCCTCCTCTAAAGAAGTTCTGCCGGCTGGTTCAAACGTTGTCCTCTCGGCTGGACCAGAACCGGTGCCCGTGCTCGTGCCTGCGCCAGTCGACATCAATGGTGATGCCCCTTTCTTTCTTGCTTGAACAGGACCATAACGGCGAGTATTTCCCTTCCCTAAAGGTCAAGATCTCCAGGGGATTGCCAGTCTGGCTCTCTCGCTTCTTAGCGTTGCCCCCACATTTCTGATGATCTTGAACCTGCAAAACCGGCGTGGGGAACACGCACATCAAAATAGAAAACGTATCTACTTGTTATACGACAGAGTCAGCCAATCGTTTCGGATGTTTCTTCCTGCGGTAATCCCCCACCTTCAGACAATATCTTCTGCTTGGCTTCTTGCCTTGCATCCTCTCTCCACCGGGCCACAGCTAGCTATCCCACATCTTTTTGTTGCCCCTGCCGGCCCTGCGACCAGCCGCTGATCAGCGGCGGCGACCAACATCAAGCAACAGGCAAATAAAAAAGGAGAGGCCTGATAGCCTCTCCGACTGGCTGGGGTGCAGGGATTCGAACCCCGATTGGCCGATCCAGAGTCGGCAGTCCTACCGTTGAACGACACCCCAACAGGCTAGTTTGCCAGACAGCAACGGTTTAGCTTTGACCGTGTTCGCGTATGCATATTACCGCAGCCACAAGGATTTGTCAAGCCCCAGCCTGGTCACCCAGCGAGAGGTTCCACTCAGGTCTTTCCAGCGGTAGCTGCAGCCGCGCCCCATATTGCCAGCCACAAGCGAGGAGGCGCCGGGCCTGCGCTGCGACCCCCGATTGTTCGGCCAGGAGACGAGCCAGGGCCTTCTCCAGGGAGGTCCGTGGGAGCAAGCTGGTGGCACTACAACAGACGGCCAGCATATAGAGGGCAAGCAAACCGGGAGGGACCTCCTCGCCTTCTGAGGCTGACTTACTGGCTTGTGACCAATCGCGACAGCGCGGCTCAACAAAGATGCCGGTGACGCCCCGATGTTGCAAGGCAGTTGCTAGCATGGCCTGGTGAGGGTAAAGCTGGCCTTGCAGACTGGCCGCCAGAGGAGGGCGACGCCAGGTAGAGATAAAGGCCAGGGCGCCGGAGCGCGCCAGCGGCAAGACTCGCAGCAGCTCGCTCATCTCAACAACGATCAGCAAATCAGCCTGTCCCGGTGCAATGCGCGGCGTCGGGACGGGACCGAAGCGCAGATGGCAGCAAGCACTGCCTCCCAGACGGGCCAAGCTCAGCGGAGCGAAGGTATGTACTGTCAGACCCACCTCATTGGCGGCCAGCGCCAACACCTCCAGCGCGGTCTGCACCCCCTGGCCACCGACGCCAGCCAGAATAAGGTTCTGCCAGCCTGGTCTCACCTCAGAGGATGCGGGCATTGATCCTACTCCTGCACCAGAAGGGATGGCCAGGCCGTGGCCAAGGCCTTCGTCTCGCTCTCAGCCCTGGTCAGGCTCTCTTGCGGCCTGATGGCGTCGAAAGGACAGGCAGCGGCGCACAGTCCACAGGCTACACAGCTAAGCGGATCAATGTGCACTCGCGGCCCGTGCTCAGCTGTGAGCTGCTTTTCCGCGTCCTCCTCCGCCGACGCCGACGTGAGTACCACCGCTGGGCAGCCAACCTGGTAATAACAGGGCAGTTCCTGGCAGCCGCGCCCAGCACAGCAGCGGGTCTCATCAACCTGGAAGGGTGCCGTATGGTCAGGCAATAAGCGCCCTGGAATCGTGCATGGAGCCCGCGCAATGACGACCGCCACTCCCGAGCAATTCAGGGCCTCACGCAGCGCCGTCACTGTCGCCTCCAGATCATAAGGATTAACCGTGCGTACAAAGGTGACGCCACAGCCACGCACGATCGTTTCAATATCGGCCCGCGGTCCCGCTGGGCGCCCGGTGCTGTCATGCCATGACCCCGGATTCGGCTGTTGCCCTGTCATGGCCGTCAGGCCGTTATCGAGCAAAAGTAAGGTCAGACGTACCCCGGACTGCACGGCATTGAGCAGACCAGCAATCCCCCCATGAAAGAAGGTACTATCACCCATGGCCGCCACCACTGGGCGCTCAAGGCCGGCATATTTGAGCCCCTGAGCAATGCCTATGCTAGCCCCCATTGAGACCTCGGTCCAGCACACCGAGAGCGGTGCATGCATACCCAGAATAGTACAGCCAATGTCGCCCGTCGTGATGATCTCATCAGGCTGATAGCCGGCGGCTTGCAGCGCTCGCCTGAGCGCGTAGTACGTCATGCGGTGAGGACAACCAGGACAAAATTCCAGGGTGCGCGCTAAAGGAGCCAGGGACATTGGAGACGCGGGAGCAATGGTCGACAGTAGAGCAGACGCCTGAGTCATCTGGTCCGCCAGCGTCAGAGCTTCAGAGGCTGCTTCATGATACTCAGCCGCCGCCAACAAAGCAGCCAGAGCGCGCGCCACAAGCGCTAGATCGTATTCGCCCACGCGCGGCAGCAAACCGTTGCGCTTGCCAAGCAGGCGTAGCTGGAGGCCATGCTCAGCTAGCAGCGCGGCTATCTGTGTCTCGATGAGCGGCTCCAATTCTTCCAGAACAAGCACCGCCTCCAGTGGAGCCAGGAAGTCCCGTAGCTCCTCCAGAGGTAAAGGGTTCACTACCCCCAGCTTGAAGACCGCCAGCGGCGGCGCAGTTCGCAAGCGCAGACGTAGCTCTGCCAGATACCCGGCACTCACCCCCGCCACTACCACGCCGATTCTTCTTGGCTGGGAGAGAGAGGCAGTCGCCCAGGCAGCACCCGGCTCTTCGCGCCTATTGGCCGCGTTCAACAAGCTGCCCGCCTGTTGCAGGCGCGCCAGAGCAGCAGCATGTTGTTCGCGACACCACTGCGGCACCGCCTTTGTAAAGCGCGCCAGATCGCGGCGAAAGTCCGCCGCTGCCTCACCAGCAGGGCGATCCAGAGGCGCCACCTGAATCCAGCTCTGAGCAGCGGCCACCGCTGTGGTGCCAAGCAACATCACCGGGGCGCCTGTGAGTGCCGAGACTTGGAAGGCTAGCAAGGTCATCATATAGGCCTCTTCGGGATTAGCCGGCATCAATAGCGGCAGGCTTGCCAGCAGGGCATAGTAGCGCGAATCCTGCTCGACCATCCCATAGAAGACCCCCACATCATCGACAGCATAGATCACCAAGGCCCCATTGACGCCACTGTGAGCAATCGAGAGCAGCGAATCTGCCAGCACATTGAGGCCCGACATTTTCATTGTTACCAGGCTCTTCCTGCCGGCCCAGGCAGCCCCCGTAGCCACCTCTAACGCCACTTTCTCATTGACGCTCCACTCAGCTACCAGGTCATAGCGCCTCGCCAGAGGTATGAGCGCCGCCAGCGCCCCCCCGCCAGGATTGCCAGGATAGCCAGTCGCCACATGCACGCCTGCCTCTAGCGCCGCCCGCGCCACCGCCTCATCGCCGCTCAAAAACAGCCGTTTGCCCGGAGCAGTCAGCCGATTCAACTCCCGACACTCCTCTTGCTCTTGGCTCTTGCACCGTCGGCGCCTTTCAGCCAGTGCCAGACCAGTGCCTCCGACTCGCCTCAGCCTAGCCAGCCTTCGGGAAGATCAAGGCCGGAACCCAGGGCCGAGACTCAAGACTAAGCCCCCTCTCACCAGCAGCCAGGATCTTGAATCCAGACGTGATGGCCAGACTGCTTGCCCGCGTCTGCCAGCGAACAGGCTCAGGTGGCACTTGGTCGGCAGCTCGCCAGCCGCCATCGGTCTGCGCTTCAGCGAGCGCCGGAGAGGGGAAGTGCGCTTCAGCCGGTCCGGTCCGCCCTCTGACCAACGGCGCCGGCCCTACCTGGTCACCATTTTCCGACACTCTGAGGAGGCTGTCAACAAACGCGTGTTAGAGCAGAGAGCGCACCGTCGACAGCCAGCCGGAGAAGACAAGACAAGGTCACATCCAGGCAGTCAGGCGACTAGACCATCGGGATATGCTCCGAAGGAGAGGAACGGGCCTGCTCCTGATTGCGCCGCAGCAGCAAGCGCTTTAGCACCACGCCGATGCGACGTACTCCCTCCTCGATCTGTGCCTCCGGGGGATAGGCATAGCTCAAGCGGATATACTGCTGACCACCGCCGTCGACATGAAATGGCTCACCGTTGAGCAGGGCCACCCCCTCGGCAGCCGCTTCCCGCAAAAGCGTACGCGCACGTAGGCCAGCCGGCAGACGACACCAGAGATGGAAGCCTCCACCAGGAGGATTAACCCGCACCTCACGGGGCCAGTAGCGCTCAATGGCCTCGAGCATCAGATCACGCTTGCGCCGATAAGCAGCACTGAGACGCTGGAGATGCTCATCCAACCAGCCACGCCGCAATACCTCAGCCACCAGCCACTGACCAAGAGCATTCGTGTTCAGATCGAAGATCTGCTTATGCAACGAGAGGCGCTCGATCATAGGAATCGGGCCGGCTAGCCAGGCCACGCGTAGGCCCGGAGCCAGCATCTTGGAGAAGGTGCTCAGGTAGATGACCTGTTCACTGCTATCAAGCGCCTTCAGCGGCGGTGGAGGTGGCGTATCAAAATACAACTCGCCGTAGGTATCGTCCTCCAATACTGGTACCTGATAGCGCCGGCACAGGAACAGTAAGCGCCGTCGGCGCTCAGGCGACATCACCACCCCAGTCGGATTCTGAAAAGTCGGCAGCGTATAAATCAAGCGTGGGCGATGACGCGCCAGCACGCTTTCCAAAAGGTCCAGGCGCATGCCCTCGCTATCCAGGGGGATACCGATCACTCTCGCGCCTAAAGCACGGAAAGCCTGAATCGCACCGATATAAGTCGGGACCTCGACTACAACCTCATCGCCGGGGCGTAACAAGAAGCGTCCGACGAGGCCGATGCCCTGCGTCGAGCCGGAAAGAATCAGAATGTGGCCAGCCTCCACGGGCACACCACGCCGGCGCATGCGCATGGCCACCTGCTGGCGCAGGCTTTGCAAGCCCTCTACAGGACAGTAGCCGAGAGCGTACTGACGCTCAGACAGGAGTGCATCCTGACAGATGGTGCGGAACAGCTCCGCCGGTAGCAAGGCCGGCTCAGGCATGGCGCTGGCAAAGGAAATCAGCCCTCCATATTCAGCCATCGCCATCAGCTCGCTCAGCACACGCGCATCTGGACCGAGCATCTCACTCTCACCGGCAGCCAACCCCAACAGCCAGGATGGCATCTCAGGCTCACACTCCTCATCCTCCAGAGAGAGCAGGCTGCGCCGGACTAGCGTTCCACGCCCGACGTGCCCTTCGATGAGGCCCTCGCTCGCCAATTCATTGTAGGCATTCATGACCGTCGTGCGATTGACTCCCAGCTCGCGCGCCAAGGCGCGCTCTGTGGGCAGGCGCGCCCCCTCGGGCAGAGAGCCGGATAGGATCGCCTCACGCAATTGGTGGTAGATCTGCCGATAGAGCGGCACACTGCTGCTGCGATCGAGCCGAACAAAGACAGAGGCGGCAGGAGCAGCGGACCACGAGCGCGTATGCTGCTCAGTTGGGCGTGAGTGTCGCATGTTCTTTCCCCCCTCCTGCATTGGCTCATACCAATAGCAGTGTAGTGCGCTACCTGGCGAATCACAAGAGCCAATGCCAGCAGCAAAAACAGAACCAATTGAGCCGGACCTTGCCCGGCAGCGGTATAGAGAGGAGGCAGTACAAGCTAGCTGGCCAGGTTTGGCTCTTGGCACGTCCCTACAGGGAGAGCGATAATAACTAGTAAAATGGCATCGACCAAGCCCGAAAGCCAAGCTAGAACCAGGAAGGGAGAAAAGCATGAAGAATCTCCAGGAGCGCATTGAGGCTGTGCGCAATGACCGCGAACATGGCTCACGTTGGCTGGTGGGCGAGACCATTGCCATACTGGAGGAGCTGGCACGCGCCCCGCACAGCTCGCCAGAAGAGGGATTGGCCCAGCTACGCGCCGCCGGTGAGGAGCTGATGCAGGCTCGTCCAGCAATGGCAGCTATCGCCGGGGCGGTCAGGCGTATCCTGCAGGCGCCAGGGGGGCTGGCAGGTATGGCGCTGGAAGCCGCTCGCTTGCGCGAAGAATACGAGCGTGCCCCGCAGGCCATCATCGCTCATGCCCGCCCGCTGCTGGCCGGCACCCTGATGACGCATAGCCTCTCAGGCACCGTCCTGGAGGCTCTACACGCCTGTGCCTCCCAGATCAAACGGGTTATTGTCCTGGAAGGACGCCCACGTTATGAAGGCCGGGAGATGGCTCGCCGCCTCCAAGCCATGAATCTCGCTGTTACGCTCATCACCGATGCCGAAGCCGCCATCTTTCTCCCAAGCTGCACCGCCGTGGTGGTCGGCGCCGATAGCGTCCTCGCCAACGGCGACGTTCTGAATAAAGCCGGCACCGCTCTGCTGGCCTGGGCAAGCCGCGGCTATGGCATTCCCTTTTATGTCCTGTGCGAGTCCCTGAAAATCTCACCCCAGCCCTGGACCGGTGATCTCTCCTTACTCGAAGAAAAAGAGCCGGAGGAGGTGCTGGACGAGCCTATTGCCGGCATCGAGGTGCGTAACTTCTATTTCGACCGCACCCCCGGCGAGCTGGTCACCGCTATTGTGACCGAGCGCGGCTTTTTCAATAAGGAACCGCTCAGCGACTTTCGCTAGCCACAGGTCCTGTAGACTTGGCGAAAGCGATTCAAATGTGTATCCTATCAATTGCAGTAGTGTAGCTATCTCTCGCAATATCTCCATATTCTGCTTGCCTGCTCCTGTATAGCGAGAAAGATCAGGCAGAGGGCCACGTATCGGCCCTATCCTGCTCTGACTTGCAGCGCCGCAAGCTTGCCCTCTGGGCCTGAGGCACGCTGAGAGGTTGCAGTCAGAGAGAAGCAAGCAAGTAGGAGATAGTCAGCCGCCGAATGAGCCAGTCAATCAGAGGAGCAGGCAGGTCTGCCAGTACTCCTAGCTGCTTGCCTGGACGGGCTAGGCTCCGGCTGCTGCGAGAGCAATGGAGCACGACCGATCCAGGCCCTAGGCCCTGGCACGATTCGGTATGGCGCGGCGTAGTGCCACAGGCAGAGGCGTTGAGGATATACGACGCAGCAGAGAGGGAGAAACAGGCACCGCGCCTGGAGTTGGAAGGGGGAAGTGATATGCACGGTGACGGTGACATTGAGCAGCCAGCTCAAGGAGAGCGACGGGTTAATCCATCAAGGGAGGTACAGCCAGCGCGTGACCAGGAGCGGGAACGCGAGGCTACTAATGAGCAAGAGCGACGGGAGAGAAGAGAGATGCGTGAGGGACAAGAGGGACGTGGAGAGAGGCGGCGACGAGGTGACGATTTTGTCGCTCCTGGTGTGCCCATTGTGCGCAGCAGTACGCCGCGGCCGCCTTCGCTAGCTCTTGGGGAGATGGGGAGTGCTTTCGACCCTCGTCAGCAGATAGAGGGAGGTGCGCCGTTCCCTGAGGAGGCTCCTGCGGCGCCTCCTGTCCCCGAGGAATACAGTTCCCTGGAAGAAACGCCGCTTCCAATCGCCAGTCAGGCGGCGGAGAAAGAGGAGCAGGCCCCGTTGGCTCAGCCAGGGCAGGAGCGCAATGAATTTCTGTGGCTATTCGAATATGGCCCCGAGATGGATACGGTGGTCTTGAATAGTCCCCACTTGCTAGATGGGCTGGCATTGCCTTACGGACCAGGAATGCTAAAGGGCTATGAGCTGGGTTTCGGCGCAGTGCGAACAGCGACGGGCGAGGTTGTGGCCTCGATCTTGCCGAGCAGCGATCCGGCTGCCACGGTTTGGGGCATGCTCTACCGAGTGCCCCGCCGGCTGGCCCTGCCGGCAGAGGATGGTGTCGTGCCTCTGGATAAGGTGCACGACGCCGTTCCGCCGATCGGTTTGTTTGAACCACTGACGGTGGTGGTTCACGAACCTCTGCGCCAGCGCGAGATTACCTGTACAACCTATATCGCTTCCGCAACGGTGCGCAAGTATTTCCAGCCACGCCTGCCTGAGCGCTATGTCGGCGATCCTTATCTGCGGCAGCTATTGGAGAGCGCCCGTCGCCAGAAGCTGCCAGAGAGCTACCTGCTGGACCTGGAAGGCCGGATCAACCCCTCTTCCTCTGAGCCATCGACGGCGGGAGGCCCAACCACACGCGGGATCAGCAGCGCAGCAGCCGGGCCTGTCGTAGCTCCTCCTTCCGCTGAGAAGAAAGTTGAGCTGGATACAGAGCCAATCGTAGCCGTGATGAGTACTGATGAGCACTTCACCTCGGCCTCTCCTGCTCAGGCGCCTGCAGCCTCGCTAGCGCCAGCCCGCACCGCTTCGGGGCAGCCTTCCGCTCCCTCCGCCGAGTCAGTTTCGGCTACCCCTCGACCAGCCCCTCAGGGCTGGCTCCTGGCCCTGGCCATCTATCACGCGCTCTTGCTCTTGGTCGTTCTGGCACTGGCCATCAGCGAAGGACTCGGCTTCGGACAGATGATCTTTACGCCGGATTTCGCTCCATTTGGCGTACCCTGGCTGGTTCTGGCCTACGGATTGCTCGGCGGCTGCGTCAGTTGCCTGGTCTCTTTGCGCCAGCCGGCTTCACGGGGTCAGCCGCTCTTCTTGCTCATCACTTGGTTTGTTCGCCCCTACCTTGGCATGGTCCTGGCCATGCTGGCCTATCTCTTGCTTGATAGTGGCCTGATCGTCCTTGGCTCACCGCCTGGACATACCAATGCCCTCTTCTCTCTGGTCGGTATGCTGGCCGGCTACTGCGAGCATCGCCTTTTCTTTCAGCGCCCATCAGCCTGAAAGAGGAGTATTATAAAACACCTTGATTAAAGAAAGGATTGACAGGCTGGCAGTAGAGCTTGTGAAAGTGCAATTGGGAGTGTACAATTGCAACAGAAGGCCGACCCTGTAGCGCTCCATCTTGAGTTGAAGACCTGTCAAGGGCGAGGAGGTCCTCAGATGCCAACCTACATCAGCCTGGTCAATCTGACCGAGCAAGGGATCAGGGAAGCCAAGAATGCCCCCGAACGTCTCCAGATGTTCGAGAAGGCGGTCCAGGAAGCAGGAGGCAGGCTTATCGGCTTTTATCTTGTTATGGGTCAGTATGACTATGTGATCATTACCGAAGCTCCTGACGATCAGACTGCCGCGCGCTTGATTCTTGGCACCATCGCTCAAGGCAGCGTGCGAACCCAGACGATGCGAGCGTTCCCGCGCGAGGAGTTCGAGCAGATCGCTCGCAGCCTGCCCTAGAGAGAGGAGGGCCAGAGAGAGATCGCTCAGTTCGTTGGAAGGGAAGGCGCAGAGCAACCAGGTACAAACCAGGCAATCTGAGCTTTGAGTGGTTCTTCCAGCCAGCCAGCCAGCCAGAGCAAGTAACCGGCCTGGGAAAAGGAGTTAGTTTGTCTCTGCCGAGAAGGTTTCTGGCCAGTCTTCCTGGTCATCTGCGCTCAGTGAGGCTCAGCCGGGGAGCAGCCATTAGCGGACCACTAACCAGCGAGGCCACCTTTTTGCCGCCTGTCACGGTCCACAGAAGTTCGATGGACGCTAGACAGGACCGTCAGGTTGGCCTCGCTGTGTCAGGGCACTCTGTGCTCCGCTGTTACTGATGCCGCCTGCTCTACCTATCCTATCCCTCACTAAGCTTTTGTTGATCCCTAGACTCCACATTAGGGCAGCGTCTGCCAGCGCTGGCAGACATTCACCTACAGGCTGGGAGCGCAAGAGAGAGCGACAGCCCTTGGTGGCTGCTGGTCACCTCCCGAGAGAGGGGTCCAAGCCGCCTGCCGCGCTTTGATTAGAGAGGATCAGACGAGAAGATGGCCCGTACCAGGCGTTCAGGATCATGGCGAGCTAACATGTCATCTTCAAGATTGAAATGACCGATCACGACATTGGGCACCAGTCGCGTTAGACGAGCGCGGTCAACGACGACCGGCTCGCTCTTCTCTTCGGCATAGGTACGGAGCACTTCCGGAGGGAATGGTCCATCATTGACTATAACCCGGTCGACACGGCCACCAAGGTAGCGATGGATTTCGCTGACGAAATCGGAAGCTTTGTAGCCATCGGTTTCGCCATGCTTGGTCATCAGATTGCAGACGTAGACTTTTTCGGCCTCGGACTCGCGCACGGCCCGCGCGATATCCTTGACCAGGAGATTAGGAATGAGGCTGGTGTAGAGGTCGCCTGGGCCAATGATAATCACATCGGCTCGGCGAATGGCGCGGATGGCTTGAGGACAGGCGGGCGCATCTTCGGGCACCATGCGCAGGCGTACAATGGGCGAGAGTGGTCCCAGGTTCTTTTTACCGCGCGTGTCGATCTCAGTCTCGCCACAAATGGTGGTGCCATCTTCCAAATCTGCGCAGATGGTGGTCTGGGCCAGTGTGACCGGCAGCACCCGCCCGGCGGTGTTGAGAAGCTCCTGGGCATCCTCGATGGCTAGCATGAGGTCGCCGTTGTTGATATCTTGGAGACCTTTGAGGATCAGGTTACCCAGACTGTGACCTCCCACTCCGCCTTTGCCTTCCCCCTGCTCGTCCGTGGTCTCAAAGCGATGCATGAAGACCTCACGCCAGAGTGCCCCATTGCGCGCCAGAGCTACCAGTGACATCCGCAGGTCCCCTAGCGGCAATTGGCGCCGAAATTCATCCATGAGGCGACGCGAGCTTCCTCCGCTGTCTGACATGGTGACTATGGCGCTGATGTTGTACGGGTACTTTTTGAGATGCGAAAGGAGGGCGAAGGTTCCAGAGCCTCCGCCAATAGTGACAACTCGCTTTCCGACATGCCACTCTCCTGGGCGATAATACTGTTCTGGCACCTCACATCTCCTGTGGCTGATTCCAGTCTCGACTGACAAACGACATCTACCTCTCTTGGGACTTTCCCCGACCTACTCTATCCAACCTAAGAGAAACTATACACGCTTGGTGAATGCTGGTAGTAGAGTCTCGTCTTCGCTCGGTTTGCAAGCGCTGCGGGGCATGGTCAGTTGCTGGCTGCGTTGAGTTGGCGGCTCCTCGCTCCTCTCCACTTTCTCAGTTTATCATCCTATCACGCCCCCCAGCCTTCTGCAAGCGGGCTGCTTCGCTCCCCTTGACAACAATACGATATATCGTTATACTGAAAAGGAGTTTCCGATATATCGCTATCTCACTGTACCGTGATCGGCTCCTCCAGAGAGATAGGCCGTAGATAGAGAGAAAGGAGTATGCTAGGTTCATGTTCGGTCGACGCTTTGTCTGGCAGTCCTACGGCTGGGATGACGGTGACTCATTCCCTTGGCAGCGCCCACCCAAGCCCTCGTTTCCTTCTTTTTGGCAGGCCCGTCGAGCACGGCCCCCCTTCGGACCGGGTCCTCATGGACCTGGCCCCCACGGTCGAGGTCCTCACGGTCCTGGAGCGTTTGCTGAGCGGCTGCGCCTCTTTGGCCGCGGCGATCTGAAATATGTCTTGCTGGAGTTGCTCCAGGAGCGGCCCATGCACGGCTATGAGATGATCAAGGTGCTGGAGGAGCGTGCCGGCGGCTTCTATACGCCTAGCCCTGGCTCGATCTACCCGACTTTGCAGATGCTGGAAGATCGCGGTTTCATCACAGCGAGTGAGGTCGAGGGGCGCAAGGTCTATACGATTACCGATGCTGGGCGCGCTTTCCTGGCCGAGCATCAGCGCGAGGTGGAACGCTTCGGCCCGGCCTGGCCATTGCACGCCGCCGGTGCCCGCTTCTGGTCCCCGGAGCTGCAAGCTTTGCGCCAGGAGGCCAGCGAGGTGGCTCGCCTCTTTATGATCGCAGGTCGCTCCTCGATGGGCAATCCCGAGCGGCTGGCGCGCCTGCGGAGTATCATTGAGCGGACCCATAAGGATTTGACTGATCTGATCTATGGCTCTTCTTCGTCAGGCGCCAGCACCAGCGGGGCTGGTGCTGCCGGGGAGGCTGGTGAAGGCCAGAGGCCAGGGGAAGCTTCCTCCCCCAGCCCTGATGCGGAAGATACCCCTCCTGCTGAGGCTTAGCCTCGTGGTTTGAGGCTGACCCGGCCTGGTCATTAGCTT
>NZ_JADGHT010000114.1 GCF_019683755.1 Thermogemmatispora sp. | reverse complement strand
ATTTGTAATAGCAGAGAAAAATACTGGGCTGGAGAAAGCGGGGAAGGTAATGCTAGGTGAGGGTACACAGCTAGCTCAGGGCCGCTATCGTCTAGTGCGATCGCTAGGCAGCGGCAGTCTGGGCGAAGTCTACCTGGCCGACGATCTGCATATGCGGCGCCGGGTAGCCATCAAGATCATTACCGCCGAAGCCACAACCTGTCTGGATGCCACTGCGGCCTCACAGGCAAGACGATATATCGAGCGTGAGCTGAGGGCCATCGCTCGTCTGGATCATCCTCACATCCTCGATCTCTACGACTATGGTGAAGAACTCTGGCAGCGCTTACTGCTGCTCTACATGGTCATGCCCTATCGGCCTGAAGGCTCGTTAGCGGGCTGGCTGCGCCTGCGTTCGCAGTTTGGCCCTTTAAGCCCCCAGGAAGTCAGTGACCTCATCAGCCAGGCGGCTGATGCCTTGCAGCACGCACATGATCAGCAGATTATCCATCGCAATGTCAAACCCTCCAATCTGCTGATACAGCTCCATCCGAGACAGCCGCGGCGTCTTCACCTGCTGCTGAGCGACTTCAGTATCGCGCGCATTGCGGAGGCCAGCCTGACCACGGGCCAGATCATTCGAGGGACACCGACCTACATGGCGCCTGAGCAATGGGAAGGTCAGCCAACCTGCGCCACTGATCAATATGCCCTGGCGATCATGGCCTATGAGATGCTCACAGGCCAGCCCCCTTTTCGGGGTGGGCCGGGACCTCTTATGTACCAGCACTTGCAAAAGATGCCACCGCCGCCTAGCAGCCAGAATCCAGCGCTGCCCCCAGCTATCGATCGCGTACTGCTCCAGGCTCTGGCCAAGCGACCAGAGGAGCGCTTTGGCTCGGTAGCTGCCTTTGCCAGTGCCCTAGCAGAAGCCGTTACTGGTCGAGGATGGCCCCCCGAAGCGGAGCTGGCGGCAGACGAGGCCGCCAGGTCGGAGGAGAGCGGACTCATTGAGGTAAGACTGGCCATTAGCCAGAGCGAGGCACGTCATGGAACGTGCCGGCGCCTGAACGTTGCCGGCGAAGAAGTCGAAATCGAAATTGCACCTGGCGTCGTCGATGGTCAAATGCTACGGGTTACCGGCTGGCAACGTCAAGGCGCTGACTCAGGCACGCCGACTGAGGAGTCCTGGCCAGACCTTTTACTCAAGCTGGATGTAGTACCGGATGAGCTACTGGCTGGTCCAGCCGAGAACAACGGCGGCGGTCCGGCCATGCCTGTCACGGCAGCAGCACATGCCTTAGCGTCGTCTGCACCTGCTGACGTTCCACAATTGCCTTTCCCGCCGCCTTCACCTTTATTCCAGAGCGAGCCTTGGGCCAGGTGGCCAGCGAGAGGTGAGCCAGGGGAAGGAGCAGCTTTGAGCGGAACCATTCCCAGAATGGCCTCCCTAACTCGCACACCTGTTTACAGCACCACGGGCGACACGAGCGCGATGCGACCGTTCTCGCCGGTGCGCGGATCAATGGCGACGGGCGAGTCGCGGATGACCCTGGAGGAGCCACTGACGAGACCGGCGAGCACAGGTCCAATGCTGCTCTCTTCGTCAGATGGCCAGGGCATGACCGAGTTACGTCAGCTCGCCCGGCCAGCGCGACGCAGCACAGCCCAAATCGTTACTGTCTTGCTAGTCCTCTTTCTCCTCTTTGCCAGCAGCGGTCTCCTGGCCTACTTCCTGGTGACCAGCCAGCCGGCAACCTTGCGCGGGGAGAGCCAGCGAGGAAAGCCCTGGGAGAGTGCTACTACAGTGAGGGCGACCCAAATAGCTAGTGAGGAAAGCCAGACAGAAGCCCGTGCCAGGACCACACCCACCCCGGCACGCAGCCCGCAAGAAGCCACAGCAACGGCACAGGCTCAGCAGGAGGCCATCACCGCCACCGTGCAGACACAGCACCATGCGCAAGCCCAGGCCACTGCTGACGCTCAAGCTCTAGCCCAGGCTCAGCTAGCTGCTACAGCCACAGCCCAGGCGACGCAGCCGCTCCTGGTGACCGACAAAACAAACCTGCAAGCTCATCCCGGAGCCAATAGCAGCGACTGTGTCTACGTGCTGCCCGCCATCGATAGCAGTGGCTACCCAGGCTGGTCCTGTAGCTTGACCCTGAGTAGCCGAGGTCCGGCCCAGCAAAACCTGAGCTGGTCCACCAGCATCGCCGGTCCCGGAGGCAATAGTAGCCTCTGGCCAGTCCCTGCCAATGAAAGCGGACGGAGCGACATCTATCTCTTACCGGCAAGCGGTCAGATTCACCCCCAGGGAGTCCAGCAGGTGCGTATCATCGTGCGTGACTTCTCCCAGGGCACCGGTTGCCCCAGTAGCTACCTCTTGCGCTTCAATGGCCCGGCGAACTACGTCGATGTGCTCTGGGCCTGCTCCTAAGCCCGAAACCTTGGTCAGGGTAGACTGGACAGACACAGCGGAAAAAGCTTTCTCCAGCGCTGTGGACCTCCGGTCCGACTGGGGCTGGGCTCCTCCCCGGCCAGGCCGGAGCCGCCCCGCTTCTTATTTTTGTTCTTGACAATATACATATACGTATGTTATTCTCCCTCTCAACTTTATGTCTATACGTAGACATATACAACAGATAGACTGTCTCACTGGAATGGCCAGAAGGGAGCGAGGCGGGACTGTGCGCCTAGGCTAGAGCTGGGCGCTATCTGCACTGGACCGAGGGAGCGCAGAGCAGCGCGGGAAGGAGGTACCGACATTGCCCAATCGCACCATCTATGTAGCAGATGCTGATCTACCCATCTTCGAGAAAGCTCAACAACTGGCGGGTGGCAATCTCTCGGCCACCATTGCGGCGGCCCTCCGCCGCTTTGTGGAACGAGAGGAGGCGCGGCGTGCTGGCTTTGAGGAAGTGACGGTCAGGGTTGGCAAGGCGGCCCGCATTTATAAGCGCTTCTGGGGGCGCTTACTGGCCCGCGGTCTCTCATGCCAGCCGGAGCGAGGCTGCGAGATCATGTATCGCATCTATCAGACGCGCAAAGGCAAGTTTGCTGTCTACATTCGTGAAGGGCCGGCCTGGAGCGACCGACGCTATTGGTCGCGACGGACCTGGCTGGGGCGTGAATGGGCTTGCTGGCCCCAGGACTATGACTATCGGCTAGAGATCTACGACTCTCGGGAGGAGCTGCGCCGTCACCTGCCGGTGGAACTGTATGAGGCGGTCTCTCTGGCCATCGAGGCCGATCAGGAGGAAGACGGTCCAGAGTTTCTGGACATCTAGCGAGTAGCTCAGCGACGACGTTATCTCGTCCCACGTCGGACATCTTTTCAGGTTGTGAGGTAAGGAATAGTCAACTAGTCTTCCGCTCAAACGTATATCCGGCTGTCATAGCGCAGAGCTTGCAGTTAGCTGCCGTCCTCTAGCTGCAGCTTTGCTGCGATGTTGAAGAGCTGCAGCAAGCGAAGAAAAGAGGCCACCATGACGACAACACATAGAGAGCAAGCGATTTCTCTGCTAGCAGAGACCAGGGAAGAGCTAGCGATCGACGTGCGCGCTTTAGTCAAGCGCTATCCCCGGAGCAAGGTCAATGCCGTCGATAGCATTTCCTTTAGCGTACGACGAGGCGAAATCTTTGGCCTGCTTGGCCCCAATGGAGCGGGCAAGACCACGACGATCGGTATTCTCACAACCAGTGTTTTGCCTACGAGTGGCAGCGTCCGTATCATGGGCATCGATGTAGTGCGTGATCCCATCGGCGTCAAACAGCGCATCTCGGTGGTGCCTCAGCGCAGCAATCTGGACCAGAGTCTGCGCGCCCGCGAAATTCTGACCTTTCACGCTGCTTATCATGGGGTGCCGCGCGCAGAACGTGAGGCGCGGGCTGACGCCCTCCTCAAAGAGCTGGGTTTAGAGGGACGGGGCCGCGAAAAAATCGGACGCTACTCGGGTGGCATGGCGCAGCGCTTGATGCTGGCGCGCGCTCTGATGCATTCTCCCGATGTGCTCTTTCTGGATGAGCCGACCAATAGCCTTGATCCGCAGTCGCGGCTCTTCTTATGGGATCGTATTCGCGCCATGCATGAGCGCGGAGTGACGATTCTCTTGACAACGCATGATATGGAGGAGGCCGAGCAACTCTGCGAGCGCATTGCTATTATGGATCATGGCCGTATCCTCGTACTTGATACGCCTGATAACCTGAAGAAGCTGGTACCGGGTGGGACATGCCTGGAGCTACGCGTACGCCTTCCTCAAGAGGCCTTGGTTGCCACTGGCCAGGAAGCCGCCTCCGTTGATGGCCTGCGTTCTCAACTGGAGCAGCTACCAGGCCATCCCCGCGTTGAGGAGGTGCCCAGCGATGATGAGCAGGATGCTCAGGGCCTGCGTTCCTTGCGCCTCTACTGCGAGCAAGCGGGTGAGCTAGCTGTCGAAGCCCTGCGTATTGTGAGCGCCGCAGGTGCTGAGCTGCGCGATCTCCATGTGGCTCGTCCAAGTCTGGAAGATGTCTTTATTCACCTGACTGGAAGGAATCTTCGCTCATGAGCGTCCAAACATCGATAGATGCAATCTTTCTGGAAAAAGAGACAAAGGAGAGAAGAACTCGCAATCGACTGGCGATGATCCTGGTGGCTTTTCTAGCCATCTTGCGCCGTGACCTGGTGGTCACGGGGCGCGAGTTCATTCCTTTTCTGATCCAGGTGCTGCTGCAGCCCCTATTCTTCCTCTTCATCTTTGGCAAGGTGTTGCCCTCAATTGGGGCCGCACAGCAAAGCTATGCCTCGCTGCTGTTGCCAGGTATCGTCGGCCTCACAGTGGTCACGACAGCCCTGCAGGGGGTAACGCTGCCGCTGGTCCTGGATTTGGGCTTTGGACGCGAGATCGATGATCGCCTGCTGGCACCTCTGCCCGTAAGCCTGGTGGCGCTCGAAAAGATCCTCTTTGCGGCCCTGCGCGGCCTGGTCGCTGGCGCCATTATCTTCCCACTGGCCTATTGGGTTCTGGGAAGCAATTACAATGTGCGCACCGATGCGATCGGAGTCATCATCGGCATTATGGTGCTGACGGCTCTGGCCGGGGCGACGCTGGGTCTGACCATCGGCACGCTGGTGAAGCCTGAGCAAATTGGTTTGATGTTTGCTCTCATCTTTACACCTCTCATCTTCACAGGCTGTACGTACTATCCCTGGAGTCAGCTCGATGGTATCCGTTGGTTTCAGGTGATCACGCTCTTCAATCCTTTGACCTATGCCTGCGAGGGGCT
Organism: Thermogemmatispora sp.; assembly: GCF_019683755.1. Lineage (GTDB taxonomy): Bacteria > Chloroflexota > Ktedonobacteria > Ktedonobacterales > Ktedonobacteraceae > Thermogemmatispora. The sequence continues at coordinate 7,473 of NZ_JADGHT010000114.1, read as the reverse complement.
GCGCTATGCAATGGTACCGCCAATTCACGGCTACACCTTGCCGACGCTCGGCATCGGCTGGGTACTGTTGGGTTTAGGAGTGACCTTCGTCGGCTTCCTCGGGCTGGGCATCTATACCTTCCGTCGCGCAGTGATCAGCTAATCCGCGCCCGGTTCGGCCTGATCAGCGCTGGCCATTGCCTGTAGACGCAATCCTGATCTGAGTGCGTGGCATGCTGGCCGTGCACCTCATGGCGACCCACCCCTGTCGAGGTAGATGCCTTGTTGCAACAGGTGGAGGGTCGCTGCTTTTTTGGAAAAGTGATAAGCCTGCGAGCTAGCATGCAGAAACTTGACGCACTCCCGCTATCTCTGCTACACTTAGACTGCTGCCACAAAACATATTGATCTATCAATTACAAGAAAACTGTCTGTATTGATTGAACTTCCCCGAAAGCATCTCTGAGCCGACAGCGGGAACGGCGATCAAGACCGAAGCAGGAGCGCCATGAGCACATTCCCAGAACTGCCACCGGCTCCCTTTGGGGAAAGCCTGCCTCCACTGCCGGGCGGGCCTGCCGAGATTGCAGAGCGTCTGCGACGCAGTGAAGAGCGCTATCGTTCGCTGGTAACGGCCACGGCTCAGATTGTGTGGGTCGCCAGTGCCCAGGGACTGGTTGAAGAGGACTCCCCGTCCTGGCGGGCTTATACCGGCCAGAGCTTTGAGGAGATGCGGGGCTTGGGTTGGCTAGAGGCTGTCCATCCTGATGATCAGCCTGGGACGCTGCATGTCTGGTCGCAGGCGCTCGCCAGTGGTGGCTTTTACGAGATTGAGTATCGCATTCGACGCTACGATGGCGTCTATCGTACTTTCTGGGTCCGTGGGGTCCCCGTACGCGAAGCCGATGGGAGCATTCGCGAATGGATCGGTACCTGCACAGACATCACCGACCGCAAGCGGCTAGAGGATGAGCTAGTTCAGACCGCCTATGAGGCCACCCTGCGCGCCAATCAGCTAGAGGCGACCTTCGAGGCCATGACTGATGCGGTCTTTATCTTTGACTCTGAGGGGCGAATTCTTAGCGTCAATGCCGCAGCCCGCCGCTTTTTAAGCCGTGTGGCACCGCTCCCGGAGCGGGAGATGACGATCGAGGACTATCTGGCTCTGCTCGACCCGCGCGATGCCACTGGACAGCCGCTAGCGCGCGAGCAATGGCCATCGCGGCGCCTGCTGCAGGGTGAGGTCATTGCCGATGCTCCCTTAAGCGATCTGCTCTTGCGCATGTCCAATGGCTGTGAGCGCCGCATCAGTGTGAGCGGCTCCCCGGTACGCGATGACCGTGGCTGTGTCATCGGAGCTGTGGCGATTGCCCGCGATGTGACCGAGCGCTATCTGCTAGAACGCCGCACCCATGAAGCTCTAGAGGCCTTGCTTGCTCTGGCCGAAGCCCTGGTAGAGATCCCGCGCGATCTGGCTGACTCTCAGCCTCGGCTGGCAAGCCTACGGTCCGCTGAGGCTGGTCCCCCTTGCGAACAACAGCAGCACGAAATCACCCACCACCTCGCACGGCTGATCTGCCAGGTCTTGAACTGTCATCAGGTTACCATCCTGCGTCTGTCTCCCGAGCGGGAAACGCTTCAGCTATTGGCTTATGCTGGCAATGACGACTATGATGGACGCTGGCAGCGGTGGCTACCCTGGGATGATGCCACGGAGCCACCGCTCAGTAGTTGTTTCCCTCCCGAGGCTGTAGCTGCTCTCCGTGCCGATCGCTTGCTCGGCCAGAGTGATGCCGACTGTAGAACGCTTCCAATCCAGGCAGGTGAGCGCTATGCAGCGGTGATTGCCCCGATGCTTATTGAGCAGCAGCTTATCGGCCTGATTCGCATTCAGCATGCTGAGCGCGGGCATGAATATAGTGCTGAAGAAATGGCGCTAATCAAGGCCGTAGCTCGTCTAGCGGCCCTGGTCACTGAGCATGAGCGCCTCTTGCATGAGCGCGCCGAGGCCCGCGCTAATGAGCTGGCACTGCGCGAGAGCAATCGCCGTATGGATGAATTCCTCAGCATCGCCAGCCATGAACTCAGAACGCCCTTGACTACCATCAAGGGCAACGTCCAACTGGCCCGACGCCATTTGCAGCGCTTGCCTGTGACCGACGAGCAGCGAGAAAAGCTAGCCATCATCCAGGAGTTGCTTGAGAGGACTGATCGTCAGACTGGTCTGCTCACGCGTCTTGTGCGTGATCTGCTCGAATCATCGCGTGTCCAGGCGGATCGCCTGGTAATGCAGCGTCGGCCTGAGAACCTGGTGGTTATCGTTCGCCAGACGGTGAACGATCTACAATCAACAGCCGCCCAAAGGCGTATTCGTCTGACTGTAGGGGGCCAGGAGCTGACAGAGGGAGATGAGCCACCGCCGATCATGGTTCTGGCGGATGCGGAAAGCATCAGCCTCGTTGTCACCAACTATCTCACGAACGCCATCAAATACTCTCCGCGTGAAAGTCCGATTGAAGTCTGGATTGAACGAGAAGAGCGTCAGGCCCGCGTCTCTGTGCGTGATCAGGGGCCCGGCCTCCCGCCTGCTGAACAGCAGCGCATCTGGGAGCGCTTCTATCGAGTGCCTGGCATTCAGGCCCACGGCAGTGCCAGCCCAGGTCTTGGCCTGGGTTTGCACATTTGCAAGACGATCATCGAACGTCACGAAGGGGTAGTCGGGGTCTCCAGTCAACCCGGGGCCGGCTCGACCTTCTGGTTTACCTTACCGTTGCTCATAGAGGCGGGCGAGGGCCTGGGAAGATAAGATAAAGCGCGCCACCCTTTCTTGTCCCTGTCCGCTAACGGCGCATTGGCCCTCTGGCTGGGGCTAACCAGGCAGCCTGGTCTATCTGGCCTATTTACGTTGCTTGTCTGCTTGAATGCTTGACAGAAACGGCTCCGTTTTCTAAGCTAAAAGTGTCAGCCAGATCAACCCATCGCTCATCGTCTCTCGCAGAAGCTCATCAACCAATCTGCCCCTGTCGTCCGCCACTACCTGTGGTCTATTTACTGCCTTGTCCCACAGAGGCAAGGCCGTAAAAGAGAGGGAGGGGGAGGCCGCGGCCTGGTGGACGAATATCTCAGGAGAAGGCTGGAACGGGCCGATTGTTCCAGTAGGGACGGAGTAAACCAGCAGGGGGCTGAGTTCTGGTATGATCAACCATCAAGACACGCGACAAGATGCCGAATGGGCAGCGGCACAGCTTGAGCGTGGTCAAATCCTCGCGAAGCTGTCCACTGGCGATCGGCAGCAGCATCTCTCAGAAGCCATAGCCTGTTATGAGGCGGCGCTGCAGGTCTACACGCGGGACGAATACCCGCGCGAGTGGGCCTGTGCTCAGAAGGGACTGGGCGACGCCCTGGCCCAGCTAGCCACCGGTGGGCGAGAAGCGAATCTAGAGCGGGCCATAGCCTGTTACGAGGCGGCGCTGCAGGTCTACACGCGAGACGAATACCCGCGCGAGTGGGCGCAGCTCCAGCATAATCTAGGCACCGTCTACAGTCAGTTGCCGGGCCAAGAGCGCAGCGAGCACCTGCGGCGGGCCATTGCCCACTATAAGGCGGCCCTCACCGTCTTCCGCGGGGAGCAACTCGCTACCCAGCGGATGGTCACGCTGCAGAATCTCGGAAATGCCTGGTGTGATCTCCCAACGGGAGAGCGCCGCCGCAACCTTGAAAGGGCCATTGCTTGCTATAAGGCGGCTCTACGCCTCTGCGAACGTCAGCGGCATCCTCTGGAGTGGGCGCGGCTCCAGAACAATCTTGGCACGGCCTACCTTAGCCTGCCCGCGCGCGATCGTCGCTTGCACCTGGAACGCGCTATTGCCTGCTACGAGGCCGCCCTGCAGATATATACCCATGCCACCCATCCTCACGAGTGGGCGACTGTGCAACAGAATCGGGGCAACGCCTATCTCCAGTTGCCTGGACAGCCACGTCGCACCAATATTGAACGTGCTATCATGTGCTACCAGGCAGCCTTGCGCGTTTTTAGCCGCAATGCCTTTCCGTCGGAGTGGGCACGGCTACAGAACAACCTGGGTATCGCCTATGCCGAACTGGCCAGCGTCGGAGAAGGGCAGGAACGGCGTGCCTATCTGGAGCGGGCTTTGATCTGCCTGCAGGCGGCGCTGGAGATGCGCACGCCCGAGACGGCGCCGCTCGACTGGGCGGCGACTCAGCTCAATCTAGGCAATGTCTACCGCAGCTTACCCGGGCGCAAGCGTCAGGAGCATCTCGCACGAGCCATCGATTGTTACCGGGCTGCTCTGCGTGTCTATAATCGGGCCACTTATCCGGTCGAGTGGGCGCTGACCCAAAGTAACCTGGGCAATGCCTATGCTGATTTTCTGGGGCCAGCGCGCTGTAGCTTCCTGCACAAAGCCATCGCCGCCTACCGGGCGGCGTTGCAGGTCTACACACGAGAGGCTTTTCCCTATGAGTGGGCCAAAGTGCAGTATAATCTGGGCCTGGCCCTTCAGCAACTAGCGGATCGCCAGACTGGTCTGCTCCATCAAGCGATTCGCTGCTATCAGGCGGCGCTGCAGGTCCTGACGCGGGAGGGCAGTCCCGAAGAGTGGGCCCAGCTTCAACGCGCGCTGGGCGATGCCTGGAGTTGCCTGCGCGAAGGCAATCGCTACCGCCATTTGAGGCAGGCCATCGCTTGTTACGCAGCAGCTCTGGAGATCTACCGACCCGATAGCGTCCCCCTCCTCTGGGCAGCCACGCTACAGGCTCTGGGCAGAGCCTACCGCTGCCTGCCGGTGAGAGGTAGGCGACGCCAGGCTGCCCTGCGCCAGGCCCTGGCCTGCTACGATCAGGCACTGCAAGTCTACACGCGGGAGGCTTTCCCCTTTGAGTGGGCCCAGTTGCAGTTTGAACGCGGTAAAGCCTACAGCCAATTGGGAAGCGATCCGCGTACGCGGGCTGGCTATCTGGAGCAGGCGCGTAATTGCTATCGGGCCGCCTTGCGCGTCTTCTATCGCCTGCAGATGGATCGGGAGGCTGCGGCGGTTGACCAGGCTCTCAATCGTCTCAGGCAGGCCCAGGCACTGCAATTGCGCCACTATCAGTCATATCGTCGCTCCTGAGGGCTTGGCTTGGACGAAAGTCGGGTCAAGAATAAGGAATGCATCATCAAGCCGCAGGCAGCTCGCTCTGGCTGATCAGCCTCCAAGATAGGCTCAGCCTGAAGCGAGTGCTGCGGCTTCTTCTCTACACGCGGAGGCTCACGGTCGTGAGCGGCGAAGGTCAGACGGTGCTGCCAACAAAGGCGCGGAGCAGCGAATGGAAGGCCTCCGGCTGTTCCTCATGCAGATGCTCGCCACAGCGCTCAAGGATGTGGGTTTCAATCTGTGGATTGACGCGCTTGAAGGAAGCGCTCACCCCTGTGCCGTTGTGGCCCCAGAGCGCCATCACTGGCACGGTAAGGCGCGCCAGTGGCTCGCTGACATCTGCATGCAGTCTAGCGGCCAGCAGATCGGCGACAGGGAAGCGCGCATCGGGCTGATGGGCACTGATATAGGCATATTCGATCAATTCATCGCTGATGAGCGAAGGATCGTAGTAAGCACGCTCTTCATAGTAGTTGCGGATTGCGCGTCTGGTTGTCAGCAAATTGTAGGCGAACTGCCCGACAAGTGGAAGGCGCAGTCCAAAGCGCATGGCCGTCAGGAGCGGGCTGGGGGAAGGCTCTTCGAGCATGGTCGCCGGGGGGGAAACCAGAACCAATCGTTCATAGCTGCCTGGATGACGATAGGCGTCGGCAATAGCATAGGCCCCGCTGAGTCCGCGCGCCACGACAAGGGCCGGCGCCCGTACCGCCTCGCGCAGGAAATCGCTGAGCAAGTCGCTAAAGATCTGTGGCTCATAGGTGATGGCCGGGCGGTCAGAGAGACCGAAACCAAGCAGGTCCAGGGCATAGACGCGGAAATCCTGGGCCAAAGCTTCAAGGTTGCGTCGCCACTCGTAGGACGAGGCGCCTGGCCCTAGACCGTGCACGAGTACCAGCGGCTTCGCTGAGCGTGGTCCCTGCATGGTATAGAAGACGTCGCCGTATTTCCAGGGATAGCGGCGCCCCTCGCCGGCAAGGCCGGGACTCAGCTCGCCGGCCAACGCTTCCGTGATCTTATTCACTACCGCCACTGTACCTAGCACTCCACTGGCAATGAGGCCGGTCGCCACGATTTTCCCTCTAATTTTCATAGAGATACTCCTTGTCTTCCTCTCAGAAAAAGGCATCAGCGTCGCTTGTACGCGAATAGATTGCTGCTTTACCTCAAGAACAGCCGCTGTCTCTGACTGTTCCTCTGATGGTGGCTACTCGCTGCCGGCGCTGCCCACTTTGGCAGGCGCCGGCCTGGGTCAACCGTAATATATCACGTGGGCTTGCAGAGCGGGAGAGCAGGATCTGCCAAAGAGGATAGAGCATAAGCAGAGGAGAAGCCGGGGGGCCGGCGCGGTCCCATCCCCCCTTGCGCATCACGGCTACCCTATGTTAAACTCTACTATAGGTGTGAGAGTGGTTCTGCGTCCACTCTCTGCCAGCGTTTTCCTTCTCTTACCCTTTCCCCTGTCTCTGTTTCTGCCCCTGAAAGGGGGCATTTGTGCGTAGAAGAGCCTATTCTGTGATCTATTAACTGTGCCTGATCTGCGCTCTACGCGCTGTCTTGCCTTGACGTCCGGCGAATGAGGAGTGGTATGGCCTATTGTGTTGGTGAGTATTACGAGCGAGTTGAAGATTACGACCTACAATATCAAAACCAGAGTGAGCGAGATCTGCCCTTCTGGAAAGGGCTTATCGAGGAATATCATCCTCATCGGGTGTTGGAGCTAGCCTGTGGCAGTGGACGCCTGGGTCTTCCTCTGGCGCGCTGCTTCCCTGACCTGATCATTGAGGGCCTGGATAGTGCCCCTCAGATGCTTGCCGCCTACCGACGTAAACTTGAAAGCGAAGCGCCGGAAGTGCAGCGCCGCGTGATCCTCCACGAGGGCGACATGCGCGACTATCATCTGCCCGCCTGTGGAAACTTTGACTTTATCTTTCTGCCTTTCAACTCGGCTGCACATCTTTATACCATTGAAGATCAGCTATCTGCCTTTCGTTGTACATATGATCATTTGGCGCCTGGTGGCCGCTTTATCGTTGATGTCCAGCTTCCCGACCTTGACTATCTGAGTGCTGCCCTCAATCGTCCTACCCAACTCTATCTTGAGGACGAGATCAGTGACCCGGCGAGCGCGAGCACCCTGCTCATCTACAGCAGCCGCCGCTATGATCCCTGTGAACAACTTGAGCACATGGTCTGGATTCATGAGCGCTTCTCGGAGCAGGGAGAGAATGAGCGCTGTCTTACGCAACTCGACCTACATATGTACTTTCCGCGTGAGCTGCAGCTACTCTTTCTGGCCAGCGGCTTTGCGGTAGAGGCTATCTATGGTGATTACGAGCGG
>NZ_JADGHT010000005.1 GCF_019683755.1 Thermogemmatispora sp. | reverse complement strand
CAAGGTCTAGGCCTTGCGCTATATTTATGTGGAGTAATCCCTACTATGTTACTTGGGATAACATAGAGGACAAAGAATATGGGGAACTTTCGGGATATCAGCAGGGAAGGAGCAGCAGACTATGCCCCAGATCAATGAGGCCGATGTGATCGAGGCCTTACGGGAATGCTATGATCCAGAGATTCCTGTCAATATCTATGATCTCGGCCTGGTCTATGGGATCGATATCAATCAGGAAACCGGCCATGTGCATATTAAGATGACGCTGACCTCAATGGGCTGCCCGTTGGTCGGCGATGTGATGTCTGAGGTCGAGATGCGCGTTAGCCAGGTCGAGAATGTGAAGTCATGCGACGTGGAGATGACTTTCGATCCACCCTGGACTCCCGATCGCATGACCGAAGACGCTAAGTGGGAGCTGGGCCTGATCTAGGTAGGTCTGGTCTGGCACGCCTCGCGCTCGGCTCAGCCCTTCTCTTCCAGGGACTCGCCTGGCTCTCCTTTGTATCTCTCTTGCCACAAGGCCTATCCTAGCACGTGACGACCCCACTGGCGCTTAGGAGCTTCTGTTCGCTTTTCGCAGCGATGGTGGTCCGCTACCTGCCGGCTGTGGTCTGTCACGTGTTATTTTTTTCTCTTTTTACTCTTCCCTTCGACAAAGCAGTGTGTTATACTGAGTGCTATCAATCAATACATTTATCTTCATGATATGAATGGATGGGGAAGAAGCATCCTTCTCGCAGGGAGCAATACCTCTAGCCTTTTTTCTTCTACGATCTGTCCAGTCACACCAGTCTCGATCTAGAGACAAGGCAGGAAGAGCAGGCGCAGAAAGAACACCCTGGAGACATCAAACCTACCGGCTGAGTCAAAGAGCTGGCAGCCTGCGATGGGGGGAGCATTGGTCCTGAGTTTTCCGAAAACAGCTTGCTGAAAGCGAAAGAATCCTAGAGAGGCAAGGAGCTAACAATATCGATATAAGGATAGCAAAGGAGCTAGATATTCAGCAGACGAAGAGCAAGGAGCTTTTGTCTCAGAGAAGCAAGCGGAGACGCTGATAGCTACAGCAACGAGGAGGCCGATGTGCGGCCCACTGAGAGCAGGAGGTTGAAGAGATCTCATGATCAGGCACTGTGAGTTTTGCTACGCAGCGGTGCCCGAGAGCTACACCACATGCCCTGTCTGCGGGGCGGCGCTGGGGGGCGGCCGGGGTCCGGCTCAGCCCAGCCAGCACGCGGATGACGCTTCCTCTGCGATCGTCTCGCAGGCTACCCCAGTCGCTCCCGAGGCCAGCGGCGCTACAGCCGGGAGCGAGAGCGGCACAGGAGCAGGAGGCAGCTCCAGCACGGAGACTGGTTCTCCTCGCCCACCGGGGGCCTATGATGCAGCACCTATCGGCGCCGTGACTACACCGCGGCGCCTGGCCCATTTTCATCGTAGCGAGTTCAAGGCTGAACAGCGCCCTGCGCTCTCACGCTCGCTGCAAATGGGCTTTGTCTTGATGCTCTTGCTGTTTATGGCGGGAATCGGTTTAGTGATCTATGGAGGCCTGTACCATCCAGCCCGGTTGCGAGCGGGAGCCACGGCGACGGTCAGCGCCGCCCTGACGGCCCTTACTCAGGGGACAGCGCAGGCGCGTGCTCATGCGACGGCGACGGCCATCGCTCGGACCCAGGCCACGGCGACGGCTGCCGCGCAGGCCACGTCAATCGCTGTCGCTACCGCTACCGCTCAGCAGGCCACCTACGAGGAAGCAACGCAAGGGAATCCCACGCTGTCCGACCCTTTGACCGGACAGAATGGGAATCAGTGGACATTGGATAACAATCGGCGCGAGGGCTGTTTCTTCTCCGGGTCCAGCCTGCATTCGTTGGTCGCCAGCGATCATGTCTTTCTTCCCTGTCTGGCTGTGGCCACCAACTTTGCGAACTTTACGCTGCAGGTTCATATGCGGCTGACCCAAGGCGATGGTGGCGGCCTGGTCTTCCGCGCCAATGCAGATAACGGCACGGGCTATCTCTTTTTCGTGGGTAGCGACGGAAACTATAGCCTTATGCTCTCTGACGGGACGCAGGCCAATGCCCTGGTGGGCGGTCCGACAAGCGCCATTCACACGGCAACAGGCCAGGATAACCTGCTGACAGTGATCGCCCGCGGTTCCTCGATTCTGCTCTACGTGAACAAGCAGTATGTTGGTAGCGCTCAGGATGCCAACTTTAGTACAGGGCAGATCGGCGTGTTCGCTATTGACTTGGGCCATGTGACCGATGCCTCTTTCTCCCAACTTGAGGTCTGGTCACGTTAACGATCCTCCTGCCGCCTGCGCCTATTTCTCCCACAGTCATCCTTGTTGCTGATCAGGACAGGGAACTAAGAGTAGGGAACGGAATGCCAATAAGCAAAGCAAGACATTTTCCAAGGTGGAAGGGCCATTACTGGTGGCTGGCCCTACGCTAGCCAGTTGCCTACACTGAGATCGCTTGGCATAGATTGAAAAGCATGTTATGCTGATGATGCTTTAGGGAGTCTTTCTGTCCAGTCTTCGAGGAGGATTTTCTTAGCGATGCAATGCCAGATCTGCCAGGCCGAGCTACCCGCGGGGGCGCGCATCTGCCCCGCCTGCGGCGCTCCTACCCCTTACAATGTATTGGAGCCTGCGCCTTCTCAGGCTCCCTCGTCCTCGCCCGCCAGCCCGGACGCTACGCTGATTAAGCGCCGCTCCGAAACCAGCGAGCAGTCACAGTCGACCACCGTTGAGGATAGTGAGCGTACCTTGCGCGCCCCATATAGCGAGCCGACGGTACGCGCACCTTCACGCTGGCAGCAGTCCCAATCCCCCAGCGGGCAGGCTGAGGCCATTGCTCAGGCGGGGACAGCTCAGACAACTCCCTCCGAACCTGAGCGCGCGCCTCAGCAGACCAGTGCCGAGGCAGGAGCAGCGGCTTCACCCGCTTCTAGCGGCTCGGCGGCCTCTGCTCCCAGCAGTGCGACGCCAGTGCCTCCGCCACGCGACATCGCGACGAGCTATAGCTGGCCACCGGCGCCTTCTGGGCCTGCTACCCCTTCTTATGCTGGCCCGCCTGGTGCTTATCCGGCGCCGTCGGCCCAGACGCCAGCAACAGGCCAGCTACCGCAGCCTTCCGGCCAGCTCAGCCAAAGTGGAAGCTGGGCAACGTCACCAGGCTATCAGCAGCCTTCTGCGGCTCAGCCACCAGCGCCAACCAGCTTTTCTGGCTCCTTCTACCCCGGCTATCCTCCGCCGCCTTCTGCCTTGACCACTGGTCAGCTTCCTGCTGTGGGGGCAAGCAGAGAGGCCGGCGCAGGGCTGCCTCAGCAGGGACAAGTCGGTTGGCCGCCTCAGCCACAGCCGGCTCCTCTAGGAACGCCCGGGCCCGGCACTGGCTTCCCCCCCGTTGCTCCTACGCCCGCCGCCCCAGGAGCAGCCAGGGGAGGCAGGTCGGTGATAGTCTTTATTCTGGCCGTTCTGCTCATCTGTCTCATGGTCCTGCTGGGAACTGTTGTCTACCTTGGCGTCATTCGCCCCGGCCAGGAGCACGCCGCGGCCACAGCTACAGCCCAGAGTGCCACCGCTCTGGCTCGCAGCCATCAGACGGCGACGGCCATCGCCCGCGCCAACGCCACGGCAACCATAACTGCGCTGCAGAACGATCCTCAGGCGTTCTACAACTATATCATTTCTCAGTCCCCCCAGGTGAATGATGGGTTGAGCGGTCAGAGTGCCAGCAATTGGGACGATACGCTCAATAGCGACGGGAGCGGTTGCCAGTTTAACAATGGCGCGCTACATGTCCTGACAACGGCAGAGACACCACTTTGGGCCTGCATCGCCAATGCTCTCACGTATCAGAATCTGGCCTTTCAGGTCGACATGAAGATCATGAAGGGTAATAAGAATGGCCTCCAGACGCTGGGAGGCATGGTCTTCCGTTTCAATGAGGGGACACGCAGCTTCTATAGCCTTTTGATCAGTCCCGGTGGCGCCTATCTGCTGAGCAAGTTCTCCAACGAGGACTTTACCGCCCTCTCCGAGGGAGTCAGCAACGCCATTAACACGAATCTGGGCCAGAGCAATACGCTCACCGTCATCGCCCAGGAGAATATACTCATGGTGTTTGTGAACCAGCACTATCTTGCCACGGTTCATGACAGCAACCTGTCAAGCGGGCAGATTGGTCTAATCGCCCTGGATACTAGCAAAACGCCCGTTGATGTCGCTTTCCAGAACATGAAAATCTGGCGGCTCTAGCGAAAGAGCTAAGCCTTTCTGCCTGCGCACGAGAAGCATGGAAGCATGTGCGTTAGACGGAAAGCGCTGCCTCGCATGGTTCAAGGGCAGGAATGCTGGCTATGATCACGGGAACTAGCGGTCCAGACGCCTGGACTTCCCCGAGACTGCCAGCCCTTTTCTCCTTGCTCTTCTCGCGCGCCCTCGATTGTTTGTTGCCTTTGAGCTTGAGCTCCGGCTCGTCGGCGCTTTGCCAAAATGATTCAGGGCTAGCCTTACTAGCAGCGCTCATGCTATAGTAGCAGAGAGAAGCGAGCAGAAAGGGAAAAGGCTACTGTCAAGCGAGGGAACGCCACGTATGCCAGGGAAGCAGCAAGCAGGCCGCCCGCCGGCGAAGGATAGCCAGTCTGAGCCGGAGCGGCTGCCAGTCTATGGGAGGGAGCCGATGACTCCAGGGGAACACGAGGAGTCCCTGGCCAAACCGACCGAGGCGGAGGAGCAGACGAAGACAACCGCGCTCGTTCAGGCGCCTGTGGTTGCGCCTGCCCCTTTTCGGCGCAGGCGCGCTGGACTCTCTCGCGGGCAGTGGTGGCTTGCCGGGACACTTGCCGCCCTGCTGCTGTTAGCGAGCACAGCCCTCTTGGTGACGCTGACTACCGGCCAGGCTACGGCGGTGCTCCAGGCCCAGGCCACAGCTCGCACCCAGGCTACACGCAATGTCCTCTCCAGCGCAAGCGCCCAGGCCGCCGGCACGGCCCAGGCTCTGTCTACTCAGCAGGCCGCTATCTATGCCACCGCCACAGCCCAGAGCCTGGCAACAGCGCAGCATAGCCAGCTCACTGCAACCGCAACCGCCTATGATGAGCGCCTGAGTCAGATTACGCAGGGCCAACCAGCTTTCAGTGATGATCTCAGCTCTCCCGACGCAACCCACGGCTGGGACCAGGGCTTTAGCGATGCCGGTACCGGTTGTTTCTTTAACAACGGCGCCTATGAGGCGCGCGCAGGTCATCCTGGGTTGCTTCAGCCCTGTTTGGCCCATAGCACGCACTTTAGCCAGTTTGTCTACGAGGTGCAGCTAACGATTATCCACGGTGAGGAGGCTGGTCTGCTCTTCCGCGCCAGCACCGACGGTCAGCGTTACTATCTCTTTCGTATGAGCGTCACTGGCTCCTTCGCCCTCGATCTCTATGAGGGTACTTCGGCCCAAACCCTGCTGACGGGGTTCAGTCCGGCGATCAGCAGCGGCCTGACCCAAACTAATATTCTGAGTGTCCTGGCTACACAGGACACCATTGTGCTCTATGTGAATGAGCAGGCCGTGGGCAGCCTTCATGATCACTCGCTCTCGTCAGGCGCGATCGGCGTCGCCGCTATCGATGATCAGTTACCCTGCGTGGCTCAATTCAGCAATGCTCACGTCTGGCTATTGCCTCAGTGAAGCAACGAGCGCACGGGCTGCCCCACGTCGCTCGCGCCCAGCGAAAGCGGTCGCTGGGACTGTGACAGCCAGCCCCGTGTGATTGACAGAGCGCGCCCGCGTCTGCTATCCTATCGCTAGGAGCGAAGGAGAAAGGCGCAACAACGCCCCAATTCAGCAAAGGCGAAGAACAGGATCAGTACCTCATGGGCCAGACGCCAGAGAGCTGCGGGCCGGTGCAACGCAGTGTCGGACATGAGGGAATCCACCTGGGAGCCCACGCGATGAGCGTCTGCGGTTGCCCCCGTTAACGGGCCAATGAGGGGCTGCTCTGCCCAAGCCGTCAGGTCGCGGCCTGGCGCTTGCCATGTCAGCCGACTAGACATGCGAGGAGCAGAGCGCCTGAACGAAGGTGGCACCACGGCCTACGCTGTTGATCAGCGTTGTCGTCCTTACGCATAATGGACGATAACGCTTTTTTTATTGTATGAGACAGCCAAACCAGACAAGAGGCAGAGGGAGAGGGGAGAGAGCAGCGACGCCGCCGTCAACCAGCTAGTCAATGCTCAGCGGCTGGGCTAACAGAGGGAGATATCTCTTGTCAAGAAGCATAGGAGCATACACTAAGCGGAGCAAGTGGAGGATTTTTCATGCTCGATCTCGGTTTTATTCGTACGCATCCCGAGCTTGTCAAGGAGGCCGTGCGTCTCAAGCAGAGCGACTTTGATGTTGATCAGTTTCTCGCCCTTGACCGCCAGGTGTTGGAGTTACAGCATCAGGTTGAAGCTCTGCGTGCAGAGCAGAACCAGCTTTCAAAACGTATTGGGCAGGCCGGCAAGGACAAGGAGCTGCGCGAGTCGCTCATCGCCCAGGGCAAGCAACTGGCAGCGCGCCTGAAGGAGCTAGAGCCACAGCTCGAGGCACTGACCGAGCAGCGTCAACAGCTCCTTTACCTGGTCCCACAGATCCCTGACCCCTCGGCCCCAGTCGGCGCGGGTGAGGAAGATAATGTTCCGGTGCGCTATTGGGGAGAGAAGCCGCAGTTTGACTTTCCACTGCTGGATCACTACACCCTCATGCAAAAACTGGACCTGGTTGACATGGAGCGCGCCGCCAAAATTGCCGGCTCGCGCAGCTATGTGCTCAAAGGCGATGCTGCCCGCCTCGAAATGGCCCTGTTGCACTTTGCTTTCGACCGCATCGCTGCCAAGGGCTTCACGCCGCTGATCGTGCCGGCAATGGCGCGCGAGTTCTGCTTTATCGGTAACGGCCAGTTTCCACGCGGACGCGACCAGGTCTATGCACTGGAAGGAGAGGATACCTTCCTCGTAGGCACCGCCGAGGTCTCGATCACAGGCATGTTCAAGGATGAGATCCTCAGCTACGAGGAACTGCCCCTGACCTTCGTTGGCTTCTGCCCATGCTTCCGTAAGGAGGCCGGCACCTATGGCAAGGATACGCGCGGCGTCTTCCGCGTCCATCAGTTCAACAAAGTCGAGCAATATGTGATCTGCGAAGCCTCACATGAAGAGTCGGTTCGCTGGCATGAACAGCTGATTCGCAACGCTGAGGAGCTGGTTCAGGCGTTGGAGATTCCCTATCGCGTGGTCAACGTCTGTACGGGCGACATGGGCGATGGCAAGGTTGGCATGTACGACCTGGAATGTTGGGTACCCAGCGAGGGCCGCTATCGCGAAACGCATTCCTGCTCATACTTCCATGACTGGCAGGCGCGACGCGTGAACATCCGCTATCGCGACCGCGATGGCAAAGTGAAGTTCGTCCACACCTTGAATAATACCGCGATTGCCTCGCCCCGGATCTTGATCCCGCTGCTAGAGAATCATCAGCAGCCCGACGGCTCTGTCCGCATTCCAGAAGCCCTGCGCCCCTATCTGGGCGGGCAGGAGGTCCTACGCCCGCGCCACTCCTAGCTTGCTTCTTCGGCCAGGATGAGCCGGAAGCAGCAGAGAGGCTACAGGGGGATGATTTCCCCACGGGGGTCGCCGCTGGCGTCTTCAATGTAGAGGCGACCAATCGTACAAGTTGGCTGGCTGCGGCGATCGGTGGCGCTGCCGGGATTGAAGAGGAGCAGGCCGTCTTGCTGACGCAGATAGGGAACATGCGTATGGCCGAAAATCACGCAGCGCGCTTGCGGGAACTCGCGGCGAGCCGCCTGCAGGCGCGCTTCATCTTCGGTGCGCCTCCGAGGTGCGCTGTCAGGACTGAGAATGTGAACGATCCCGATACGGCAGCCGCCAATCACCAGCTCGCGCTTGAGGGGCAGCTTGCGCCGCACTTCGTCGCTCTCAACGTTGCCTTGCACAGCTACCACAGGAGCAATGGTCTCTAGCTCGTTGATAACCGCCAGCACCGAGAGGTCGCCAGCGTGAATGATCAGCTCGACATTGGCAAAATGGTGCCAGAGGGCCTCGGGTAGGGCTTTGAAGCGCGGAATATGGGTATCCGATAGGACGCCGATGATGTGCTCCATCGGCTCTCACCTCCGTTGCTGCAGTCAGACGCTTGCTTCTCGCTTGCGGATGATGCGATCTGGATCAGGCTCAGCGTAAGCCCGGGCGCGCGGGCGGGGCTCTCGCTGACCAGAGCCGGCGCTTTTCCAGGGCGATCGAGGCACTGCAGCCAGCTCGCCTCTGGTCGTCTTCTCTGCCCGCCTGGTAAGGCCAACCGCCTGTCCTTCCTTCTCTATCGCTTGCTCTTCTAAGGAGAGGATAGCAGATTGACTATGCGCATTGCCATTATCTCCGATATTCATGGAAATCAGGTGGCCCTGGAGGCCGTGCTCGAAGATCTGGGGCGCCAGCCAGCGATCGACCAGATCGTCATTGCCGGCGATCTCTGCCTGAATGGTCCCCGCCCGCGCGAGGTACTCAACATTGTTCAGCAGCTCGGCTGTCCGGTTATCAAGGGCAATGTTGATGAGGAAGTGGTCACCGCCGCCCCTGAGAAGGGGCGCAAGAAACAGAGTACCGTGGCCTGGACACGCGAGCAGATCGGCCCGGCGGGCATCGCTTACTTGCGCGAGCTGCCTTTCTCGTATCGCGTAACGAACCCTGGCGGCAGTGATGCCCTGATCGTCCACGCCAACCCCCATAATTTGGAGGAGGCCATCGCTCCCAATGCCTCCGATCAGGAGTTGGAGCGCCTGCTTGCGGGTTTAGATGAGGGGATCGGGGCTTTGGCCTTCGGCCACTTGCACATCGCTTATCGGCGCCGCTGGCGACACCTGCTGCTACTGGATGTGGCTAGCTGTGGCCTGCCTCGCGATGGGGACCAGCGCGCCGCTTACGGTATCCTTAGTTGGCAGGGCAGCGACTGGGAGGGCGAGATTCGTCGCGTCCCTTACGATCTGGAGGCGGTGATCGCCCAGATCCGTGCTAGTGGCATGCCCTACCCCGAGCGGCGCATCAAGATTCTGCGCGAAGCCCACTACTGAGGTCCCTGCGCGCTGCTGCCCCCCTCATCGCCTGAGGCAGAACAACGGGGCGTAGGCCGTGCTGGGGAGTCGCCATAGCCTACGCCCCGTTGTCTCAGTGAAGCGCTGAAGCGGAGCAGCTATCGTGCTCTATAAGACATGTAATAATTGACAGAAGATGCAGGTACAGGTCGGTGGATGGCCAGGAGCATGCTCAAGGAGCGACTGCGGTTGCTCGGTACGGGGCAGCTCCTGCAGCGGCATCGCTTCCTCTCCAAGGTAACTGGCAGCATCGCCGATATCGACCAGCTCAAGCTCACGCATAATTTCTTTCAGTTCACTCGTAGTCGCCATGCTCAGTGATCCCTCTTCTCTCGCAGGACACTCAGCCCCGGGACGCAGAGAGCCCGCACGAGTGGCATACTCCCGCCGCAACAGAGAGAACACACATGTTGCATCCGGGAAATGCTTGATAATGCACTCCAATCAATAAATTTCAATAATTAAGCAATAAAACCAGGCTCTGCTTGACCTTACCCCGCTCACTGCGAGCAGCAAGGCCACCGCCAGCGAGGGGCCGGCTAGCCAGGGCCTTTTTCTCTGCGCTCGGCCAGAGAGTCGGCGCTGGTCGCGAGCTGGAAGCCAGCCAGATAGCTTCCATTTATATATACGCGTCCTAGTTGGCTTTCATCGCTGGCAGTGCAAGCGAATAGACCAGTTGGGTCAGGCAAGCGAGCAAGGACAGGCGCCAAGGCAAGAGCAGGCGAGAGGGATGCAGAGCAAGAGCAAGACCAGAGAGGAAGCGAAATGGAGCGGCTGACAGTTCGGGCAGCTTCTGCCAGTCCGGTCAGGCGCCTCTCAGGGGCTGATCAGGCGCTCTCCAAGCTCACCGGCTGCCCTGCAGCCTGCAGGACAGCAGAGCGAGGGCAGCCGGTCGTCATGAGCAACCACGCACCAGGGCAGACAGGGAAGAAAAGGAGCGAGCTAGTGAGCCTGGCTTAGAAATGAGACTGGCTGGCAGCCACTCCAGTGAAATCGGGCGAGATCGGCTTGACACCGGCGGGCTGGGTAGCATCTACCTGATAGATCACCGAATCGCGGGTCGGCACGCGCTGATCGGGAGTCGAGCCATAGTGCGCCGGTGGCAGGAGACCGCCCATATCCACTGACTGCAGCGACTCAAAGGCGCGGAAGAGGCCATCGCGCGTCAGGTCGCCGTTCTCCATCGCCTTTTTGAGAATGGCGTAGGTCACATAGGACTCGGCATAGCCAAACTCAAAGTAGCCATCGGGCTGCTGCTTCGGGAAGTACTTGGCCTGATCCTCTAACATCTGCTTCATGCCCGGCACGCTGGTATCGCCCCAGGCCGCCCCCTGAGAGACCACCCAGGCCCGGCTGATCAGTGGCTTCAGGGCCGGTACCGCCAACAGTTGAATCGAGAAAGCCGGGCTTTGCAGAATCCACTGCGGATTGTAGCCCAGCTTGTAGGCCGTGGCGATAATGGTCGCCGTTGCCGTTGGTAGCGTTGTCATAAAGACATACTTCGCCCCAGAAGCCTTTAGCTGCGCCACCTGAGCCGTGAAGTCGGTGTCATTGACCGCGAAGGAGACCTGAGCCACGTCGTGCAGATGATAGACGCTGACCGCTTCGCGGTAGCCTGTCAGGCCGTCCTGGCCATAGTCATCGTTCTGGTAGATGATGGCCGTGTCCGGATTCTTGACCCCAAGCTTGTTGACAATGTAGTCAAAGGCGTTCTCAACCTGCAGACGGTAAGGCGTGCCGACTAGAATCAGGTACTTCTCACGCGCCAGCGCCGATGAGAGGGTAGCCGCCGAGACCAGCATGTGATCGGCTGCCGCCAGGTCCTTGATGGCAAAGGTTGGCTGCGTTCCAAGGCTGTCGGCGATCATCAGCACCTGGTTGCGGATCTGATTATATTTCTGTACTTCTAGCTGCGGGCTGTACTGCGTATCCTGTTCAATAAACTGAACTTTGAAACCGTTAATCCCGCCGTGATCATTGACGTGGTAGAAGAAGGCTTTGACGCCATTAGCAATCGGGATGCCAACCGGCCCGGCCACCGGTCCCGAGTAGGGCGAGAGAATGCCCAGCGTAATCGTCTTCTTGTTAAGATCGACGCCAGGCCCCGCCTTCAGTCCACCCGTAGTGCTGCCGGTGCTGCTGCCCGCGCAGCCCGCAAGAATCGGTAGACCGGCCAGGAGGATGAGTATACAGGTAAACAAGAAGCGTTTGGTGACCATGAGCGATTACCCCCTTATCGAGCCAAAGGCACAAAATACTACAGAGAACCGGCTGGTTTGTTTCTAATGGTCTTTTTGACTGCCGGAAAGCTCAGATGAGCCTCTCTGGAAGGCGGCCGAGAGAGGAGAACAGGGGCAACGACAGCAAGCTGATCCTGGCGCACCAGGCTCGGCTTAAGATGTGCGGCCCCCGCGCGGCCCCCTTCCTTCCTCGCCGCTCTCAGGTGCGTGTTGCAGCAGATCGACCACCTCAATATTTTCACCCCCTTCATTGACTGCAGCCTTACCCACTCCCGCCCCCACTGGCCGGAGCCGACGCGCGGTGGGGCGCAAGCGGCGCAGCAGACCAATGACTCCGCCAGGCTCAAACAGCAGGAAGACAATGATCAGCAGTCCATAAAGCAAGGCATTCAAGTCGCCGCTGCTGAGGCCCCCGCCGCCGGTACTGGGCGGCAGCAGTGAGAAGTAGTCGATGATCTGGGGCAGAGCAAAGACGAAGGCCGCCCCCAAGATGGACCCCCAGACATCGGCGATTCCCCCGATGATGATGGCCGCCACAAACTGGATCGAGAGGCTCAAGCTCCAATAGTCGGGGATCACATAGCGCGCATAGGAGACGTAGAGCGCGCCGGCCACGCCTGCTAGAAACGAGGAGACCACGAAGGCCCCCATCTTGACCTCAAAGAGGTTCACCCCCATGATGGCAGCGCCCACCTCATGGTCTCGCACGGCCCGCATGGCGCGCCCGACGCGCGATCGGCTGAGATTGTAGACAAAGAGTGCCGAGAGCAGGAGAACCAGCAGCATGAGTAAGAAATACTGCTGCCCTGAAGTCAGAGCAATGCCCAAGAGGCTATTCTGCTGATCGAGCGAGACGCTGCCAAAGGTTGGCACCGGGAAATTGCGTCCCTGTGGCCCCCCAGTGATGAAGCGCAGATTACGGAATAGATAATTGCCGATGAAGACCAGCGCCAGGGTCACAATGCCCAGGTAGAAACCGCGCAGACGTAGGGCGCTCGGGCCAACCAGTGCCCCGACCAGAGCCGCAACCAGGCCTGCCGCCGGTAGCCAGACGAAGACGGGCAGGCCCAGGCCCCAGGGATCAAGCGGCCCTACAGGCGGATTGCCCCCCAGGAGCGCCGCCGTGTAACCTCCCAGGCCCATGAAGAAGGCCAGTCCCAGCGAGATCTGCCCAGTGTAGCCCGAGAGCAGATTGAGCGCCAGAGTGGCGATCGCCGCAATCAGGCAGTAGTTGACAATGGTGAACCAGTCGTCGCCGGCCAGCGAGAAGAAGAGAAGCAGCGCCAGTACACCAACCCCCAACCAGAGCCAGCGTCCAGGACTCCCCAGCAGGCGCGGCGGCTCGGCTTCGCGCGGCAGCTCTTGACGGTGATGACGGCTATGGCTGTGCTCCCGTGTCGCGATCATACGCGCTCTACCTTTCTTGAGCCGAAGAGACCGTAGGGACGAATCAGAAGGATGAGGATCATCAGCAAATAAGGTGTGACCTCGTGCAGACCAGTGCCAATGACCGCCGGTAAACGGCTCTCGTAACCAGCGGTCAGGACGCTGGTCAGACCGATGATGACGCCTCCGACAACCGCGCCACTGATGGAGTCGAGACCACCCAGAATAATGGCCGGAAAGGCGACCAGGGCCGCATTGCCGAAATTGGGATCAATCGCCAGACTGTCGATGGCCAGCAACACGCCCCCGAGCGTCGTGATGGCCGCCGCCAGACCCCAGGCTAGCGCATAGACAGTGCGCACATCGATGCCAATGGCTAGTGCCGCCTCCTGATCGAGGGCTGTGGCCCGCATGGCTAGACCGTAGCGCGTGTGACGGAAGAAATAGTAAAGGGCGGCGCAGAGGACTACCGTCACCGCAATTGTCCAGAGGTCGCTACTGCCCAGGTGTACCCCAGCCACATTGAAGCCGCTGGTGACGCTGAAGGGCGTGGCCGCTGGAATGGTACGTGACCCCCAGCCTACGATGACCAGCGTGCGCAGAATGATGTCCAGACCAATGGTAATCATGAGGATAGTGAAGGGCGGACGACCAATCATCCTGCGCAGAACAAGGCGTTCAAAGAGCAGGCCGATGACCACGGTGACTAGCAAGCCCAAGGGCAGAGCCAGCAAAAAGGGTAGATGCCAGTTGAGGACAGCGCTTGCTACAATGTAGGTTCCGACAAGCAACAGCTCACCCTGGGCGAAATTAATGACCTGGCTCGCTTTAAAGATGATGCTAAAGCCCAGTCCAATGAGAGCATAGATGCAGCCCTGGGCTATGCCCGCAAAGACCAACTGAAGGAAATAGGCCATCGCTCATTGCTCCTCCTGCACAAGTAGATAGCCAACCGCAACAGCCTACTCAAGACCTGCTCCACGGTAGGCCAAGGCAACAGGCGCCTGCAGCAGGCAAGCTGTATGTTACCAGTTCCAGGCTGTCCCTAGTTCTCGGAGACGGCGGGCAGATCATCGACGGGTGCCGGCAGTTGTTCTGATTCCTCGCCCAGATAGGCCTTGATGACTGCCGGATTGGCCTGGATCTCTGCCGGCCTGCCCTCAGCGATGACGCGGCCAAAGTCCAGGACAAGAATACGGTCGGCCAGGCCCATCACCAAAGCCATATCGTGCTCAACGAGGATCTGAGTAATGCCGAGCTGCTCTTTGATCTCGAGAATGACCTCGGCGATCTCTTCGACCTCCTCCAGGCTCATGCCCGCTACTGGCTCATCCAGGAGCAGCAGACGCGGCTCCATTGCCAGCGCGCGCGCCAGGTCGGCCCGTTTCTGCAAACCATAGGGCAGGCTGCCCAGAGGTCGATCGCGCACCTCTTTCAGGTTCAGCAGATCGAGGATATGGAGACAGTAGGCCCGGTTCTCCCACTCCTCACGGCGTGTCGGGCCGATAAAGAGGCCGGCGCGCAGGATACCGCTACGCATGCGTGTGTGACGACCCAGGAGCAGGTACTCCAGAACAGTCATGGTGGGGAACTGGCCCATATTTTGGAAGGTACGCGCGATCCCAGCCCTGGCCACTTGATGGGGCTTGAGCCGCAGCAGATCCTGGCCTGCAAAGGTAACATGACCTGTCTCGGGCTGGTAGACGCGCGAGAGCACATTGAAGAGGGAGGTTTTGCCGGCGCCATTAGGGCCAATGACAGCAAAGAGTTCGCCCGGCCAGACCTCAAAAGAGACATCGCTGAGGGCCCGTACTCCGGCAAAGCGGACCGAGAGCTGCTCAACGCGCAAGAGTGGCTCATTCTTCCCTGGCTGGTGGTTGTCGCTAGCCAGGTTGAGGCGATTAGGAACCTCGCTCATGCCTGCCACCTCCTCTCTGCCGTCTGGGCTCGCCGCTGGCGAAGGCGCCCAAGCGCTAGCTGCCGTTCTCCTTCACGCAGCCCCAGGTAGAACTGACGAATGTTTTCCTCTTGCAAGAGGCGAGCAGCGGGCGCGGCCAGGGCCACCTGCCCAGTTTCGAGGACGTAGCCGTAGTGGGCGACGGAGAGAGCCATTTGGGCATTCTGCTCGACAAGCAGGACCGCAGTGCCTTCGGCATTGATCTCAGCGATAATGCTGCGAATGCGCTGCACCATGAAAGGGGCCAATCCTAGAGAAGGTTCGTCGAGAAGTAACAGGCGCGGCGAGGCCATGAGCGCACGCCCAATGGCTAGCATCTGCTGTTCTCCCCCCGAGAGGTAACCAGCACGACTGGTCCGCCGCTCGGCGAGGTTCGGGAAGAGGCTCATGACACGATCATAGGCACGCCGTACAGCCGCGGGATTGCGCACCGTGATGGCCCCAGCGTAGAGGTTCTCGTCTACTGTCAGGTCTTCAAAGAGACGGCGCCCTTCCAGTACCTGGGCAATACCTAACTGGACAATGCGCGTGGGCGAGAGGCGATCGATCCGCTCGCCCTCAAAGAGGATTTGACCGCCAACCAGCGCGCCTCGATGCAGCGGGAGCAGGCCGGAAATGGCGCGCAGGAGGGTTGTCTTGCCAGCTCCATTCGTTCCCAGCAGGGCAACAACTACCTTGTCAGGGACCTCCAGCGAGACTCCCCGCAGCGCAGGGATGACATTCTGATAAGTGACGGCAACGTCCTGCAGCACGAGCATAGGCGCTTCCTCCGTCGGCAGCGATGCTGACTGATTCTCGTTCGGTCCGCTTCCCTGCTTAGGCTACCCGCACAGACAGAGCGCAGCGGCTCTGTCGCTCACCCCAGGCAGCTTTCTATCCGACACCTGCCAGGCGGCTACCACCGCTTAGAGAGGCTGGCCCATTCTGGCGAGTGCCCGGTTGTTCGGCTGGCCCTCTCTTTCCTCGCCTCCATCGCCGCAGGCCTGGCTCCTTACCGCTGGTAGCGACCCTGGCGGCCTCTGGCGTTTCGTGCAAGCCTATTGTAAACAGGCAGCGTGATGGTATACAATGTCTTCATCTACAAATTGGCGGATGGCTATTTGTTGGCTTCCACAATGGCGAGGGCGCCACTATGCAAGAGCATTCTCCAGATCCCTGGACCCCCGTGACTCATGCCCTGAAGAGCGCAGCCCTCTGCCCAGAGCAGCGCGATGACGCGATCACGCGCGCTCTCCAGGAGTTGCTGCCCCGCATGCCTGCCGTAGCCACAGCTTTGATCTGGCCCTCTCCACAGCGTAAGGGGCCGTGGAGGGTCTATTACGCTGGTATCCGACGCAATGCTATGCACCGCTGGCTGTCAGCGCGCCTCGATCCTTCCCCCGAGGTCGTGGCCGGCACACTCGAACGCGATCTACGCACCGGCTTGAGCGATATGCCCCCGGCGCTCTTCCTGAAACTCGCTTCCCCCGCCAGCGGTCGGTGTGCGTTCTGGATTCTTTGGCCCACACCAGGCGAGGGCGGCGCTTTCGCTCTCCCTCCAAGCGAAGGATTGCTCCGCGTTCGCCAGACGCTGGAGGCCCTGCTAGAGGTGGAGGAAAAGGAAGAACAGTATTTCTCGCCTAGCTCGCCCGTGCACGACCGCGCTTTGATTGAGGCCCTGGCTCATGGCGATACCCAGGCGCTGGCCGCTATTTTGAGCCTGGCGCGCATTGTGACCCATGCCGATTTCACCTTCTGGGGCCGCGCCTATAACGATGTGGTGGAGATCGCCGGCCATTTGGGTGCCCTCCATCACAATTTCGGCTTTGCCCTGGGCCTGGGACGCGGCATCGGCGGTCGCGTCGCCGCCTACGGAACTCCTATGGGGCGCGGCGATTACCGCAATTCACCCTACCGCGACCCCAGTGTCTGCGACATCGTCGATCGCGAACAGGTGCGCTCGGGTATGGCTCTGCCGGTGCGCTCGCAGAGGATCTCCGATGGCAGCGCTCATGTGGCCGCGGTGCTCTATACAACGCGCCGCACCGTCGCCCCCTTTTCACTGGCCGAGTTCCTTCTTGGCCAGCGCTTGACTCGCTTGCTCGAGCCGTTGCCACCCGCCGAACGCCCTGCTGTGATCCATTGGCCTGGCCTGACCCGTACACCCGATGCTAAGACGGCCTGGTATGAGCTGCTGCTACACGCTAACCGGATAGAGGCCGTTGAGAATTGGGCCAGCCAACTGATCAAGGGACCGGTGATTGTGACCGATGGCAGCGGCAAGCCCTATGTGCTGGCTCGTAGCGAGGAGCTGGAGCAACTGCGTGCCGAGCGTGCTCGTCAGCCAGAAAAGGTGCAGGTGGTGCCGCTGGCGCTAGCTGGCCTTGAGCGTCCCGGCTCGATCTATCTTTCTCCCGCGGTGCCACTGCCACCGCCGCAATGGCCGGATTTCCTCTACGATCTGGTAGTGGCCTGTAACTTGGTCATCACGCGCCTGGAGCAGGCGCAGGATCAGCTTGACCGCCGCCGTGAGCAGTGGCTTCGCTCGCTGCTCAAGAGTCAGTCTTTGCAATACGTAGAGCAGGATGGCTATCGGCTCGGTTTGCCAGTCGAGCGCGGACAGTTCTGGGTGCTGGCCTGGCCCTTAGAGGGTCTGCAGGCCATGAAGTCGGCTCGCAAGCGCATGATCGCTGAGAGCGTGGTCCTGGATTGCCTGAAGAGTCCGCTGATCTTTGTCGATGACGATACTGCCATCGTTTTGTTGGAGGGCCAGGCGCCTCAGCCACCCTCAAAGGTGCGCGATGCTTTGTTGCAGCACTGCGGCGTTCAGCCCCTGTGGATCGTCTACGGCGGACGCTACCACTCGCTGGAAGACCTGAAGATGGGGCTGACCCACACTATCGCCCTGGCGCACAAGGCTCGCCGCGAGGGCTACGGTGAGTACCTGCTTGACGTCTATACCTTCGGCCTCGATAGCCTGCTCGAGAATCCGCGCCTGATCAAGGACCTGGAGGCCTTCGCTGCCAAACTGCTTAAGCCCCTGCTCGACTACGATCGCGCCACCGGCTCGCATCTGACCGAAACCTTTGTGCTGGCCCAAACGCTCGGCTCGGCCCAGGCAGTAGCTGAGCGCCTCGGCGTCCATGTTAATACGATCCGCTATCGTCTGCACCGCGCCCAGGACCTGCTCGGCAGCGATGAGCATACGCCTAAGGAGCAAACGGCGATGGCGCTGGCGGCCTTCATCTGGCAGCGCACCCACGCGGAACAAGGAGCCAGCTCCACAGGCCGCTGAGTGCGCGCGCCCTGGTCCCCAGCGCAGCGCTTCGCTCGAACCAGCTCAGCGGGCCAGCCTGACAGGGAGTGCAGTCCGCCTTTCCCGGCCTGACACGGCGGGCACTCCCTGTTTCCTACGACAAAGGAGCGGCCTTGAATTTGTCAGTCAAAACATTGCCTTCCCCCGTTGTTCTCCCCATACAATAGCTCTGTACCCGGACCAGGCGTCCTGATCAGCCCTAGCTGCTGGGCTGTCGGCTGACCAACCGATCGGCTGACCAGATGACATCTTGAGGCCATCCAATCTGCGGCCCAAAGATGGCTAGTGCAGACCATAGAGCCTGGTCAGCCGAAGCAGCGCGGCCCAGTTCCAGCTTGATGGGAGAGCACGAGCTGCGAGCAACCAACGAGGAGGAGAACTTTGGATTTCCGCCTGACAGAAGAACAGAAGATGATTCAGGAGACGGTGCGCGCCTTTGTCAAGAGGGAGCTGATGCCACTGGAAGGCGAGGTCTTGCGCAACGAGCGAGAGGGACGCCCCGGCTTGGACCGCGCCAAGCTCCGCGAGCTGCAGCAGAAGGCTCGAGAACTGGGCTTTTGGGGTATTAATACGCCCGAGGAGTACGGCGGGGCTAATCTTGGCCCGATTATGACCGCGGTCATCACCATTGAACTCTACCGCACCTTTGTGCCTTTCACCTTCGGCGGCTCCGCCGACAACATTCTCTACAGTTGCAACGAAGAGCAGAAGAAGCGCTACCTGATCCCAACCATTAACGGCGAACGCCGTTCCTGCTTTGCATTGACCGAGCCAGGGGCCGGTTCCGATGTCTCTAACCTCAAGATGCGGGCCGTCAAGGATGGCCATGAGTGGGTCCTCAACGGCGAAAAAATCTTTATCACCAACGGCAACGAGGCCGACTTTGCTATGGTTTTCGCCCTGACCGACCCTGAGAAGGGGGTACGCGAGGGCCTGACCTGCTTCCTGGTCGATCGAGAGATGGGCTGGCGCTCGAGCTACATTCCCACAATGGGCTCCTGGGGACCAGCGGCCCTCTATTTTGAGAACGTGCGTGTTCCCGAGGAGAATATTCTCGGCGGCTTAAACCAGGGCTACCAGCTCGCCATGAAGTGGATCGGCGCCGGTCGCTGGCACATTGCCGCGCGCGCTGTCGGGGCCGCCGAGCGTTTGCTGGAGATGGCGATCGAGTATTCTCGTACGCGCGTCACCTTCGGCAAGCCAATTGCCGAGCGCCAGGCCATCCAGTGGATGATCGCCGACTCCTACGTGGAGATCGAGGCTGCCCGCTGGCTGACCCTGTTCGCCGCCTGGCAGGCAGAGCAGCAGATGGATAACCGCCATGCCGCCTCGGTAGCCAAACTGTACGGCGCTAATATGGCCAATCGCGTCGTCGATCGTGTGCTGCAGATTCATGGCGGCATGGGTTATACCAAAGAACTGCCTATCGAGCGCTGGTATCGCGAAATGCGTGTCTGGCGCATTTTCGAGGGGACCGACGAGATCCAGCGCTTTATCATTGCCCGCAACCTGTTGCGCGGTCACGTCAAGGTCGGTGAGACACTCTAAAGCTGGCTGGCTTGCGGGCCAGCTCGCGCCGCCCTTGAAGAGTCAGTTTCCTGATCCGCCGCCAGCAGGAGCGGGCAGGCAAGGAAGGCAGAAAGAAAGGCCTTCTCTGGCAAGGACAGCCAGACCTCGCCTAGGGACGGGTGGGAGAGCGGTTGTGCATTGGTTTCACCCTGGAAGGAAGAACGTAGGAGCTGGCTATGTCCGTATCCGAAGAGCAGCCCGGCACAGATGGGTCCGGGTCCAGGTCTGAGGTGGCCCGCCTGCTCGCCCAGATTCAGGCCGAGTATGAGGCGGCTGAACGTGGCTTACAGGGCCTGGCCCTGGGAGTGAGCCGCCATCGCTTTATCACGCGGCGCATGGAACGCATGGGGGAGATTCACGCGCAGTTGCGGGCCTTGGTTGGTGAGCAGGCCATGACGCTGATCGCTCGCCATCTCGATGGCCTTCCAGAGAGCTAAGAAGCCTGTCCCCTCTCCATCCACATGCTCAGCCCGCACGAGCCAGCAGTTGGCCCCGGCCGCCCTGGTCTCCCTCACCGCCACAGGGGAGATCAGGGGGCGGGGCTAACTGACTCTTAGGCTTGTCGCTGAGTACAATTTCTCCTTTGCAATTTGTCCTGCCAAACATTGTCTACCTGCCACTTTTTCTCTACAATGGCTCTGCATATGTCGCCTTCTCATATGCTGCCTGAGTGGATAACAAGCGTGTGAAGACAAGCATTCTGGCGTTTCTTGATTTTGTGCTCAGGGAGGCCATCAGGGATCAGAGAAAAGAATATGCCCTCTTCTTGTAAAGAAGCTGATTTCCCAGACGTAAAAGCAATAGGAGTACAGTATGTCAGCTCAAGCGAGCAGAGTTGTCTTTCCTGGCCAGAAGAAATCGCGCGTTGCGGCGGCGATCATTGCCCGGCAAGACCGTATTCCGATCTGGGCCTTACCGCGAACTGTGCTGTTGGTGATTGGTCTGGGGTTGCTCTTCACGTTCTACGATATCGGCGACATCAATGTCTCCTTCATTCAGACCTGCACCCAAATTATTGTTGGCTGCCTCCCGCTTACAGCCAGCCAGTATCTGGGCTTCCCTGTTCTTATGAATCTGCTAGGCTATGTCGTGGGAGCCTTGATCTTTAGTCCGCTGGCAGACCGCTACGGACGCCGCGACATGATGGTAGTCACTATGTCCATTACCGGCCTTGGCTCCCTCTACACGGCCTTTGTGGGAGACTATACACATTTTGTGCTGGCGCGCACGTTGACCGGCGTTGGGATCGGGGCCGATCTGGCCCTGGTCAATACCTATGTGAATGAGCTGGCCCCGCGCGGGGCGCGCGCCCGCTACACAGCTCTCACTTTCATCCTGTCTTCGCTGGGAGGCTCCTTGGGCGTCTGGCTCGGCTTTTATTTGACGACGCCGCCAGAACCGTTTCCCTACGGATTGCCCATTGCGCTGGCCGGCCCACATTTTACCTTCGGCTGGCGCGTTGTTTATGCTATTGGCGCCTCGTTGGCCTTTATCGGTCTACTGCTGCGCTTCCAGCTCCCTGAATCGCCGCGCTGGCTTATTACCAAAGGCCGTATCTATGAGGCCGAGCGCGTTGTTGAACGCATGGAAGACTACGCCCGCCAGCATCTGGGTGGCGAGCTGCCGCCGCCGGAGCCGGAGCTCCAGGTCCCCATCTACGATCGGCGCACTGGCTACAAGGAGATCTTCAGCAATACGCTCTATTTCAAACGCACCATTCTGCTCCTGGTCATCTGGTTGCTGGCCTATATCACGGTCTATTCGAATATTTCAGGCATGACGACCTTGTTGGTGGCCCTCCACTATCCAGTTGCCGAAGCCGGTCTGATCACTTCATGCGGTATCATTGGCAGTACGATCTGCGCCCTCTCGGCTTACTTGCTTGGCGAATACGTCGAACGCAAGATCTGGCTGCTGGTGGCCGCTTTGCTGACAATGTTGGGAGAGGTCACTGTTGCTTTCAGTGGCAACAGCTTTGGACTGGCGGCTCTCGGAACCATCGTGCTGGGAATGGGCTGCTACATCTGGCTGCCAATGGTCTACTCCTGGTCGACGGAGAATTACCCGACGCGAGCGCGTGCCAGCGGCTTCGCCCTGGTTGACGGCATTGGCCATGTCGGCGGTGGCATCGGCGTCAGCTATGTGACGTCGCTGGTGACGCGTCTGGGGCCAGGTGGTACCTTTGTGCTCATCGGCAGCTTTCTGCTGCTGGCCGCCCTGCTGGCACAGTTTGGCCCTTCCACCCGGCAGAAGCGCCTAGATGAGGTTTCACCCTAGGCGGTCTTCCCGTATGAACTTGTATGCAGGGCCGACCCTCAGTCAGCGCCGGCTCTCGCTCTGTCTGGCTCGGCTCTGTTTTACCTGTCTTCTATTCGTTTATTCGTTTTGTTGCACTCTATCTAACTATCTCATTGCTCAACGATGAGCAGGCGTGCTCTCTGTCCAACTGATGAGATCGACACTGAGACCTTGCACCACTCTTCTTTATCTAGCATACCAGGTGTATATGAGGCGAGAATAGAAAAAACGAAGTTGTTAGCAGTTCATCTGGCTCGGAAGCCAGAAAAGGAGAGGTAGCGTATGCGGTGTCCACGTTGCGCATACGAGGGAATGTTCTTTGACGGTCGTTGTCCGCGCTGTGGCTACCAGTCAGCAATGACGCCGCCCACCACAGGCACGCTCCTTGGCTTACCTCAGCCTCAGCAGTATTTACTCATGCGTGGTGACAGCCTAGCGAAGGGTCGGTACCGCATACAGGGGCCGGTACCTCTGCCGGAGACGCAGCGTCGCCAGGGGCGAGCCTGGTCAGCCATTGATCAGGAATTAGGACGCCGGCCGGTGCTGATTCGTGAGGTGCTCATGCCACCGGAACTACTGCAACGCACGAGCGCGAACCAGGTGATTGCCCAGGTGATGGAGCGCCAGCAGCGTCTTGGTCAGCACCAAGGCTTTCCCCAGGTCATAGATGGCTTCAGCGAGCGTGGCAGCTATTTTTTGGTGTTGAGCCAGCCAGAAGGGGAGACCCTGGGGACGCTGCTCAAGCGTCAGGGGGGAGCCCTGCCCGAGGCTCAAGTGGTGCACTATGGCTATCAGCTCTGCGGCCTGTTGGCCATTCTTGCTGAGCAGCAACCACCGATTGTGCACGGCTCCATTAACCCGGAGACCATCATCATCAACACGGCCCAGCAGACGGCCTGGCTGATCCACATTCCCCTCTTTCCCCCCGATCCCCCTCTGGAGAAAGGAGACAAGGTCGCGGCAGGCTATTACGCCCCGGAGGAGGTCCGCGGCGAGCTTGATCCTTCTGCCGACCTCTACAGTCTGGCAGCCACCCTACACCATGCCGTCACCGGTTATGACCCCAATGAACGCCTGGTTTTCTTCCATCCGCCGGCGCGGCGCTTGAATCCCGCCGTCAGTCCCCAGATGGAGATGATCCTTGTACGTCAGCTTAGTCTGTCGCGGGCTCAGCGCTATCCCCATCCCACGGCCATGCAACGGGATCTAGAGGCTCTGCTAGAGCGTTACCTTGAGCAGCAAGACGACGAGTTCGCGCTGAGCGCCTCCCCCGACCCGCTGCGTCTTCCATCGGAGCAATTTCGCGAGCAGGCGCGCAGCAATATGCTGCTGAACGCGGGAGTCTTCGCCGCCATCGGCGTCCTCTTGCTGCTGGGCGTACTGTTGGTGCTCCTGCGCCCGTGAGCGTCCGAGAGAGGGGTAGTCGGAGTAGCGTGCTCGCCGAGCTGCAAGCTACAGGACGGCGATGCGGTGCGGCTGAGCCAGAGTGATCAGAAGAAAGCAGGCTGCTGGTCGCGCTCTCTGGAACGTGCTATACTGACTGAGGTACCCACAACGCAAATGGGTTGCAGGAGAGAAGTTCCATGACCAGTAGCCACTATGATGTAGCTGTGATTGGCGCCGGTCCAGGCGGGTATGTGGCAGCCATTCGAGCGGCTCAGCTTGGTGCTCGCGTGGCCATCGTCGAGAAGCAGTATCTTGGCGGGACCTGCCTGAATGTCGGCTGCATTCCCTCTAAGGCCATGCTGCATGTCGCAGAGAGCCTGCACCGTCTCGCTTCGCTGGCGGAGCTGGGGATCACGCTGCCGCAGCCACCGACCTTCGATATGCGCCGCGCTATGGCTTTTAAGGATAAGGTAGTCAAACGCATGACGAACGGCGTGGGCACGCTGCTGAAGGGCAACAGCGTGACAATCTACGAGGGACTGGGCAGCGTCGAGGCCAATCGCACAGTGACGGTAACGAAGAGCGATGGCAGCCGCGAGCAGTTCAGCGCCGAGAAAGTAATTCTGGCCAATGGCTCGCTGCCGCTGATGCCGCCGTTCCCTGGCATCGACGGGCGTAATGTCATCAATAGTGATACGTGCTGGAATCTGACAGAGGTGCCCGAGAGCGTGGTGTGTGTGGGTGGCGGCGTGATCGGGGTCGAGCTGGCCTGCATGTTCCAGGCCCTCGGCTCGCGCGTGACTATTGTCGAGATGCTGCCCGATATTTTGGCCCCTGTCGATGAGGAGGTACGCCGCCTGCTGGTGCGCATCCTGAGCCGCCGCGGCATCACGATCGCCACCGGGGCCAGGGTCGAGGCTATCGAGGACGACGCTGAGCAGAAGAAGGTGATCGCCCGCGGCGAGCAGGGCGAGCAGGTCTTTCACGGCGCCTACGTGCTGGTGGCAGTAAGCCGCCGCCCCAATACCAGCGGTCTGGAGCAGTTGTTTGAGCAGGGCCTGGACCACGACCGCGGCAGGGTGCGCGTCAATGAGCGGATGGAGACAAATTTGCCCGGCATCTACGCTATCGGCGACCTGGTGCACGGGGCCGGGCTGGCACATGTGGCCTCGATGGAGGGCGAGGTCGCAGCAGAAAATGCTCTCGGTCATGCCGCTAAGATGGACTATAGCGTCGTGCCTAATCCTATCTATACCTTCCCCGAGGTGGCTTTTGTCGGCCTGACTGAGGCCCAGGCCCGCGAACAGTATGGCCAAGAGATCCGCGTCGAGCGCTTCCCCTGGAGTGCCATCGGGAAGGCGGTGGCCATCGGGGAGACCGATGGCTTTACCAAGGTCATTCTGGGTAGGTATAACGAGATTCTCGGCGCCCACATTATTGGCCCCGATGCAACCAACTTGATCAGCGAGTATTCGGTGGCGATGCGCGGCGAGTTGACCGGCGATGAAATTATTGAGACCATTCATCCGCATCCTACGCTGAGCGAGGGCCTGCGCGAGGCTATCCTTGCCGCTGAGGGGCGCCCGCTGCATATCCCGCCTAAAGCCCCTAAGGCCGCCGCTCGCACTCGCTGAGTCAGCTTCGCCTGGCTTTCTCCCCGCAGCCGCTCTCATAGACTGACTGGCCTGCCGATCCCCTCTCGGCAGGCCCTTCTTTGAGCCTACTGCTACGCTACCTCAGCGCTCTCTCCTTCAAAGGCACTGCCTTGCTTGTCCCTCTCCTCTACCACGATTGGGCGAAGCCTCTCCTGAGTGTAACAGCAATTGAGGCATACTGTGATCGCTGAGGCCCGCCAGTAGGGCGCTTTGTCCAAAATTTTCGGGGAGCCTGCCCTTTAAAGCTTTCTCAAAAACGACGTTTGGCCGCTTGCGAGACGCGTACACTTGCAGCAGAGGCGAGCGAGCCGAGCAAGCCGAGCGAAGGCCAGCGGATTAGGCTCGCTGCCTGCTCTTCCTGTTCTTCATTGCATGCGGCCAGAGAGACAGGAGGGTTTGCCTTGAAGCCTTTTCGTTTTGAACAGCCAGCGCGTTCGGGTCCAGCCACTGGCAACAGCAACAGTAGCCATAGCAGCGGGGGCTTGCAACCGCTGACACCGCTGCCGACGACTCGTCCTCTTGGGCAGTTTGGCAGCAGTGCGCCCCAGCGCCGGCCCTGGCTCCCAACGATCATTGTGGGCATGGCCCTGGCGATTTCGCTGATAGTTTTGCTGATCAGTGGCGGCCTCAATCTCCTCCCCTTCGCGCACAGTAGCGGCTCCGCGTCTCAGCCAGCAGGGGCTGGCACCACCAGCCATATTATTGGTCATGTCTTCTTCTTGAGCAGCGGTCAAGTCAATGTGAGTACCAGTCAAGGCATTGCTGATCAGGTGCAAGTGGATCTTAGCAAGGTTCCGCCTCCGGCGCCCGGCAAAGCGTATTATGCCTGGCTCCAAAGCGATAACACAGTCGAA
Source organism: Thermogemmatispora sp. (assembly GCF_019683755.1). Lineage (GTDB taxonomy): Bacteria > Chloroflexota > Ktedonobacteria > Ktedonobacterales > Ktedonobacteraceae > Thermogemmatispora. The sequence continues at coordinate 15,911 of NZ_JADGHT010000005.1, read as the reverse complement.
AGCCAGTCGATCCTTTTAGGTAAGCTCAGTCTGAGCCAGGGCGCTGCCCACCTCTTTTACAAGGGCGATTCGCAGCATACGAATCTGCTGAGCATCGCCAGCCGTTTTTTGGTGACTGAGGAGGATGCCTCAACCACGCCAACAGTGCCGTCGCTTGATCGCAGCACCTGGCGCTATTTGGCTGTCATTCCCAACACTCCCGATCCTCAGGATAGCGAGCATCACTATAGCTTACTGGATCACCTGCGCCATTTGTTAGCACTCGATCCCACCTTGCAGAAGCTGGGCCTGCCCGGCGGCCTCGACATCTGGCTCTTTCGTAACGGGCAGAAGATCCTTGAATGGGCAGGGGCAGCTCGCGACGACTGGAACCACGGTAGTACCGATTTGATGCATCGCCAGTTTATTCGCATCCTCGACTATCTCGACGGCATCGAGTTTCTAGGCACCGACGTGCCGCCCGGCTCGCCGGTACTGGTGGACCCGCACATTGGTCGCGTGGGCCTGTTGCAGTTCGCCGCCAATCAGCAGCCGCCTGGCTATCTGCATCACATCGGCATCCACCTGGAGGGAGTGGTCCAATCGCCCGGCTCAACCCGCGAGCAAGAAGAGCTGGCTCAACAGATTAACGAGGCCCTCAATAAGGTTCAGAGCCTCTATCAGCAGATTCGCCAGGAGGCCATACAGCTTGTTCACATGAGCAATAGCCAGCTCCGGCAACCGCAGGCTCTGGCGCTCCTGGACACCTTGGTCAAGCAGGCTCAGGACGCCTTTGTCGGCCAGTTTGATCCTCAGACGGGCGAGCTGCAGGATGGCGTCACCCAGATCCACTATGCGATCGAACGGCTAGCTACCCTGGATGTGACCCCTCTCAACTCGTCATCGGCAGGGCAGTGAGTGGCAGCCATCAAGCTAAGGCAAGGGAATCAATCAAAGACACAGTGTGTAGAAGAGAGGAGACAGGTGTCTATGGCGCGTGATCCTGACTACTATGTGCAGACGATTACGCGAGGGGTGCGAGAGGCGCGCACCCTCGCTCAGGTGCAGAGCCAGAGCGAGGAGCCGAGTCAGAGCAAGGCGCTCAGCCAGCGCCGCACCGACGAGCTGAGTGAGCCGATCCGTCACGGCGCCTCCTTGGCCGAGCGCATCGCCCGCTTTGTCAGTAGCCGACAGCGAAGCCCGCTCCCGTCCTACTACCGGCCACGCATCGGCGTGCTTTCCTCCAGCGGCTGCCTGCGTGACGGCGGCTGGCCCGTCTATGCTGGTGACGCCGCCACCGTCAACGCCGTCTTTGAGAGCGGCGGGGAGCCGCTGGTCCTGCCAACGTTGCCCATGCTGCAGAGCTGCGACCCCTTCGACATCCTGAGCAACGAGGATATTTTCGAGGAGGTCTTTCGCATTATCTGGCCCATCGTGCGCAACGTCGATGGTTTGGTCTTTGCCGGCGGCGGTGATTTCTATTCTTGCCTCTACGGGGATGTGATGCATCCGCAGACTCAGACGCCCGAATTATGGCGCGACATCTGGGAGCGCTACTGTGCGCTCCTGGCCTGGCTGCTCTGCATTCCGACGCTAGGGATCTGCCGCGGCATGCAGGTGATGAATGTAGTCCGCGGCGGCGGCCTCTATCAAGATATCCGTTCGCAGTGGCCCCGCACCATGCCGCCCTTAATCCCCCATCGGGCGCGGGGACGCATCACTGCCGACAACTGGATCGAGCATCCCATAGCCGTCAACCCGCGCAGCCGCCTGGCTCGCATCCTGCGCGGCCCAGAGGCTCGCGGCCCACAGCGCAACTATATCGATGCTGTGCTATCCATGCACCACCAGATTGTGGGCTACGTGACCCCCGAGGGTGAGCTGATTGGCTATCTGGCCCCGGGCCAGATCGTCGCGGCAACAGCTCCCGATGGAGTGATCGAGGCCATCGAGGATAGTGACCCTCGCCGCTTCTGGCTGGCCGTGCAGTTTCATCCTGAGTGGGTGGTTTATCTGGGCTGGGCCCATAGCCTGTTTGCAGCCCATGTGGATGCGTGCTATCACTATGCTTCCTTACCGCTAGAGGAGCTGGACCAGTTCTTGCCCGAGATCCGCACCTGGCTGCGCGAGTGCGATCAGGCTCTGCTCTATCGCCAGGAGCCTCCGCTGCTGGCAACCACGATCAGTAGTGAGCCTGAGACAGCGGCACCAGAGAGTAGCGGCAAGCGCTTGCGAACACGTCTGCAGCCAGTGCCGGAGGAGGAAACTTTCCCTCCACTCTGATGTGAGCACGCAGGGCCACCTAGCCTCGGTATAGGTAGGTATTGGCAAAGAGACTTTGATGAACTACAAGAGCATTATATTGGCGAAAAACTCGCTCTCAATCAGCTATGATCTCAGGTCATAGAAAAGCGACAAATGCTCTTTTGATGGCTGAGCGGCGACTGGATGCTGCCATCGGCGGGCGCCTCTTAAATGCTTGCTGGCTGAGCGGCAGTCTGGGCTTGAGCGTGCTGCAGATGCGTCTCCTGGGACAGAGCTGGTTTCAGGGCCGGGAGGCCCTGCTGACAGCTTTGATCGCGACGGCCTGGTTAGCTGGCTCGCTGCTGGCCGCCACGCTGCTCACCACAAGCCGGCGAAACAGCGCCCGCTACTGGGGAAGCGGCTTGCTGCTCTGCGCTTTGACACAAATGGCGCTGCCTGTGATGCGACCGCTGTCGGGACCGCTGTGGTTGACGACTGTCGAACTGGGTCTGCTCTCGTTCTTTTCTTCCCTGATCGGCAATGCCTGGCTGCTCCAGCGCCGCCCCTGGCCAGCGGTCGAGGAACGGATTGCTTTGATGCGCGCCGCTCTGGGGACCATGTTCGGGCTGAGTCTGGTGTGGCTGCTGCCCACCTGGTCGGGTCTGCTCACCATTCTCTGGCTGCTGCCGCTGCTCATCCTCGACTACTGGCCCGAGGCTCGTGCCCCCCTCCCAACGCCTGGGCGCATGGTTGATAACTGGTTCGATTTGACGGAAGGGGCACGCCGCTGGCGCTTGCAACTCACGCTTGACTGGCTGCTACAGGGAGGCTGGTGGCGCTATCTGGCACGCCGCGGACAGCTCGGGCTGGTCCTGCTGGCCAGCGGCCTGGCGATCGTGCTCGGTAGTATCTGGAACGCAGTGCCAACGCCCTTTGCCTCGATCCTGCAGGCCCAAGGAACACTACCGATCCTGCTCTGGCTGCTGCTGGCTCAGACCCTGGCCCTGAGCTTGGTTTTCGCTTTACAGGTTCCCCTGCGCAGCATGCTCGGGCCGCCCGATCGTCTGATTCCCGAGCGCTGGCGGCCCTGGTGCCAGGCGATCGCACTTTGCCAGCCTTTCGTGATGGCAATCAGCCTGCTGGCTCTCGGCCTGCCCAACCTGCAAGCACCAGCCTGGTTGGCCATTAGCCTGGGCTTCTATACGTTGGCCGCCGCCATCTGGGGTATGCTGCTCCCACGTCTGCGGCCCAGCCTCAGTACCGTGATCTTCTCCCAGCGCCATCTGCTGCCACCGGGCCTGGCCCTTGATCAGGGGCAATTGGCCTACGAGCGCGCTCAAGAGGAGCATGTTAATCGCTTCCTCTTTGTCACTGAGGGGCTGCTCACGCTGCTGTTGACTCCCCTAGCCGGCTGGCTTGCCGAGCGCTGGACCGTTGACGGCTTGCTGATTTTCGCTGGGCGTGGACTGCTGATCCTGCTAGTACTCTCGGTTGGCCTGGTTGGAATCCGGCAATTCACTGGGTATAGAGCAGAGGAGAGCCAGCCTGCAGCCTTCCGGCCTACGCCGTGGGAGCGGCTGGGGCATCAGACGGGTCAGACCCCTCCACCAGGGTCTGTCTCGCCTCAAGAGCAGGCTTCTCTCGTAGAGGAGATCGAACAATTTCTTCGAAAAAGTCATTATGAACAGTAGCAAAAATCAGCAGCGAATTATACCAACTCGGACGGGCGATGATCGTCAAGGAGCCGTCGCTACTAGCGAGACGACGCCAGAGCCGCAGCCGCTGCGTTTAAGCCGTCAGAGGCTGCCTGGTAAGGCGAGCCGCTCCTATCAAGGGGTGGCAGCGACCGAGGGGGGGCGCGGTGAGTCTCGCGCAGCCCCAGCCGTTAGCAGTCAGCAGGCCACCGACGAAAGCACAGACACAGCCAGGTTGCCGCTTGGAAGCGGAAGCCTGCTCCTGGCGGGACTACTGATTGTCACAGTGCTTTTTTCCGTGACCCTGCTACCTTCCATTGAAACAGCGCTTCAGCTCCCGGCTCACAGTGCTGCGTCGAGCCAATCAACCGGTCAGCCTAGCGCTCTAGGCACAGGCCAAAGGGGTACGCTGTCTGTCTCACCAGGCCAGCAGGGGGCGACGCCGACGGCCCTGCCCGGAGGCATGAGTCTGCTGGCCACGGATACCTTTCATCGTCCTGATCAACGCGGCTGGGGTGCTGCCAGCGACGGTCACCTCTGGCAGAGCGATGCTCGGCTGAGCGCCATCTTTTCCATCAGCCATCAGCAGGGCCAGTTAGTTGGCGGTCAGGGAGCCTACAATGCCATCTTAGGCCCAGCCTTCAGCGACGGCGAGGTCTTCTTTACTGGGGCAATCAATAGCTTCCAGCAGGCTAACCTGGGCGCAGTCTTGCGTTGGATGGACACCAATAATTGGTACAAAGCCTATCTCGATGGCTCTCAGCTTGTGCTCCTCAAGAGCAGCGGCGGCATGCAGACGCGTCTAGCTGCCGTGCCGTTTGCAGCCCAGGCTAACCGTCCTTACCATCTGCGCTTTCGCATCCAGGGCGACCAATTGCAAGCCCGAGCGTGGCTGGCGGGAACGCCCGAGCCAACTCAATGGCAGGTCAGTGCACGCGACGATAGCTTCCAGAGCGGTTTTGGCGGCCTGCGTCTGGTTCTGGCTCCGGCCACCGTTATCACTATCAGCGCTTTCCAGGAGCTGGCGCTTGCCAGCTCAGCAGCCGCTGCCCGCAGAAGCGGGCATACGTAAATTAGTTTCTCGAGTCACTCAACTAGTACTTTTTCGCTACGTATTCTCCCCCTCTCCTCAAGGCAGCACACTCCTCAAGCCTACTCAGGCAGCGCCCTTCTCGCCAGCTTCGCGGGCGCACTGAGTAATATCATGGGCAGAAAGAGCCAGTGGAGCCAATGCTGCTGGGCTTGGTGCTCAGCACAGGTCGAGTTGCTTGACGACCTACTACGCCGTGCGAGTACCAGCTATGCCATCCTGAATCCTGGGCGAGAAAGCAGCTCCACTGGTAGCCGCATCAGAGAAGGAGGAGAAGGGCAATGCGTATGCCACAGGAGCAAGGCAGGGTTGAAGCCAGCAAAGCCGGGGGAAACCTCCACAGCTTCCACAACGCACCGCTTTCGACGGGCGCTCGCCCTCTGGCGTCCAGTGACTCTACAGAAGAACTGGAGGGAGAGGAGCGAGAAGCATGGAAAGCGGCCTTGCCCTCAGAAAGCTACGTACCGCGGGTGATGCCGCGCCTGCTCAGTACAGGGGACATGGTGGCCACCTTCCTACTGATCGTCTTCTTCATCACGAACGCCACCACCGCGGTAGCAGGTGGCGCGGCGGCCTTCACCTACTGGGCCATTGGCGCCCTGGCTTTCTTCATCCCAGGCGTCATTGCTACGGCTCAGCTCGGAGTGATCTTTCCACACGAAGGCTCGCTCTACAACTGGACCCACAAAGCCTTTGGCGGCTACTGGAGCTTCTTCGCGGCCTTCTGCGCCTGGTTCCCCGGCGTCCTCGTCATCATCAGCGCAGGTGATGTCATCGTTTCCTACTTGCAGGGGCTAAACCCCGGCTGGCTCACCGAGCCGTGGCAACAGGGCCTTTTCATCATCGTCCTGATCGCAGTGACCAGTACCCTGGCCATCCAGCGTTACAGCGCTGTCCAAAAGCTGGTCAACCTGGTAGCTGGCCTGACATTAGTGGCTGTCATGCTACTTGGATTGGCCGGGCTAGTCTGGCTCCTGCGTGGTCATCCCTCGGCGACCAGTTTCAGCCACCTTTCCGACTGGAGCATTCGTTTCGATAAGAATAGTGGCAATCTCTACCTCTTCGGCCTGATTACGCTGGCTTACCTGGGGACCGAAGTCCCGCTCAATATGGGAGGCGAGGTCGCTCGTTTACGCGTGATTACCCGCCATCTCTTCTGGGGTGCTGTGCTGGTCATTGTCGGCTACGGCATTGCAACTTTTGCCCTGCTCGTTATCGCCGGTCCGCAGAACGGGGCTGCGCCTTTCGCACTGGTGCATGTAGTCGATCTGGCCCTGGGCAAATTTATGGGCAACGTTGTGGCCTTCTGTCTGATGAGCTTCTTCATCATGGCTATGGTTGTCTATAACTATGCCTACGCCCGTCTGCTGATGGTCGCTGGCATCGACCAGCGTTTACCGGTGAAAGTAGCGCGGCTCAATCGTCAGCGTGTCCCGGCCAACGCCATGATCTTTCAAGCGGCGGTAGCTATTGTTGTCACGGCCTTTGTCTTCCTGCTGGCCCCCTACACGGTCCAGATAACGACGCCGGCCAATCTCTCGACTGAGGTCTATAACGTCATGCTGGCCTCTTCGACACTGGTCTGGGCCTTCTCAGCGGGCTTTCTCTTCTTCAACCTGATCCGGCTCCACGGCATGCGTCATCCCCTACTACGCGAGCGGCGCATTGTCCCGGCACCTCTCCTGTGGGGCAGTGTCCTCTGCGGATCGGTGGCCTGCTTCCTGGCCATCATCGGCACGCTCTTCTACTCATGGACCAACCTGATCAGCAATACACAATGGTTTATCATTATCAGCGTCCTGACTTTCGCTTACCTGGTGATAGCGGCCATTGGCAGTATGTTTGCCAACAGTGAAGCCAACTGGGAGAGCGCTCGCCTCTAGCTACAGAGCGTGAGCCGGCGAAGGGAAGTGTGTTGCTTCACCTTCTGCCTGCCCAACGCGCTGCGTAGCAGCCTCCAAAGATTGAGGGCCACCTGTTGCTCTTGCGTGGTCCTTCAATCTTTGGAGCGCGGATCAAAGGCGTCGCGCAGGCCATCACCGAGGAAAGAAAAGGCCAAGACGATCAAGGCCAACACGGTGGTGGGAACGAGAATCTCCCAGGGATGAGTATTGATATAGGGCGTGGCATCGGAGATCATCAGGCCCAGGCTGGAACCGGGCGCCTGCACGCCCAGGCCAAGCAGGCTGATGCCGGCCTCACCAATGATGGTGTTAGAAATGTTGAGCGTTGAGGCCACCACTACGATGCTCATGAGATTGGGAATGATATGGCGGAAAATGATGCGCAGGTTGCTGCTGCCAGAGGTGCGCGCCGCCTCGATAAATTGCTGCTCCTTGAGCTGTAGCGTTTGCCCACGCACGTAGCGCGCCATGAGCGGCCAGACCGTAATCGCCAGGGCCAGCGAGACCAGTAGCAGGCGTCCATTGCCATTCGGGCCGATGATCGGCAGTTTGGCCAGGGCATCGGAGGCGCCAGGGCCAATGATGCCGGTCAACATGATGGCAAAGAGTAAGCCCGGGAAGGCAAACATCAGATCAGTGAAGCGAGCCAGGACCTGGTCGATCCAACCTCCGAAATAGCCGGCCAGCACTCCCACAGTCAGGCCCAGCCCAATATCGACGACCTCAACGAGAGCAGCAACAATGATAGAGACCAGCATACCCTGCATCAGCCGGGCCAGAATGTCACGTCCCAGATCATCGGTCCCAAGCCAGTACTGAGCCGAGGGACCTTCATCCTGGCGAATCAGCTCTTCGTGATAGTAGCTATGGTAGACACTGGCGGGGACTGGCCCGTTTTGCGGACTCTGGTAGACGCCGCCGATATGCTGGTAGATAGGGGGACCAAAGAAGGCGACCAGCACGAAGAAGATAATCAGGCCGAGGCTGGCCATTGCACGCTTGTCACGGCGCAGCCGACGCAGCGATTCCCGCCAGGGTGAGGCCGCACGACGCTCTTGGTCTGCTTCTTCTTCGCCGGGTGGGGCACCGAGCGGAGGCGCTTCGCGCAGGCCGGCGGCTAATTCCAATAGCTCAGCCGGCGGGGGCTGTAGCCCGGCATCAGGTTTCACGAAGCTCTCGCCGGCGGTCTCAGATGGCTTGTGGTGTGCATCCATAGACATAGGTTTCTCCTCTGCTCCTCCCCCTATTCGAGCCTGATGCGCGGATCAACAATAGTGTAGAGAATATCGGAGATGAGATTGCCGATCACAACGCCGACCGCCAACAGGACTACTGTGGCCTGGATCACCGGGTAATCGAGATCAATCACCGATTGCAGTGAGATGCGCCCAATCCCCGGAATGTTGAAAATCTGCTCGATGAAGAAAGTGCCAGCGACCAACAGACCAATGGCGACGCCAAGGACAGTCACCAGCGGAATGAGAGCGTTGCGCAAAGCATGCCAATAGATGACGACGCGCTCGTGCAGGCCCTTGGCGCGCGCGGTACGCACGTAGTCTTGACGCAGTACCTCTAGCATTGTGGTACGAGCCAGGCGCGCAAAGTAGGCGTAGCCCGCCGCTCCATAGACGAGGATCGGAACAATCTTCGGCTGCAGATCAGTCCAATCATATTGCCAGGGGGCACCCCAGGATGAGGATGGCCAGCTAGCCCCAGTCTTGCTATCGATCCAGACAATAACCACCTGGGCCAGGATGGCAATGACGAAGGGCGGCAGGGCGTAGATGATTAGAGCCACTCCCATGTTGAGCGTGTCAATCCAACTGTTGGCTTTAATGGCCGAGAGAATGCCCACAGGAATACCTAGCAGGAGTTCAACCACCAGGCCCCAGAAGGCTAGCTCTAGCGAGACTGGGACGCCGTCCTTGAGAATATCCCACACCGGTCGGTTCTGGTACTTGAAGGAGATGCCAAGGTCAAAATGGGCCAGGTGCACCAGATAGTTGTAGTATTGCTGATACCAGGGGAGGTCTAGCCCATAGGCATGACGCAGCATCTGCCAGGTGTGGTAATCAAAATGGTCGCCCATCTGGGCCCGAATGGGATCACCGGGGGCCAGATAGCCCATGATGAAGGTGATGAAGGTGATGCCCACAATCACAAAGATCAGCCCGATCAGGCGCTTCACCAGGAATTGGAGCATGTGCTTTACTCCCTCTCTCCTTTGCTTCTCTGCCCCCCTCACCAGGCCTGGCTCTCCCTACCTGGGATGAGCTTGCCGGCGAAGGACCAGCCAGGTCAGGTCAGGCACTCGCCCTACGACAGGCTCTGTCTCTGAGTATGCCTGGCCAGGCATGGTATAGGCAAGCCTGGCATTCGCAGCCGCGCCCAGGCTGAAGGTCGGACCTCCCCCTAAACGGGCCGGCAGAATGCCAGGCTGTGCTTATGTGAGGCGTGCTACTAGCTAGCTAGCTAGCTAGCTAACCCACTAGCGGGCTAGTGGCGTCAGGCCTCAGACGGTAAAGTAGATGTTCGCCCAGTCGTCAGGCGGAATGATCGACAGGCCGTTGTAGACGATACCATGCAGCTTGGTGCTCTGCATGAGCTGGATCTTGTTCTGGTAGATGGGAATCCAGCCAACGTCATCGACGATCTGCTGCTCCGCCTGATTGTACTGCTGCATGCGCTCCGTCTGATTCAGGTTGACATCAGCCTCTTCGAGAAGCTTCTGAACCTGTTGCTGCTTCGCCGCATCGGTCGAGTGATTCTGACCGTAGTTCATCTGGTTGTAGCCAGAGCCTTTGTCAAAGAAGACCGACAGGAAGTCCTGGGGATCGGGGTAGTCAGCCAACCAGCCGGAGATCCAGACCTGCAGGCCGTTGGGGTTATTGACGGTAGCGTTCTCCAGCGTAATCAGCTTCTCGTAGGTGGTGCCGACTAGCTTGACGTTAGCCCCAAGGACGTTCTCCCACATCTGGGCGATGGCCTGTGAGGCCTGCACAATGGCCTGGGCATCGGTGTAGTAGTTGAAGGTGATGGTTGGCAGCGAAGTCATCCCCTCTTCCCGCAAGCCCTGCTGCAAGAGCTGCTTAGCCTTCACCCTATCACCTGACAGGCTACTGACGCCCGCTGGACCGACCAGATTGGGGTTATAGCCTGGCATGCCCTTGGGCACAATGTGGTTAGTGGCTTCGACGGCGTTTCTGAAGACAGTCTTCTGCAGCAACTCCTTGTCAATGGCCAGCGCAAAGGCCTGGCGAATATGGATGTTGTCAAAGGGCTTCACCAGGTAATTCATGGTGATGTACCTGATGCGGAAGTTCACGTACTCGTGAAACTCCGGCGAGTTGCGTACAGAATCGATCTGAGCCGGCGGCAGGCCAACGACGCCGGTATAGTCAAACTGATGCGACTGGTAGGCGCGGAAGGTAGTATCCTGGTCGCCAGAGATCAGGTACTCCAGCTTCTGGATCTTGGGTTGGGGGCCATAGTAGTAGGGATTGGGCACCAGGACGATGCCTTTGGTGTGGTCATAGCTCTGAACCTTGAAGGGTCCGGCGCCACCGCCCTCGGTCAGGTGATCAGTCCACTTGCTGCCGTACTTGTCGATCAGCTTCTTCTCGACAACGTACGAACAGGGATAGGTCAGAGCCTGCAGGAAATAGGCCGCGGGTTTGCTGATCTTGATGACCACCGTGTTAGGATCAGGCGCCAAGAGGCTATCGCCAATCAAGGTCGGGATCTTGCCGCTGGTGATCTTGTCGTAATCCTTGATCAGGTTGAGATAGTAGGCAACCTGTGACTTGGTGGCCGGCTGCAGGGTACGGTCGATGCTGTAAATAACGTCCTGCGAGGTGAGCGGTGTACCGTCGCTGAATTTGAGATTGGGTCGCAGATGGAAGGTGTAGGTGAGGCCATCAGCAGAGATCTCGTGAGACTGGGCGAGTTGGTCGCGGAGCTGAATGTTGTGGTCCCACTCCACCAGGCCGGTCCAGATGGCCTCAATGGTGTTAGCATCAATGGCAAGCTGCACCAGGGCAGGGTCCAGTGTGCCAAAATCAGTGGGTCCAATGGGAATGCGCAGCACCTGCTTATCAAGCGGCGCAACTTGCGTGCTGCTGCTGCTGCTGCTGCTCTGGCCGCCACCACAGGCGACAAGCAGCGCAATCAGACAGAGCAAGGCCGGAATCAAGACAAAGGGAAATGGTCTGCTCTTACGCACGGGTAACCTCTCTTCTGGCTTCTGTCCTGTCGGGACGGAGCAGATGGTACTGAGTGGCTTTTACCAGCCGGCACCGACTGGTAGAATGAAAGAAGATACTTCCCGCTCAGCATGCTTCTGATGGCTACAGCGTTTCTCCCTGTGCTTCATTGCCCCCTTTCGGTCTGGGAAACGTGCGCCTGGCTCACCCCTTGTCACAGGCTGAGCTGTATAGATATTACGTCCATTCTGGGAGGAATCTCTCAACCATCTGCGCCTGCTTACTTCTCCCCGCTCACCAGCTCTCTCCTCCGATTCTGGTCATCCGCCGTCTCTCGTCAAAGAGGCTGCACTAACGCAGTGGGGGCGCTCATGCGAATTGCTCCTGTATTCAAGCGACGATCATCTTGCCCTAAAAGCCCTTGCGTTTCTGCGCTTTGTCCTCTTTTCTTGGTTGGCTAGCCAGGAGGCCTGCCTTGTGGACACACAGTCAGCAGGGCTCGCCCTCTCTCCGCCATCGTCAGCGCGGCCTCTCGCCTATCAAGACTATAAGAATTCCCCTATCGACAAGGGCGGCAAGCCCCAGGCAGCCGCGAGAGAAGCTGCGGGTCCACAGCATAAAAAAACAGCAAGAGCCTGGTCAGCGACCGGCCAGCGCACCAGGGTGCGCCTGGAGGGAGACCAGTGCTCCTGCCTACTTTGCGGAGAGAGCAAGCCAGTTCTTCTTTCCCGCCAGTGAGCCTGTTCGCGCAACTGGCGGCGCGGGGTTGGGATAGAAGAGAGAGGGCTAATGCTCAGCGAGATGGATACGTAAAATCTCTCCCTGACCGGGACCGTAGCCGAACCCCTTGTTCGACACATAGAGGTCGCCATCCGGTCCGAAGGTCATAGCCGTCGGGAAACTCAGCCCCGAGGCGATCAGTACCTGGCGTCCGCGCTCGCTGACGCGCACAATTACCCCCGTGCCTGGCACTGGGCCAGCATTATTGGCCGTCGTAGTCTCCAGGACATAGAGCCGTCCACGCCGATCGAAAGCCAGCCCAAGTACCGCTGTTAATCCGCTCATCAAGACACGCACGTGACCACGCGGTGTGATGACCAGCAGCTTTTCTGTCCCCACGTGCACAGGGAAGGTACCCAGATTAGCCACATAGAAGAGACCACGATGAAAGACCACCGCCGTCGGCACAATGTGGCCCTGGCTGGCGGAGATATCCGCCACCCGTTGGATCTCGCTACCCGCATGCCGAGCACGCTGCCAGCGTGGCGTGATCCGGTCCAACTCGCCATGATTTGGCTCCAGCGCATACAGGCTGCCATTGACCGCCACCATGCTATACCAGGTCCCGTCAGGCTCGAAGTCCTCTTGATCAGGATGCTTAACGGGATGCGTCTGCAGAAAATGGCTGAGATCGGCGATGTAGAACACGCGATGATGCTCCGGCTCAAAGCGGAAAATAGCATTGGGTACCTGGGGTATACCGTGGGAACAGCCTGCACCAGCGAGCAGGCCATAGAGGGTATGGCCGATAAAAGCGAGATCCGAGACACCGCTCACCGTGCTCTCGCTGGCCGGGCTTGTCTGGCTGGAAGGGAGATGATCGATCAGAGTGACGCGCTTGCCATGCCGATCAATGCGCGAAATGCGGGCACTGAAGCCACCGGTGTACGGACCAATTGGCGGTGGCACTTGCTGACAACGACCAACCGTTGATTGCCGGCCCCCAAGGCCACCCTCGGCAACGTAGAGTTGCCCATCGGGACCAAAGTGCAGGCCCCGCGGGTTATTCAGCCCGGTTGCAAAGACGCTGATGCTAGCAATCGGCGCGGGCCTGGCCTGAGATTGAGCCCGCGCCCACGGCGGAACGATCACTAGCGACGTCGGTAAAACCAGCCCGAGAGCAATGACCCTGACGAGTATGCATCTCAGACGCGTGCTGTTCATGACTCTCCTCTCTGCTTTCAGCATTCTCTTTTGCCAAATTGGATATATGCTTTTCGATAAGCATATATCCCTGTGTTCCGCTACTACTATAGAGAGGAGAGAGAAACACAAGCAGGCGCTGGTTAGCAAGGAGCCTGAGGTAGCGGGAGTTCACCACAGAGGCAGAGCCTCAGTCAGCGAACCAGAGGCACCAGGGTCTTGATGCGACTCAGCTCCTCACACCGTTGTTGGCGATAGCGCAGATAATCATCAAGCACGCGCAGCGAATGGCGGTCCATGCGCTGCCGCAGCTCGCCCTCCGTGAGCCAACACGGGCGGCCCTCCATACCAGCCCGTAGCTGTCCACCGCGCACGCGTGCATGATAGACAAAGCTAATCGTACTAAGTGCACCCCAGCTAGTGGTTGCCAGCGAATAAAAGTTGATCAGATCATCGGCTTCCAGCACCAACCCGGTTTCTTCACGTCCCTCGCGCTCTGCCGCCTCACGTGGATGCTCACGCCAAGTCATAAAGCCACCCGGAAAGACCGCCCGTCCGCCAGGGAGAAGCATCACCAGGAAACGCCCCTGCTCTTCCACAACCACCGCTGCGCTTCCGAAGGGAGGCAACTTCTCCCCGAGCGCGAGATTCGCCAGATTAAAACAGAAGCTGACCCAGTGCTTGAGCCATCCATAAAGCATCGTTTTTACAGTGTTCATAAGCATTCTATTTACAGCCTCTTCTTTCATTTGAGGATATAATCAGGCATGCGATAGCCTGTCCCGGCAACAAGTCAGACGCGCCGCCCAGGGAGGGCGCTCTGACTCGGTCCAGGAGCAAAGATAACCTCTTCCTGTCGCAATTCGCAGAGCGCCCGATCGCAAAATTGTCGCAGGCTCATCACCGAGCCATTGCAAGGCCGGCCTGACTAAGTTCAAGAGCAGACAGGCACGAGCTTCATATGCTATGCTCAGAAAAAGATACGCTCCTCCAGGCCTGGTATTGGTGTCTTCACGGCAAGCCGCCAGAGGGAGAGCGTGCCAGGTTCAGCAGGCAGATCAAGCGGGCGAGGTTGGTGAGGGGCAAGGGAAGATGACAAAGCGCAGCCACCTCCAGCCCAGGCCAGGAGGAGTTGATCTCCGTGCACACAAGCCGGAGCAGAATACAAGGGAGCGAGCGATCATGCAGCTAGAGACTCAGCCTTTGCAGCTGAAGCTGAGCACCCCGTTCCGCATCGCGCGCGGGGTTGAAGAAATTGCAGACAATCTGCTGGTGACGCTGAGTCACGACGGTCTCAGCGGCTACGGCGAGGCGGCACCCTCAGCCTACTACGGTGAGACTGCCACCACCGTCAGCGCCTGTCTGGAGCGTTTTGCCCGGGAACTCGGAGACGACCCCTTCCTGATCGCAGACATCCTTGAGCGCCTCGATCATGTCATCGGGCGCAACCCTGCGGCTAAAGCAGCGATCGACATGGCGCTCTACGACCTTGTGGGCAAGCTCCTCAATCTGCCGCTTTACCGGCTGCTCGGCCTCAACCCAGCGCGCAGCGCCCTTACCTCTTTCACGATCGGCCTCGACACTCCCGAGCACATGGCCGAGAAGGCCGCCCGCGCCCAAGATTACCCCATTCTCAAGATCAAGGTAGGCACCAGGCATGACGTCGAGAACGTACGAGCCATTCGCGCGGTCTCTCAGGCCACGCTACGTGTCGATGCCAATGCCGGTTGGAGCGTCAAAGAAGCCATTCGCACCATCAACGCCCTGGCCGAGTACGGGATCGAGTTTGTCGAGCAACCTATTGCCCCCGGCGACCTGGAGGGTCTGCGTCTCCTGCGTCAACAGATCCCCGTGCCTATCATCGTTGATGAGAGCTGCGTCTCTCTGGAGGACATCCCGCGCCTGGCTGGCTGCGTTGATGGCATTAACATCAAACTGATGAAATGCGGGGGGATCAGCCACGCCCTCAAGATGATCCATACAGCCCGCGCCCATCATCTGCAAGTCATGCTCGGCTGCATGATCGAAAGCTCGTTGGCGATCACGGCAGCCGCCCACCTGACACCGCTCGTCGACTATGCCGATCTCGATGGCAACCTGCTCATCGACAACGATCCCTTCTGCGGCGTGCGCGTCATTCAAGGCAAGCTAATTTTGCCCGAGAGGCCTGGCTTGGGAGTGGTCCCCCGCGTTCATACCGGAGGAGAGAACGACAAGCAGGGCGTCGTTTGAAAACTTGAAAAAGAGAGGAGGGGAGGAGCATACCTAGTATGAAACGAGGAGAGCGACAGACAAGCCTCTACTCAGAGGAGAAGAGACCGGGCACTAGCCAGTTGGTGGCAGGCTAGACGCTCAGCGCTTCTCTCCGCCAACAGGTCGCTCTCCCCTTCTTCACCTAAGCATCAGCAACTGCAAGGCTACTATTTAGCAAGTAAGCATGGTAAGCAGGCAGTTTTAAGCCCAAGGGTTGTTAATCGTCTTAACCGCGGCGTGAACGACGGAGCTTGCGGCGCAGGTTAGCCGCCTTTCGTTTGCGGCGGTCCTGTGGACTCTCATAGCGCGCACGACGGCGGGCCTCTGAGAGAATGCCATCCTGCTGCACGCGGCGGTTAAACTTCTTGAGGGCGACATCAAACGGCTCGCCCGGATTCACCTTGATCTCGCTCATCGAGAAAACCAGCCCCTATCTAGATCTGCCGCTACCCGCAGCGGCCCGCACGCAGCCCGCCGTCGGTAACAGGCATAAAATAGAAGGATGAGAAAAGCTGCAATGAATGAACCATTCTCACGAGGAGCACGAGGTCAGCGCTGCAGAGGGACAGAGCTAAGAGCAGCGTGCCCTTCATGATTGCTCCCAGTATAGCATACTTGATAG
>NZ_JADGHT010000113.1 GCF_019683755.1 Thermogemmatispora sp. | reverse complement strand
CTGCGCTCCCTCGCTGCGGGTAGGGGGTTCCAGCGGGGCGGCGACGACCACGGGGGGGCGTGAGGCCAGCTCTAGAGCCTGAGGAGAGAACGGACGTGGATCTTGCAAGATCTCATTGCACGTCTGCAGGCAGGCTTCGCAGATATAGGCGGCGCCTGGCCCGGCGATCATCCGTCTCACTTCGGGGGGGCGCCGACCGCAGAAAGAGCAGCGAGCCAGAGTTCGATCGAAGCTCATAATGGCCCAATCCTCGATACTAGAGCAAGCAAAGCAACCTCTACGCCGCCACAGTGCGCTGTAAGGCGGCGGTGGCCTCCTCGTAGAGGCCCAGGCGCTCCAGAATAGCGGCATGAGCCTGCCACTCCAGGTGGTCATCCAGAGGCCGCAGCAAGGTGGCGGGATCATCCACAGGAGCGAGCTGGGCGGGCGTAGAGCCGTTCATGATCTCGCCTGGCGGCATCGTCAACTCTGTCAGACGCCGGAGGCCATACTTGCGTTGCAGCGCCAGGCCGATCAGGTGGTCAGCGAAATGCGGATTCTTTGGCAGGAGCGAACCATGCAGATAGGTGCCATAGGCATTGCGATAGACCGCTCCTTCGGTGCCATCCTCGGCATTGTTGCCATAGCCCTTAAGAACCCTGCCTAGCGGGCGAGCTGTTCCCAGGTAAGTGCGTCCACCGTGGTTCTCAAAGCCGACCACTGTCATGCCATTCCAGCGAATGACCACATCACCGATACAGCGTGGTGCCCGCCGGCCTGGATGGATGGTCCAGGCATCGAAGACACCCAGCCCCTTCATATCGGGGCCTTCAGCTGGACGATAGTAGTGGGCCAACAGCTGATAGCCGCCGCAGACGGCCAGCACGGGCATATCGTCCTCGATAGCAGCCCAGAGACCGATGCCCTTTGTCTCGAAGAGGTCCTGGGCCACGGGGGCCTGCTCTTTATCCTGGCCGCCGCCGATGAAGAGCATATCATACTCATCGGGGGCCAGAGCATCACCGATACCCAGGCCTACGATACGCAATTCAATGCCACGCAGCTCACAGCGACGCTTCAGCGTAAGAATATTACCGCGATCTCCATACAGATTGAGCTGATCAGGATAGAGATGCCCGAGCGTCAGCGTAAGCCGGGCCTCATGCCTACCATGCATTTAGTCTCGTCCCTCCCAAAAGTGAGGCGTCAGCCCGCGCCGTTCAAGCTCGCGATGAATCTCCAGCAGCCCCGTATAAGTCGGCACGATAAACAAGGTCTCACCGACGGGGGTTTGCTCGATAGCCTGATCCAAAGCTGTTGCCAGACCATAGCCTGGGAGCGAAGGCCCTGCTGCCCTGGGAGCGAGAGTATGCTCCTCCGTAGCGGAGGTCGTCATGGCGCTGGTTGCTGCAGCAGCCGCCTGGCGCTGCCGAGGCTGATCTTTGATCCTGCCACGGCCCTTCCGTCCCCGCGGCTGGGGGCCAGTTATTGCCTGGAGCGCGCGCAAGGGTATTGAAGGAATAATGGTCATCTCCTCGGGTGCGAAGCCGGCGTATTTGAGGCGTAAGGCCAGATCGAAAGCACGCGTGCCGGCTACTGTCAAGCTAGCGACCAGGCCCTTAGCGCGTTCGAAATCCACGTCCCAGATCCACGAGACGTCACGACCATCAGCAATATGATCATTGAGTACAAAAAGCACGTGACGTGGCACTTCCTCGCTGAAGAGCGTGCGCAGTACCTCATTGAAGCCTGTAGGGTTCTTCGCGAGCAAGAGGCGCAGGGTTCGTCCTGCAACCTGCACGCGCTCGCCCCGTCCAAAGGCGGGCTTGAATTGCTCGATTCCTGAGACGATTGGCGCCCAACTGATCCCCAGGGCCTGGGCGGCAGTGATCGCTGCCAAAGCGTTATAGACATTATACAGCCCGGGCAAGGGGATCACAATCTCGCCCTCGTGCAATGGCGTTTCGACCGTCACGCGCAGGCGATCAAAGGTATCCTGACGGACATGCAATGCGCGTACACTTGGAGCAGGGCGCACCAGACCGCAGTGAGGGCACTGATAATGGCCCATGTGGCTATAAAAGCGGGCGCTATACTGATAGTCACTTCCACACCGGACACAACTGCGGCTATCTACAGCCTGGTAGGCCCCTGGCGTTCCCTGGCCGTTCTGACTGCTCAGATCCAGCGTCAGATCCTCCAGGCCGAAGTAGAGGACGGGGCCGCGGGCCAGCTCACCCAGGCTAGCGGTTGCCGGATCATCAGCGTTCAGAACCAGAGTTGTCGTCTCTGGCAGCTCCTTGACCATCTGGCGCCACAGAGTGGCTATACTTTCTACCTCGCCGTAGCGATCGAGCTGGTCGCGGAATAGATTCACAAAGACAACGGCACGAGGCTGTAGCAAGCGCACGGCCTGGGGCATGACCGCCTCGTCAATTTCAAAGACCGAGATAGCCTGACCCGCGCGGCGGAGATTCCCGTTGGGGAGCGCCCGTACTACCAGAGCGCCGGCGACGCCGCGTAGCAAGTTGGCCCCCTCCCGATTGCGCCAGACGCGTAGACCGGCATCACGCAAAATGGCGGCCAGAAAGCCGCTAGTAGTGGTCTTGCCGTTGGTGCCGGTGATGAGGACACAGCCGTGTTCCAATTGGGCAGCCAGGTGGCGAATGATGTCCGGGTAGAGTCGTTGAGCCACCAGGCCGACTATGCTGGTACCACCACCAAGCCGGAGACGGCGACTTAAGGCTCCCGCGGCGCGCCCGCCGATTACTGCCAGGGCTGCTCTCAGCGAGAGGCGGCGCCTCTGTGAGCGCTGGCCGGCTCTTGCCGCTCCGGTAACTGATCCTGGCTTGACTTCTGGGCGGCTTTTCCTCGTCCGAAGCCATCTGCTCCCTCTGGACTCACCTTGCTTGGGTCCCTGAGAGATCACTTGAGATGGCCGATGTTGCTGCATGCTTCTCCTCCGAACCAGCGCCTGTGTCAATAGTTGTATCTATTTTTCTCGTTGCCTAGTTGCAGCATAGCATGCGCGCGTGAAGCGGTCAAGACCGCAAGCCAGGGATAGATCTTCTGGTCCCCAGAGGGCGTATCTAGAACTGGTCGAGAACTGAGTGTGCTGCGAGCTTTGGCTTGACGCTCCCGCGCTCTGTCTAGCCTATTGTCTTGCTTCATGAGCCACGGATCTGGCTGCCGGTGTACCAGCGGCGCAGTACCTCAGCGGCTTTCTGACCACGGATCGAAAAACGCGCTACACTATCCCATCCCCAGAAGAAGATGCCGGCGATGTGTTTATCTGTCATGACATTGGTGAGCGCAGCATTGTAGGCATCAGCTTGCTGCTGAGGGTCTGCCGGCGCTGATGAGGTAGGTGACCAGACCTGGTAAAGGGCATCAGCACTATTGCGGTAACCGATTTCACTGATGACGATGCGCCGGTTTAGCTCCTCGGCAAGCTGGTCGAGTCGCGTCTTGATTTGCTCACGCCAGAGGACGATCATTGTCTGGGCATCCAACCGCACGGGAGCATCGGCGAGGGAGATGTACTCAGAGACGCCGATGAAGGTGAGGCGGGGATCGTCCAGCCAGGCTGGCGGCTGATCTATCGTGGACCAGTTGATGTCGTAGGTCAGGTTACCAGTGTAGATGCTGCGAACGCGCCCGATAAGCTGCCGCCAAAGGGCAACGGGGGCGTTGCTTTGCAGCCATTCCATTTCGGTAGCCAGGGCAAGTTGCTCAACGCCGTTGGCTTCCGCTGCCTCGACGTAGGGCCGCAGAGCCTGCCAGTAGCGGTCAAACCAGAGCTGCTGGCGCTCAGGTGTCGGCATAACAAGGGCGGCCCAACCACCCGGTTGGCGAACAGTGAGCAAGGGAGCAAGAAAGACTTTGAAGCCTACTTCATGGGCCTTGCGCACGCCGGCAATAAAGGAGGCCACACTAGGCGCCGCCTGGTCAACGCCGATATCAACTGCATCCGGGGTCGATTGGGAGAAAAGTACTGGCATCTCTAGCCATTCAGCCGCAGTGCTGCGCCGGATCTCTTGTAGACTCTCCTGCCAGCGGCGATCATTCAGACCATAGGCGCTGCGGCTCCAGCTAGGATAGACAATCCCTTTCTGGAAGCCATATTGCTCTACCGGCTTGGGGATTGGCGTCGGCGTCGGCGTCGGCGTCGGTGTCGCTGTGGCAGCCGCACGCTTAGTCATGCCTCCTGCCTGGTCGCTTCTGGGCCCTGTACTGGCCTTGCCGAACGGCTCACAGGCGCTGCTGCTTAGCAGGAGACTCAGAAGACAGGCCTGCAGCAAGAGGGCCTGGAGCACGCTCACCAAGCGACCAGGCCGGCAAGATAGTGCGCTGGTAGTGGACATGCCAGCTCTCTGTTGGCGGCGCACAAAAGTACCGGACATCATCAACCCTCCCATCCATCTTCTGCCCGTCCTCTCCTTTCGCGCTCTGGTCTAAGGTGAACAGAGGAGCCGAGCAGCCTTTATGGAGTAAGAGCTACGAAAGGGCGGATTCTCCTCTATTGTACTCCCGATGAGAAAGAAGGCTGGCGTCTGCAGGAAGCTGAGGCCATTCGCTCTGGCGGTCGGGGGAAGATCGGGGGGCCGTCTTGTGTTATCTCACTCTGAAAGCATACGTAATGAGAGGAAGAGCAGTGACCAGCCTGGAAGGCCAACGCTTGGCGGTTCGGGTTGTCACCCCTCTTGTCAACGTGTGCTATCCTATCCTGTGAGATTGAACGGCTCACCTGGCGTTCGACAGCATAACATCTGCAAATCAGGAACAGGTTGATTAATGGCAAAGAAGCTTGTCATTGTTGAGTCTCCGGCGAAAGCCAAGACGATTGAAAAGTTCCTCGGGCGCGATTTCGAAGTACGCGCCTCTATGGGGCATATTATCGATCTGCCTAAGAAGGGCCTTGGCGTCAACACGCGCAAGGATTTTGCGCCGCAGTATGAAATTATCGAGGAACGAAAGGGCGTCATTGCCGAACTGAAGGCGGCGTCGAAGAAGGCCGAGGAAGTCTATCTAGCTCCCGACCCTGATCGTGAAGGGGAGTTCATCGCCTGGTCCCTGATGCAGACCCTGGGGCTCAAGAATCCGCGCCGCGCTGTCTTTAATGAGATTACTCGTAAAGCAGTGCAGGAGGCGATCCAGAAGCCGCGCACCATCAATGAAGATTTATTCAATGCGCAGCAGGCGCGCCGAGTGCTTGATCGTCTGGTGGGCTACAAGATTAGTCCCCTGCTTTGGCGGCGTGTGCAGTCGGGCACCAGCGCGGGGCGTGTCCAGTCGGTTGCGTTGCGCCTGATTTGTGACCGTGAGCGACAGATTCGGGACTTTGTTCCTCAAGAGTACTGGACGATTTCTGCCTTACTGAGTAAGCAGGGAGAGCAGCAGCGCTTTGAAGCGACACTAGTAGCGCGCCTCAGCGAGCTGGTCGGTCAGCACCTATCAGAGGGGGAAGAGGAAGCGGCCTCTGAGGGCGAAGAGAACGAGGGAATGCAGGAGGGTGAGAGCGAGCGTCGTGGAGAGGAGACGCGGCGGCGTCTGCATATTGCCAATCAGCAGGAAGCCGAGGCCATTCTAGCTGAGCTGCGTGGTGCCAGTTTCACAGTCTGGCGCTTGCTCCAGCGCGAAGTGCGCCGCCAGCCGCCATTCCCATATACGACCAGCACTATGCAACAAGATGCCTCATCGCGCCTTTACTTTAAGCCCAAGAAGACGATGAGTCTGGCTCAGCAGCTCTATGAAGGCATCGAGTTGGGACCGCGCGGCTCGCAGGGATTGATCACCTACATGCGTACCGACTCGACACGCGTCTCTGAGGAAGCCAAGGCCAGTGTACGCCGCTTTATTGAACAGACCTACGGTCAGCCGTTTGTGGGTCCGGGACGTGTTGGCAAGCTCAAAGCCACGGCTCAGGATGCTCACGAGGCGATTCGTCCGACCGATGTGACGCTCACGCCTGAGGTTGTGCGTGAGTATCTCACGCCCGATCAGTACAAGCTCTATAGTCTAATCTGGCGCCGCTTCGTAGCCAGTTTTATGACCCCGGCTGTCTTTGATACGGTGCGCGCCGATATTGTGGCGGATCAGTATGTCTTTCGAGCCAGTGGTTCCCGCCTGCGCTTTCAGGGTTTCTATGCAGTCTGGCCACGCGATGAAGAAGAGCGGCTCCTGCCGGAGCTGACTGTCGATGAGATGCTCGTGCTCCATGAGTTGCAGCCGCAGCAGCACTTTACGCAGCCTCCTCCGCGCTATACAGAAGCCAGCCTGATCAAGGAGCTAGAAGAGCTAGGCATCGGGCGCCCTAGTACTTATGTGCCCATTATCTCGACTATTCAGGAACGTGGCTACGTCACACAGGAGCAGCGACGTTTTGTGCCCACCTGGCTTGGCGAGACGGTCAATGATCTGCTCAACAAGCATTTCCCTGAGATCGTCGACGTTGGCTTTACTGCCGATATGGAGCAGAAGCTGGATAACGTTGAGGAGGGGCGCCAGTCCTGGACGGAGTTTCTACGCGATTTCTATGAGACCTTCAAGGAGATGGTGGCCAGAGCGGAGGCCGAGATGGATCGCGTCCAGAAGCCGGTCGAGGAGCTAGATGAGCTATGCCCCGAGTGCGGTCGAAAGCTGGTCATTCGTAGTGGGCGCTTCGGGCGCTTTATCTCTTGCTCGGGATTTCCCGAATGTCGTTATGGACGCTCCTTTGTCAACAAAACCGGTGCCCTCTGTCCGCAGTGCGGAGGCGATCTCGTCGAGCGCAAGACGCGTCAGACCAAGCGTACCTTCTATGGTTGCAGCAATTACCCCACATGTAACTTTGCGATCTGGGAGCGCCCGGTACCGGAGCCCTGTCCTCGCTGTGGTGGGTTGATGGTGATCCCACGTGGCAGTCAAGAGCCGGTCTGCTACGAGGAAGAAGTACTACCCCAGCAAGGTCCCGAAGAGCGGCCCCAGCAGAATGGCCTGGAGCCGGCTCAGTCAAGCTCGGGCTCCAAGCGCGGTCAGAAGATCAGGGCAAGCGCAGAGCCAGAAGCAGAGGCCGATTCCTCTATGAATGGAACAACTCATGCAGAAGCCTCGCCTCAAGAGGCCGAAGCTGTGGCCTTGCCAGACGCCCCTCACAAGCGCACAGCCACACGAGCGAGTGCTGCTTCTCGGGCGGCCTCTAATGGAAAGGCGAGAGCAACAAGTCAGAAGCGCAGCGCAGGTAAAACCTCCTCTGCTAAGAGCAAGAGTAATAAGTCAAGCAAGCGGCAGAAGAAGACCACTGCAGAGAGCAGCAAGAGCAGGCGTCGACAGACGACCGACAAGGCAGTGACAGCAGAGCAAGAGAACCGCATGTCGCTGGCGGGCACGCCGACCGAGGCTGATGAGCGCTGAGGTCAGTGGCTCTCGGCTTGTATCTGCTGGGGGATGAGGCGCCTGCTCCCTGCCTGAGCAGGGTAGTCCGACTGTCCAGGTGGGCTTGTGGCTGGTGCTCGTGCTATAATCTCTACATGATTGCTCAACCTCTGTGCTACAAACAAACTCTGCAGTTCTGGAGGACTTCATGCCGCATGCGGTAACCCTCATCCCTGGAGATGGGACCGGGCCCGAGATTACCACGGCGACTCGTCGCGTGCTGGAGGCGACGGGAGTGGAATTCCACTGGGAGGTCTGCCAGGCGGGCATGGAAACCCTGGAGAAACAGGGGACCATTCTGCCCGATGAGGTCATCGAATCGATTAAGCGCACCAAAGTGGCTCTCAAGGGTCCAATTACCACCCCTGTGGGCAAGGGGGTGCGCAGCGCTAATGTCACCCTGCGTAAAAAGCTGGACCTCTATGCCAACGTTCGCCCGGCTAAAACCTACCCGGGACTGCGCTCCCGTTACGAGCATGTTGACCTGATCATCGTGCGCGAGAATACTGAGGATCTCTATGCCGGTATTGAGTTTCAGCGCGGCTCACCTGAGCTGGCAGAACTGATTGAGCTTGTAGAGCGTACCAGCGGTATGCGCCTGGACCCCGAATCTGCCATTAGCCTCAAATATATTTCGGTAGCTGCCAGCCGTCGCATTGTTCGCTTTGCTTTTAACTATGCCCGTGAGCATGGTCGCCGCAAGGTCACGGCTATTCATAAGGCCAATATCATGAAGTTCTCCGATGGCCTCTTTCTCGCGACGGCCCAAGAGGTTGCCCGCGAATATCCCGATATCCAGTTTGAAGACCGTATTGTAGATAATATTTGTATGCAGCTCGTTCAGAAGCCAGAGCAATACGATGTCTTGGTGTTGCCTAATCTCTACGGCGATATTGTCTCTGATCTCTCAGCAGGTCTCATTGGGGGGTTGGGTGTAGCGCCCGGGGCGAATATTGGCAATCAGTACGCTGTCTTTGAGCCAGTACATGGCAGTGCCCCCAAGTATGCCGGGCAGAACAAGGTCAATCCGATGGCGATGATGTTCTCCGGCGTGCTGATGCTGCGGCATTTAGGCGAGAAAGAGGCTGCTAATCGCCTGGAAAAGGCTATTGCTCAGGTCATCGCTGAAGGGAAGAACGTCACCTACGATCTCAAGCCTCGCCCTGATGATCCAACAGCGGTAGGGACATCCCAGGTGGCTGATGCGGTGATCGAGAAGCTCCAGCGCCTCTGAGTGGCACGGTCGGCCTGAGAGATCGCTGTACTAGCTAGCTGCTCTCTCCCGCTTGTAATAGTCTCTCACGGACTGATGGGACTCGCTTCAGACCACGCTTCTCCGCCGCCTCAATGAGCGGGTCGCTGGAATCGGCTCCACCACCGCTAGCGCAGGCCTGAAACGAGCCCCCAGCTCCCTTCTACTCCCGGCTGATCCCCCCTTCCTTCCTGAGCGTGGCCTGCCCTAGGCAGTGACGATGATGGTAGCTGTCATGTAGGTGTGGATGCTACAGTGATACTGATAAGTGCCTGCTGTTGTAAAAAGCAAGCTGAAGGTAGCTCCCGCGGCGATCATACCCGAATCGCTAAAGGCCCCATTGTTGCTCGTGACGGTGTGAGGCGCGTCTGACTTATTAAGCCAGGTGACTCGTGTGCCCTTCTTGATGGTGAGCGTCTGCGGGGCGAACTGATAGCGCTCGTTCTGCTCGACAATCTGTATTTGCGCTGTACCGGCTGCGCCAGAGGCTGCTTGAGTTGTTTGGGGGGTAACTGCCGAGCTGGGGCTAGTTGTAGGTTGAACGCTGCTGGTCACGGGTGTGGTTCCGTTGCCTGCAGGGTTGCTGGTACCGCCACAAGCCACGAGAAGCAAGGTAATGAGAACGACAGCGCTGAGCAGCCGTAACCAGATACTGATCGGCGGGCGTGGCCTGCCTGGACCCTCGCCGTGGGTGCGACGAGCCAAAACTGTCGCTCGAAGCGATGATAGAGGCATGATAAGCTCCTCCTCTCCTGTCAAGGACTTAGAAAGGATGCTTCTCCTTTTTGGCCTGTCCACAGGCAAGGCGGCGCCACCTCTTGGCCTGTCTTCCGAGATCTCTATAAGGGCAATACGGAAGAAGGTTACATATGTCAGTTAGCTGACTTCCACTCCTCGAAAAGGGGACTGGTAGCGCTCCCGCCTCTCAGCGAGCGGACGCTATGGATCTCTGACGGCTTGGTTCGCTCAGAGAGCAGGTAACTCTCCTGGGCGAGAGCCATCGACTGCTTTGCCCAGCTAGGGAGAGCGCGATTGGAGAGAGCCAAGGGGCTAAGAGACGCTTTTGGACAGAGGTGAAAAAGGCCGACTCAGGACCTCGACGGTGCTTCCCGCTCCGCTTGTCTGCTTGTTACAATGAAAGACGAACATGGGCTACCTCTGGCAGATGCGTGCGAAGCGAGGGAAGCGGGAAGCACCGCTACCACAGTCAAAGGAGAGTCTGGGCTGACTAGCGAGCTGTTTGAGCCTGGGCAGGACCTAGACCGCGGCGCCACTTATGGCGCGCCTGAATATAACGTACGGTCCCGGAGCGCGAGCGCATCATAATAGAGGAAGTGCGAGCGCCCCAGCCAAAGTACTGAACGCCGTCGAGTAGCTCACCGCTGGTAATGCCCGTAGCCGCGAAGGCGACATCGTTGCTGCGCACCAAATCATCGATAGTCAGCACCTGGTCAACGTCGATGCCCTCGGCTTTAAACTGTTCACGCTCCTCATCTGAGCGCGGCCAGACCTTGCATTGCATTGCACCGCCCAGACATTTAATAGCTGCTGCCGCCAGAACAGCCTCTGGGGCGCCTCCGATGCCCATTAGGACATCGACGCCGCGGTAGTCTTCCATTGCGGCGAGAATAGCTGCTGCCACATCGCCATCGCTGATCAAGCGAATGCGGGCACCAGCCTCGCGAATCTGGCGGATGATCTCCTGATGGCGCGGTCGGTCGAGAATAATCACAGTCAGATCATCGATCTGGGCATCCTTGGCCCGGGCGATCCGCTCCAGATTCACAGCGACCGGGGCGTTAATATCGATGACGTCCCGGGCTGCAGGACCCACGGCAATCTTTTCCATATAGAAGACCCCGGGCGGCGCAGAGTACATGGTACCGCGCTCAGCGGTAGCGACAACCGCCAGCGCGCCTGGTAGGCCCAGGGAGAGCAGGCGCGTTCCGTCAATCGGGTCGACCGCGACATCGACTTGTGGCGGAGAGCCGTTCCCGACGCGCTCCCCGATATAGAGCATAGGCGCCTCATCCTTCTCACCCTCTCCAATCACAACGACGCCATCCATATCGACACCGTCAAGGGCCTGGCGCATGGCATCCACGGCGGCCTGATCCGCTTTCTCCTTATCGCCCCGTCCCATCCAGCGGCCTGCGCTCAGGGCCGCAGCCTCGGTAACGCGTACCAGCTCCATTGCTAAGTTACGCTCTTTGGTACCGGATTGCTCGAAACGTACGTCCGTCATACGGCCTCCTCTCAAACATCTGAAGCTGCCTTAGAGTTCCACATAACGCGGTTGGACACGGCAGTGTTCGGCGATCATAATCGCACGAACCTGCTCGACCGCCTGGGCAAGCTGGCCCTCGCGATTGATGACCAGATAATCGTACCAGTGGTACTGGGCCAACTCGTTAGCCGCATCGGCGAGACGCCGACGGAATTGCTCCGCGTCTTCTGTCTGACGCCGGCTCAAGCGCTGAGCCAGCTCCTCCTGGGTCTCAGGGGCCAGGAAAATAAGGATGGCCTGGGGGATCTTGCGCCGGATAGTTGCAGCGCCCTGCACATCAACCTTGAGAAGGACATCGCGACCCGCTGCCAGGTTCTCCTTGATCTGACGGCGGGGCTGCCCATACCAGTGACCATGAACATTGGCGTACTCGATCAGCTCGTCGTTGGCCACGAGTCGCTGAAACTCCTCGTAACTAATGAAATGGTAAGGATGGCCCTCGCTCTCCCCAGGCCGGGGAGCGCGGGTCGTCACCGAGGTCACCACATGAAAATCCAAGCCCTGCCCTTTCAGCGCCTGAATGACGCTATCCTTGCCCGTCCCCGAGGGGGCGGAGAGCACAAAGAGCAATCCTTGTTTTTCTCCTGGCCGGAGCGTGGTGCCCTCTCTCTCGGCGGTTGGCTCCATCTCAAGATACATGCTGCTTTCCCGCTCTCCTGTGCTATGCTCTACTGTGCTGCCGAGCTGCTGAGATTGCTGTCGCGGGCCAGGCCCGGACAGAGTGCCTGGCCAATCGCCTGAGTTGGTCTGGTCATCCCATTCATTACCATCGGCTGCAAGACCAGCAAGACAGAACAAGGGTAGCTCCCTCCCTGCGGGGTTACCTTGACTTGTGGATGGCGATAGACGTCCCTGTCTTCTAGCGTATTGACTTGCAATTCGTCTACTCAGGCGGCCTGGATCGCCTGCAAGGTGTCTACCGCTCGCAGTGTGGCTGACGGACCCTTGGTTGATTAATCCGTCCGGGTGACCGGAGTGACCAGGTCGCGCCGATCAACTGACTCAGTCGATTGGCTACGGCTGATTGGCTGGCTACGCGGGCAGCGTGACGCACAGATGAGGCTTCTCGGGGGCACAACACTTGCGAAGAAGACCACGCGAAGGAGGTGCCGATCTGCTCCCCCTGGCGCCTGCCCGGCGTAAGGGATGAACCAGGACTGCTATAATTGTACAATATCCCGAAACGTTATAGCCACCGGTGAGGTTTCTTGCATGTATGTCGACGCCATCACCCTTGCTGCTGTCGCTGATGAACTGCGTACACTCTTAATTGGTGCACGTGTTGAAACAATTATCCCGCCGACGGAGCACTCCATTGCCATCGAGTGCTACTGTCCACCACGGGCGGGAGTCGATGAGAAAGGACAGAAGCGCTGGCTTTATCTTTCAACTCATCCGCAGTTTGCGCGTTTGCATCTAACGCTGCAGAAACCACCGCGGATCATCCCTGAGCCACCGCCCTTTATCATGCTGCTGCGTAAGTATCTGGAGGGGGCACGCCTTGAGGCCATCGAGCAGCCACGCTGGGAGCGCGTCCTTGATCTGATCTTTCGAATACGTCTCCGGCCTGACGATGAGGACGAGGCCCGGACCGCAGGTTCTGATGAGCAGCTTGAAGGCACCAGGCAAGGCATCACTACCATGCCCTCTGCCGGCTCTCAGCGACTGCACTTGATTGCCGAGATCATGGGGCGCACCAGTAACATTGTCCTTTGTAATGAGAAGGGCCTGATTCTCGGCTGTCATAAGCGTGTTGGAGCGGAAATCAATCGTTATCGGGTGATGTCTCTTATACACATCACCGAGCCCACCAGACACTCCCTAA
>NZ_JADGHT010000112.1 GCF_019683755.1 Thermogemmatispora sp. | reverse complement strand
TCTGGTAGGAACCCCTGCTTGTCTCGACCAGGTGCCATTGTCCAGCGGCGTTAAGGTAACAGACAGGGCCATGACCAGGCAGATAGATAGAGAGACTGTGAGCTAAACTGTTTGCTCTTTTCCTGGTCGATCTAGGCCTCGCTGTCTAGGGCTGCTGCCAGCTCTACCAAGCAGCAAGGGGTGGAAGGGCGGCAGCAGACGCCTTCCTATCGTATCACATAGCCGCAATGGAGGAAGGGGGCCAGGGGGAGAGCAATGCCAGATCTACTAAGCGCCCTGACTGGCCCCAAACTCGAGCACTATCACCTTACGGAGCGGGCTGCTTCCTCTCGCTGTCAACGAGGGAAAGCTTGCCTTCAGAGCTGAAAGGGTGAAAGCTCTTTAGACACTGCGTGAGACGCCCCAATCCGCGGCAAAGGTCTGCTGGAGCACACTGATAATGTGCTGGTCGGAGAGTACTATGCCCAGCTCACGATTATGATCAAGCGATTGGCTGGAGAAATTTTCCGAACCAACAAAGGCCTTCTCGCCATCAACGATCATCATCTTGGCGTGCATATAGAGCTGCTTATCTTCGCGCACCTGGGCCCCGCCCTGCTTAATGGTCTTGATCCCGCTGCGGTTGCTGTCGGAGGAGCTGCTCTGATAGGGCAGGATGACTTGCACCGTAACGCCGCGCTGTGCCGCCGCCGCCAGCTCGTGCTCAATGGAATCGTCGATCAGCTCCTCTGCTTCGATGAGCAGCGATTTGTGGGCTCCCTTGATCAGCGATTCGAGAACACTGCGCGAGTTAATGGGACTGACGACGAGATTCGGGTTGCTGAGCGAGACCTGCGTGCGGTTCCAGTCGGCTTCAAAGATATCGCTAACGGCCTTCACATCGGCGGGATTCGTGTCGATAATGCCATACTCACGATTTTTAGTGCTACCAACACCTAGAGCTGCATTTGTTAGATTACAGGTCATGATATAGGCGGTGGTGCCATCGATGATCATCCCTTTTTCATGAGTCAGGGCAAAGGCTGGGCTGGTAGCCTTGACTTTTACTCCTGCCGCGCTCAGGCGATCCATCGTTTCGGTCGGTGAGAGTGAACCGCCACCGTAGGGATGTGTCTCTAGCATCACGCGCACGTCCAGGCCACGATTGGCCGCCTCCTCAAGGGCATTAATCACGTTGCGGTTGGTCAGCAGATAAAGCTCCAGCCAGACCGAGCGATGAGCACTATTGATGGCATTGGTGATCACTCGCTCGCCAGCATCTGGCTCAACAAAGACTTGGAGCCCCTGCTGGGCTCCACTGCCTACGGCGGCAGTCGGCGAAGCCAGGAGCGTACTTCCACCGGCGGTGATATCGACGTTACATGCACTTAAAAGTAGAAGAAGGCAGAAGAGCAAGGGCGCAAGACCCTTCTGCCAGAGAGAAGTGGTGCGTTCGGCGTACCTTTTCATCCTCATGAAAGCGACCCCCTGATCAAGAGAATTTGGGACAGCGAAAGATCTTTCCCAGCCTCATCATATCGTGTTCTGGCTAGAGGCGAGCAGCGCAAGAGCAGTACTCTCTAAATAAGCACGTCTTGAAAGCTATAGGGGCGTCAGGGGCAGGCTGACTGACTGACTGAGCACGGTAGGAGAGCGCGATTGCCAGTCGGCATGCCAGACCAGAGCCGGAGGCGAGAAGCCCCAGACGGCTGCAGTCGCATGGACGTTGAGAGACGGGAAAGATGGCACCGGCTAGTCAACCATTGGAGGCAGGAAGCACAGGCAGGGCAGAACACGCTGGTTATCTCTGGCTGTTCTGCCCTGGTGGCATAGCTTCCTGCTTGCCCTCTCGACGGTGGCCAGGCGGGGCTAGGATCTGGTGCGCTCTTGCATCAAGTTACGGATACGGCCTAGCAGAGGCACCAGTTGTTTCTTGCGCGAGACGAGGCCCTCAACCTCGATCGAGTGCCCATCGGCTCCAAGTGGCGCTCCCAGTGCGCTGGCTACTGCTTGTTCGCCGCCATAGACCAGCAGTCGGCAGCGCATGTTAATGATGTCAACGATCATAAACAGAAAGACGCTGTAGCTGCGCTCCTGGGAAAGCCGGCGCATGGTTTCTAGCAACTCCTGGCCGCGCTGCTCGATCACTGCAGGAGTGGGGGTTTCGACGGTGCCAATGGCGAAGCGCAGGCCATTCACGGTATATTCCTTAAAGTCGGCGGTCAGCAGGGCCTCGGGGCTGCGCTCATTCAGATCCGCAGCAGCAGCGGCGAAAATCGCCTGGCCATAGTCTTCGAGGTCTTCGCCGGTGATCCTTGCCAGCTCGGCAGCCACCTGTTCATCGCGCTCCGTTGTGGTGGGGGAGCGCAGGATCAGCGTATCATACAGCAGGCCTGCGAGCAGCAGGCCTGCGGCCTCGCGCGAGATGGGTACGCCGGCCTCGTGATAGAGCCTGACGATGATAGTGCCTGTGCAGCCAACCGGCTCGGCCCGGAACATGATAGGTTTATTGGTGTGGACATCAGCAATGCGATGGTGGTCGATAATGGCCAGCAGGTCAGCCTCCTCGATGCCGTCAACAGCCTGCGCCCGCTCGTTGTGATCCACCAGCACGATGCGCCTTGGACGCGCGTTGAGCATGTCTGTGCGTGAGAGGTAGCCAACCAAATGGCCCTCGTCATCTAACACGGGCAGCGAGCGATGGCGTGCCAGCAGCGGCTGTACTTCGCTCATCAGGTCTTCTGGCCTGCACGAGTCGAAGTCGCGATTCATGATCTCGCTGGTCTTCATGCTTAAATTGATGAGACGAACAGCGGTGAAGGTATGGTAGGCAGTACTAATGACCAGGACGCCATGTTTGCGCGCTGCGGCCAGAGTGCGCTCCGAGACGAGCAAGTCGCCGGTGATGACCAGGGCAGCGGCCCCGGCCTCGATAGCGGCCAATTGTGCATCTTCGCGGTCTCCCAATACTACCAGACAGCCTGGCTCAAGATATTCGCGCATGGTGGTCGCCTGCATGGCTCCCACCAGGATGCGATTGCCCAGCTTGCGTCGTCCCTCGACAAGTACGCGTCCATGCAGCACGCGCACCAGGTTATCGCGCTCCAAGGGCACGCGATTGACCGCCTGGGGATCGAGGTCCTTGAAGAAGAGCTTAGCCAGGTCTTCGATAGCGATGATGCCCTGGACGCGGCCTTCGTCATCGACGACGGGCATGGCGCGCCGGTTGTGTTCCTGGAGCAGGCGTCCGGCTTCTAGCAAGGGCTGATCAACATGGATGCTGATAACGCCACGCCGCATGACGTCGCGCACCTGTAAGTAGACATCTTCTAGGGCCTCGGGTGGATCGACTCCGTAGCGCTCTAAGACAAAGCGCACCTCGGGTTTGATAGGCCCGTGGCGAGCGGCAATAGCCTCCTCTCCTTGGGTCTGCAGCAGGAGCGCGTAGGCATAAGCTGAGGCGATCGAGTCGAGATCTGACTGTTTATGTCCTATGACATAGATTGGCTGTGCCATCTAGCTGCTTCCTCCAGACTAGTGCTCGCCTTGATGGGGAGCACCAGCGTTCTGCCGGTCGTTGCCTTGGCTGCGAGTGATGAACACTAGTACGCCTATCAGTATAACAAAAAGCAGGACAAGGCCAACAGCCATGCCGAGGGCGAGCAGTATAGGCTGGGCTGAGCTGGCTGACGGCGTTTCTGCGATGGCCTTGGCTTGGGCAAGAGTGGTAACACGATCGCTAAGGCGATCATTGGGTTTGGGCAAGACCAAGGCAGGGTTGGCGGGTGGCCTACCGTTATCGAGGAAGCGCGCATAGGGATTGGGATAGTTGGGGGGCTGACTCCTCACAATGAGTGTCTTGCTGATAAGGCGCTGGGCGCCGTTGGCAGCTATCACGGTGAGCCTCAACTGATATGCTCCTGC
The DNA here is from genome assembly GCF_019683755.1 of Thermogemmatispora sp. Lineage (GTDB taxonomy): Bacteria > Chloroflexota > Ktedonobacteria > Ktedonobacterales > Ktedonobacteraceae > Thermogemmatispora. The sequence goes on along the minus strand of NZ_JADGHT010000112.1, from coordinate 8,911 downwards.
CCGGGAATAGACATGGCTGACACGTTGACCCTGGGCGCTGGCGCCGTCCCCGAAGTCCCAGCGATAACTGAAGCCTTCCTCTGAGGAGGTGGCAGCGGGCAACTGGGCCGTTTGAGCCTCAAGGACCAGGGGGTGGCCTGTTATCGCTCTGCCAAGGTTGTCGATGGCCGCGAGCGGGCGACCGTCAAAAGGGGCACTACCCAGAATGGCAGGCTGGTTAAGAAGCCAGGTCGTGAGCATTGCGGGCAAAGTCAGAGCGAGGGTTAAGGCCTGAGACTGCTGTGAACTGCCATCAGCGAAGGTATTCATGAGCTGAATAGTATCTTCTGGCTGGTCAAAGGGATAACCGGGTGTGGTGGCTGTGCTGTAGTAGCTGGAATTGCCGACCAGGGTCGCGCAAGCAATGCCAGCCAACGTGAAAGGAACCTGATCGCTGCTGCCAAGGCGGTCGTCCTCGCGGATTACTTCCCGCTGCTGGTCAGGCGTGAAAATCGGCTCAAAGATATCCTGCTGATGTTGACCATGATAGGAAAGCATTTGATAGCCCTCTTCGTAGAGTTCAGCAAAGACGGCGGGAACGGCTTGATTCATCAGATCGCGTAGCTGACGTAAGCGTTGACGTTGTTCAGGGGCGAGAGCGTTCTGCTGTGGATAGAGCCTACTGCTTGTCAGCGGAGAGAGATCCACGTAGAGGGGAAACAGGAGATTGGTAGCCTGACCGAGGTAGCGCACGGGGTAGGCGATGCCGCTCTGTTCCTCATTAAGCATGGCGATGATGTTGCTCAGATCGCTATTCATACTCTCGTTAACTGCGTGGAAGGAGCCGTAGAGTCCCTGCTCCTCAGCGTCAAAGAGTATAAAACGCAGCGTACGGGCTGGATAGAGCTGATGTTCACGCCAGTAGCTGGCCAGGCCGCGAGCGATGCCTAATTCGATGGCACAGCCGCTGGCATCGTCATAGGCGGACTGCGTTGAGAAAGCCATCGCGTCATAGTGGCAGCCAATAATGACGATTTGCTCTGGGTGCGCGATGCCAGGAATGCTGACCTCCACATTGAAGGCCGGGACCACAGCAGGTCGGCCCAGCCATCCCCGCACGGGGAAGGCATCACGCTCTACCTCGGGGTCAAAGCCGGCGAGGTTGCGCAGCATTTCCCTGCTCCAATAGGCGGCAAATTCATCATGTCCATTGACAGTGGGAGGCAGGTGCTGATCGTAGCCGGCTTCGCGCCGCAAAAAATGTGTGGCCATGTAGAAGAGCTGTTGATAGATGTAATTGCCGTCTACGGTGGGAAAACCAGCCGTGCTGGTGCCGCGTTCAGCCGCTCTAAGTGGTAGTGACTGACGGCTGCCCGACCATAGCAAACAGAGAAGCAGGAGGGACAGAAGTAGCTCCTGAGCTGGTGAGGCCTTACGGGCAGTAGTTGGCGAAGAGCGTACCCTATCTGCTGGCTGCATGAGCTTCCTCCTCAGCATAGCTACTGGTTGCCTTGCTGTGTCTGTGTCCGCTTTAGCTTTCCCTCTGCTCGTTTCTCTTCGGTCTACGGAGGGATCTGGCCAGCATGCTGGCTGAAGCTGGGCCTGTGAGAAGAGTCGGGCGGTGTCTCTCTCATGCTCATCTTGCTCCTCCTAAAAGGACGCTCGTATAGCTCCATCTTGGCGGTGGCCATTTTGGGGGAGACCGGGGAATTGTAAAAAATCGTTCGCCTGGTCGTTCGTGGATTCCTGCCAGAGAAACCGTGGACAAGAGGCGAGAGCCTCGGAAGAGGGGAGACAAGCATGCTAGAGGTCGTCGTAGAAGATGCCCTTTCTGGGCTAAGATACCCTGTAGAAGTGGCGGGAGATGCACCGCTCTGGTCGCTGGTGCCAGCGCTGGTCAAAGTCCTGAGACTGCCACAGGAGGATAGCGCTGGCAACCGACTGAGCTACCGTCTCTGCTTGGCGGAGAGCGGGCGTGAACTGCCGCGTGAACTCAGTCTAGAGGCTGCCGGCATCAAAGCGGGCGCGTGCTTGCTGCTACGGCCCTCTGTGGTGGGTACCGGCAGTAGTGAACACGTGCCTATAGCCGATGGGTTACATAGTGCGGTAACGCTGGCCGATGGCGCCGCGCTGCCAGCCGTGGGGACCGAGGCGGCCTCGACTGTCGTGCCAGCCACGGGACGCAGACGCACCAGGCGTTTGGTCCTGGGATTGCTGGGCCTGACAGTTCTGGGAGCGGCTAGCGCCAGCGCCGGCTATGCAGCCTACCGCGATGGACTGCTGGGAGGGTGGTTGAAGACGCTCCTACCGCCGGCCAAACCGACCGCGACCGCGATGGCAAGGCCGATGGCGACCCCCACACCTGCGCCTTTACCTGTCACAGCCCGGGCAGGCTTTGTTTTCAGCCAGCACCAGCAGACCGTGCGAGCAGTGACCTGGTCTCCCGACGGCAGATTGCTGGCCAGTGGCTCGCTTGACGGACGGCTGCTTGTCTGGAACACGCAAGGGCAGATTCAGCATACCTTCAGCGTTAATGGCGCTGTCCGTACACTGGCCTGGTCGCCCGATGGAACCCAGCTAGCACTGGGAGCCGGCTCGGCAGTACAATTTCTTGATCCTTACAATGGGACGCCATTGACCCAGCCACTTCAGCGTCATACTGCCACTGTTACCGCCGTGGCCTGGGCGCCACAAGGTCAGACACGTCTTGTCTCCGCCAGCCTTGATAAGCTGGCCATTGTCTGGGACGGCAAACTCTGGCGTCCCCTGCAGATATTCAGACGTCATACCAGCCCGCTGGAAGCCGCCTCGTGGGCCGCGGATGGCCAAACGATTGCCACATCCTCGACGGGGGGACTGGTGCGCGTCTGGCGTGCCGACAACGCACAGGAAGTGCATGGCTATTACCAAGATGGGCAGATGACCCTGCGCACGCTGGCTTTTGCGCCGGCAGGCATGCAACTGGCGGTCGGGGGGGACGACGGCCTGATCCGCCTCTGGGATGGTCTGAACTGCCAGCGGCAGCAGGCGGGCACCTTCGGCACGCGCTGCGTTGATCAACCGCAGCGCCTGCGTCTGCACACGCAGCCTCTGCGTACGCTGGCCTGGTCACCTGATGGGAGACTACTGGCCAGTGCTGGTAACGATGGAATACTGGCGGTCTGGTATCCGATGCGCGATCAGATGCCTCTGTTCACTGTTCGCGTCGGTATGCCAGTCCTCTCCTTGCACTGGTCTCCTGATGGACGGACCATCGCCACCGCGGCAGGGAATCGGGTAACCCTCTGGCAGCTTATCTGAAACTCACTGAACAGTTGCCAGGCTGACTCTCTGCTCAGCCCTGCCGCGGCAGGCTGTGGTTAGTCAGGAGCGGTGCTCGCGAATGGGGGGCTCTGAACCTTCAGCCTAAAGGAGAGAGATGTGCCGTGCCTTGCCAGACTAGCGCTGGCTGGCCTCCTCGATAAAAGCAATGAAGGCGGCTAAATCGCTGCGAGCGCGCTCAGCAAGCGGTGTAGCAGGAGCGGGCACGGCCTCCAGGGCCGCACGTGCCCGACGGCACTGCTCGGCCAGAAAGGCCTGACAGTAGGAGCGCGTCTCTGTGCGGGCGAAGATCGCCAGAACTTCGGCTACCTCCTCCTGGCTCGGAGCAGCGCTTTGCTGATAGATAGCTTGCAGCCGCGCGCGATCCTCCGGTTGAGCGTGAGCCAAAGCATGCAGAATGGGGAGGCTCTTTTTGCGGCGATAGATATCGCCGGCAGGATTCTTGCCCAGCTCATCTAGACTGGCCCAGACGCCCAGCAAATCATCACGCACCTGGAAGGCTAAACCGATGGCCTCACCAAAATGACGCAAGCGCTGCACGGCCTCAAGGTCCTGTGTTCCCAGTAAGGCCCCCATCTCTGCGGCGCAGGCCATCAAGGCGGCGGTTTTGCGTCGAATCATTTCGATATAGGCGTCAATGGAGACGTCCATGCGCGTCTCGAACAGCATGTCCAGATATTGCCCCTCGGCGATCGTCAAACAGGTACGGTCGAGGAGCGCCGCCAGACGCGCAGCTAGCGCAGGATCGACTCCGACCTCCAAGACATTCCAGAGGGCCAGGCGACTAAGGGCGAAGAGGCCATCGCCGGCGTTGATCGCCTGGGGTACTCCCCAAAGCTTCCAGACTGTAGGCCGATGATGCCGCTCGCTATCTTCATCTTCGATATCGTCGTGAATGAGAGTAAAATTATGAGTCAGCTCGATAGCTGCCGCCGCGGGTAAGGCCCGTTTCAGATAGTGACGCGGCTCATCCTCGCGGGGAAGCTCTCCCCAAGCGCCGGCGACCTCAAAGGAAAGGAGCAAGAGAGTAGGGCGTAAGAGCTTGCCTGTTTGGGAGCTGATAGGGCGGAATTGAGCATCAACCCAGCCGAGATGGTAGCGCATCTGACCGTAGTAATCCTGCAGGAGCGGCGAAGACTCCGCCCCAGTAGAGGCCGTGGCCCGGGCCACAGCCTCTCTGAGTGCTACCTGGATCTCCTCACGATAGCGCTGGAGCGCTGCTTGAACAGTAGTTGAGATGGCCATGCTTCTCCACAGAAAGCTTTTTCCCTATCTTAGGGGTGAAAGTGAAAAAAGACAAGGGCCGCAATGGTCCCTACCAACGTCACCCAGCGCGCCAGTCCCTTAAGGCCACCTACATATGAGAGGGGGGCACAGAGATCACAGTAGCGAATCGTATACTGGTAACGATGGCCGCGCAGTCCTTCACGGACAATAACGACGTCCTCGTCTTTCTTTCTGGTATGTAGCTCTTCACAGATGTAGCGGCCACAGCCTTTACAACGGTATTGATCAATAAAATGAGAAGTACGAGAAATTGACCATTGATCAGGATAAACTGGTACACCGCAGACGTAGCAAACCTGAATCTCAGCGAGACGCAGCTGTCGCTCAGCGCAGGGCGAATGTTGCTGCTTGGGAAAATGCTCCTGGCAGAAACTGCGATGGCAATCGGGACAGCGCCCAAGAGCCTCCTGATCACATTCGCGACAGCGACGTGACAGACTGAGTGTCTGTTGGCGTCGGCGGGTCGTTATGGGGTCTTCCATTGTTGCTGCTTCCTCTGCTCTTTCTTCTAGCTATAAATTAGCGGTCTGGTCAGGGTCTCAAATGAAGCACGAGTACTTGATCTGGCTGGCCGGCTGGCCTGACAAGGAGAGCAATATCTCTATCTCTCTGTGTAGTATAGCATGAGGGGCATACCTGTGCCGCAGAGTGACCGGGATGACCTAGCAGTGCGCAGTCCCGGAGGTGGCCGGCAAGAGGGTAGCTCTCGTCGCGAGCTGGGGCTGTTCGCAAAGCGAGCGAGCCAGACGCTGTTTGCAGCCTTGGACCCTAGAGGATAAGATATATAGGTGCCGGGCGTCTCAGCCAAAGCAAGCCTGGTCGAGTAAGAACCGAGACCTACCCGCCGTGATCGATCGCATGCTCAACGGCCTTGTGTCGCTGGGAGCGGCAGCCAGGTGGGGTTTGGGCTGACCAGCTAGTGGCAAAAAAGAGGAGCCCCTGATGATGGGATTCATGCGAGCGGGGAATCGGCCCCTGTTTCCCCGGCATCTGGGCGGGAATGGCCGAGCGCCAGCGAGCAGCACCTGTTTATGTGAGGGCAACCAATTATGTCGATAGCAGCAGCGACGACTTTACCGCCAACGATCTGGGATGGCTATCATCTGGAGTGGGGCCAACGCACCTATGTCATGGGTATCATCAATGTCACGCCTGACTCTTTTGCGGGCGATGGCTTGCTTCCCGCAGGGACAGGTGCCTTGCGTGATCCCGCAGTACGTGATCAGGTAGTGCAACGGGCTGTCGCGCAGGCCCAGCAGTTTGTCGCTGAAGGAGCGACCTTCATCGACGTAGGGGGCGAATCGACACGGCCCGGCGCCTCGCCAATCTCACCTGCTGAAGAACTGGAGCGAGTGCTGCCAGTCATTCGAGCACTGCGGGCAGCGTTGCCTGCAGAGACCATTATTTCCATCGACACCTATCGAGCGGAGGTAGCGCGGCAGGCACTGGAGGCCGGGGCCAACTTGATCAATGATATTTGGGGCTTACGCGCCGACCCTGAGATGGCGGCCCTGGCCGCCGAACGTGGCGTCCCCGTGGTCCTGATGGCCAACATGCGCGGCTTTCAGAAGCGAGAGATCGTCAGCGACGTCCTGCGCTTTCTGGCTGGCAGCATCGAAATGGCGCTGGCAGCGGGGATAGCCTGGGAACGCATCATCATTGACCCGGGCATTGGTTTTGGCACTACCCCCGAAGAGAATCTCACTCTACTCCGACGGCTCCATGAGCTACGCAGTCTCGGGCGCCCTCTCTTGCTAGGCACATCGCGCAAATCAACTATTGGGTTGGTGCTAGGTGGGCTGCCGCCACACGAGCGTGTTGAAGGCACCGCCGCCACCGTGGCCCTCGGGATTGCTCAGGGTGCCGACATTGTTCGCGTGCACGACGTGCGAGAAATGATGCGCGTTGTCAAAATGAGCGATGCCATCGTGCGCGGTGCTTTCTCTTTCTCAAATGCCTGAGTGAAAGGTATGGCGATCAATGTCCTGGACCCTGCGCCGAAAGGCGGGAGCTTGCGGAGATGAGCCGAACGACCAGCCCAAGCGGCTGAACAGGATACGTGCCAAGACGGTGCACAGATTTCGCATGGGAGCGGGAGATCCTGGACGTGTGTAAGCACCACGGGGCCTGCACATCGGAGTTCAGAATGATCCTGTAGCCATGCACGCCGTGGGATCGTTCCGAGCGGAACAGGCGGATGGAATGCCGCGGAGGTCTTGTCGCCTGCTTTCGCGGGCAGATGGATACGGGTATACGAAAGGAGGGTGCGGCGCCTCCTCCCCAGGCATAAACGCCGAGATTTCCGGCGCCGCATGATTTGGTGAACTATCAGGAAGCCCTTGCCTATCTCTACAGTCTCAGTGACTATGAGCGCGGTGGCAGCTACATGCGCGACCGTAATGAAAATCTGCCTCGCGAGCGCTGTCTGTTAGAGGCCGTCGGGAATCCCCATCGGAGCTACAGCAGCACGCACATAGCTGGCACCAAGGGGAAAGGCTCAACGGCGGCGATCATTGAGCGAGTCTTGCGCGAGGCTGGCCTGCGTACTGGCCTCTACACGCAGCCCGATCTGCATACCTTTCGCGAGCGCATTCGTATCAATGGTCAGCTAATCAGCGAAGAAGAGGTTGCTCAGCTTGTCCCTGAGCTGCGTGCTGCCGTCGAGCGGATCGAACAAGAGGGACGCTTTGGTCCCTATATTACCTTTGAAGTAGCCACCGCTCTAGCGTTTCTCTATTTTGCCCGTCGGGGTGTGGAGCATGCGGTGATCGAAGTCGGTTTGGGGGGACGACTGGATGCCACCAATGTCATCATGCCGTTGGTCTCAGTCATTACCTCCATTGGCTTTGATCATATGGAGGTCCTGGGCGACACTCTCACCAAGATCGCCACTGAGAAAGCTGGCATCATCAAACCACGGGGCACAGTTGTCACCTCGGCCCAAGCCCCCGAGGCCTTGCTAGCCATTGCCGCCGTCAGCGAGCGACAGCAGGCCGAACTCATTCGCGTGGGGCCAGCGGAGGGCGATCCAGCGCAGGCGGAGGTCCAGGCTGGTCGCTTGCCGCCGCTACGCTATCGCTATGTGCTGGAAACCTGCACCCCACAAAGCCAGCGCTTTAGCGTTGAGACTCCCACCCATGTCTATCGCGAGCTAGAGCTGTCGCTGCTGGGCCAGCATCAGCTTGAGAATGCCACTGCCGCCATCGGGGCCCTGGAGGTGCTGCGTAGCAAAGGCATTCAGTGGACCGAGGAGGACCTCCGAAAAGGTTTGCGCTCGGTCTACTGGTCGGCTCGCCTGGAGGTTATCGGACAGAATCCGCTGGTCGTAGTAGATGGCGCCCATACTGCCGAATCGATGCAGCGGCTCATTGAAGCACTCCGAGAGACCTTCCGCTTCCGACGCCTGATCGTTGTCCTGTCGACTCTGCGAAACAAGGACATTGCGGGCATGGTTCAGGCCCTGGCTGGGGTGGACGCTGTGGTCATCACAACCGTCGCTAACCCGCGCTCGCTCTCGATCGAGGAGATTGCCGCTCAGTTCAAGACACATGCTGCTCATATTCCCCTCTATCGCGCGGAGACCAGTCGCCAGGCGATGGATCTGGCCCTGCAGCTAGCCCAGCCTGACGATGCTGTCTGTGCTGCTGGCTCGCTCTATCTAGCTGGCGAGGTGCTGCGTTGGGCAGCAGCCCACGGCAATCAGCGGGTGGCTGCTACTATAGAAGGCGTTGATCACTCAGGTTAGCTGGCTTTGCAGCTCAGCGCGTCTGCGGGCATAGCGGGCGCTACCCTTCTTGCCGGCAGCCGAGGCCTCCTCGGCGGTCCACTGGTGGGCCGTGCCACGCGACTGCGAGGTACGGCCCCCTTTGCTGGCAATCTCGCGTCGACGCTCGGGGCTGAGAGCAGCCAGCCCCCGCGGACGCCCCGTTTTCCCTATCACCATAGTTGGCTCCTTTGCTCGATCTCTCCTTAGCTGTCCTCTGCGTTGTCGCCAATTGCTGGCTGAGACCGGCCCTCCTATTCCCCTGGCACTCACTCACTGCCCTGCACCGGATTGGATCAGCAGCCAGGCGCGCTGTATTATTGGCTCTTCTGTATACCAGAATAACAGAAGTGCAAATCCTTGAGCAAGCAAAACTCCAGAAATCGCTAAAATTCTCAGCAGCCTTTAAGGTTCTGCCATTTTTGGGGAACTGATGGGCCAGGTTGGGCTGACCCTCTCGGCTCTGCAAAAAAGTCGCTTCCTCTCTGGAAGAAAGCGAGGGCTACAACGTACAATACTGTAGAGCAGGGCGTTGCGGTCCCGGCCCATGCCCCGCCACGG
>NZ_JADGHT010000111.1 GCF_019683755.1 Thermogemmatispora sp. | reverse complement strand
GGCTAGTAGTTCCATATAGCGGAATTATTTTGACAGATAACAAACTAACAACTATCCTCTTTTCAGAGGGCGCAGAGAGACCAGGAGGTACCCCCCAGAGCTGCCAAAGAGGGCGATCCGTTTTTCAAGAGGCTTCTCGTGATGTTGCGTACGAGTCTGCTGGGCCGCCCCCTGGTAAGGGAGGCAGCGTAGCGAGGCGAGGCGAGAGGAGAGAAATACGGGGCTGATTGCCCTCCGCGGGCAGGCCTTATGTCCTCTGTCCGGTCGGAGGACAGCATCTGCTTTTTCATTCCTATGCCGCTCCCGTCTATCTCTCCTCATTACTGGAAACAATGCTCAGTCACTCCGCACTACTGTCTTGTTTGTCCTGTTCACCGATATGGACAGACAATGAGGTGGTGATGTAGCGATGCTCGCCAAAGCTTACATCGGGCTGACGGTCTTTCCCAGAAGGCCGCATCTGCTCGCATCCAGAGCACGGCAGCCAAGAAAAGAGGATGGTATGCGCACCCGCAGGCTTTGCCTTCTGGCAAGGATGAGCGCGACAGTCCCAGCTCTGGCAATCTGTGGCTGGACGCTGGTCGCCCTACCCGGCTTCTTCTTTGAGTGGCCTGAACGGCAGGCCAATGCTCGCCTCATACCAGGGCTGATTACGCTGGGTCTACTCACGGCTTCCCCTGCCACTGGTGCCAGTCCGTGGTGGGAAAATACCCCCATTGTGGTGGCTCTGATTTCTTTAACGGGGGCTGTGCTGGCTGCAGCCATCCCGGCTGCCGTTAATCTCTATCTCGGACGCTTGCGCACGTCTCAGAGCGAAGAAGAGGCCATTGCCTGGCGTCAACGGCTTTCCTCCCGCTGTCTGCGCCAGGCACTAGAGCAGTACCGTGCTGGTCTGCGTAGTGATCCGCGCCTGACCCACCTCCAGATCCTTGACATGAATCTGCCGATCAATCTGCTCGACCTTTACATCCGGGTGCGTCTTCACGAAGAGACGCGCCCAGGTTATCACCTCGATGAGGAGCGCTACGGGCGCTTGCTCAGCGGTGATTTGAGCGATCTCTGCCGTAACAGCCATCGCTATGGCGATAAGCAGGCCTCCTCGACGCTTGACCCGGATGAAGCCGTCCGCCGCTATCGTCGTAGCGTGGTGCTGGGTGACCCCGGCGCTGGTAAGACTACGCTGCTCAAGTATTTGGCCTTGCGCTCCCTCTCGGGCCAGCTCGAAGGGTTGCCTGATCTCCCTATCTTTGTCGAGCTGAATGCTCTTGTCTCCGCTAGCTCTACTCCTCACAATAGTGATATTATCCAATTTGCAGCGAGGACATGGGAAGAGCGCTATCGGATTCCTCGCTCTATAGCTCTGGCTTTAATGGGCGTGCGCTTACAAGAAGGCAAGGCCTTGCTTTTACTCGATGCCCTTGATGAGACGCTGACCGGTCCCAGTAAAGAGGAGGCCGAGTCGACCTATCGTGCAGTTGTCATGATGATCGTAGAGCTGGCCACTCGCTACCCCCAGGTGCCAATCGTCGTGACGGCTCGCAAGGCCGGCTATCATCAGCGCAGTCGCCTCACTGGCTTTCGCGAGCTGGAGGTACTCGACTTTCGTCCCGAAGATATTCGCCAGTTCATTCGGCGCTGGTTAGCTCTGACCGGCTCGCATCTCCGTCCTGAGGCAGCCAATGATCTCATCTATCGCCTGGAGCGTAGTCCTCGCGTGCAGGCTCTGGCAGGTAACCCGTTGCTCCTCTCATTGATCGTTCTGCTCTACGAAGAGCAGTTAGATCTGCCTGATCGACGCGTGGAACTCTATCGGCGCTGCGTGGAGACTCTGCTGACCCGCTGGGACAGCAGCCGCGATATTCGCCGGCATAGCCAGTTTTTACCAGAGCACAAACTGCAGTTACTTGAAGCTATTGCCTGGCATTTTCATTGCCGTGGTCAGCGCTATTTTCCCGAAGACGAATTGTTGCAAGAAATTGCTCGCTTCCTGCCAACGATCGGTCTCAATGCTGAGCAGAGTCAGGCCATTTTTAGCGAGATCATTGGGCAGCACACTCTCCTGAAGGAGCAGGCTCGCGGCTGGTACGGTTTTTTACACCTCACGCTACAAGAATATCTTACAGCTCTTTATGCAGTCGAACATGGGAAACTGCTGGAGCTGATTAAGCACCGCGGTAATCCCTGGTGGGAAGAGGTGATTCTCCTTTACGCAGGACGCGTGAGCGACATCAGTCCATTGCTTCAGCACCTGCTTGGCAGTGGTGGACGGCGGCGCTCTAGCGATGATCTCTTCCACACTAATCTGCTGCTGGCTGGGCGTTGCCTGGCCATGCGTCCGGCGATGCGGGAAAGCGGGCTGCGTCAGGAGGTGATCAGCCGGCTCTTTGCCTTACTGACAGCGACCCCCTATCCTCTTGACCGACGTAACAGTGCGGAGGTTCTGGCGGAGATTGGCGGTGAGTGGGTCAATATGGGCCTGCTGCATTTGCTGGCTGATGAGAGCGTTGATGTTCTGGTGCGTCATGCTATTGCTGATGCCCTCGGGCGCCTCGGCGAGCGCTCGCTGGCCCTGCCACTGGTGCATTTGCTAATCGATGAGCAGATCGATGCCTCAGTGCGTTATGCTATTGCCAATGCCCTGGGCCGTATGGGAGAGCGTACCATTGTGCCTCATCTGCTGCGATTGCTGGCTGACGAGGGAATCGATCCCTCGGTACGCTATGCTAGTGCTCATGCTCTAGGCTATCTTGGCGAGCGTTCCATCGCGCCCGAGCTTCTGCGTCTACTCACTGATGAGCAGGTTGATCCTTCGGTGCGGGACGCTATCGGGGCTACGCTAGGTCAGCTTGGTGAGCGCTCCGTGGCCCCTCAGCTCCTGGGGCTGCTCGCTGATGAGCGCCTACCTCTCTCGCTGCGTCATACCCTGGTAGCTGCGCTGGGTCAGCTTGGTGAGCGCTCCGTGGCCCCTCAGCTCCTGCGTTTATTGGCCAATGAGCGCTTTCCGCTGCCGCTGCGCCATGCCATTGCGGCATCTCTGGCCCGTTTAGGAGAGCGTGGCTTGATTCCGCAGCTCTTAAGCCTGCTTGAAAATGAATATATCGATCGCTCGGTGCGTCATGCTATCGCGGTAGCTCTAGGTTATTTAGGAGAACGTACGGTCATTCCCTTGTTGCTTGAGTTGCTGGCCAATGAAGAGGTTGAGCTGCCGGTCCGCGAGGCCATTGCTGGAGCTTTAGGGCATCTGGGGGAGCGCTGGGTGGTTCCACACTTACTGACGCTGCTAGCCGATCGGCGGCGCGGCTCCTGGATGCGGGAAGCGATCGCCCGTACGTTAGGCAATCTGGGGGAGCGCAGCGTCGGACCTTCCTTGCTGGCTCTGCTGAGCGATGAGGAGGTCGAGCTACCGGTACGCTGCACGATCGCACATACGCTCGGCCAACTGGGCGAGCGCTCGATTGTGCCTGAGCTGCTGCGCCTGCTCTCTCGCGAGGAGGAAGACAAGTATCTGCGCCGTGCTCTGGCAGAGGCACTTGGGCAGCTTGCCCAGGACCAGGAGACACTGCAGACCCTGACTGGCCTGTTACAGGACGTGGAGATCGCCGATGCGGTCTATGAGGCGCTTTGGAAAATCAGCCGGCGTTTGGGGGTGCGCCTGGTGCCGGGTCAAGGCTGTGTGCGTATCGAGGCCATTCCCTGATGGCCGAGACCAGACTGGTTCCTTTACATCGTGCTTATTGGATCGATGTCGACGTGCCAGCCGGGAGGAATGGCGATGGCGCGCAGCAGGGGGCGCAGGTCGGGGCCACGGGCGATCATTTGCCAGCGGAATTCGTCGCGGATGCGCTCCATGACTGCTGGTGCTGGTCCCACAATGTCAGTCTCCTCTAATCTCAGTTCTGCGATCGCGCGATCGAGCTGCTCGCGCAGGAGCAGAGCCGCATTCTGAGCCTGGCGGCGGTTAGGGTGGCTATAGGTGAATTTGACGAACTGGCGGAAAGGGGGGTAGCCATAGCGCTGACGTAGGGCAATCTCGGCAGCGTAGAATTCGTGGTAGGCGTGGCGAGAGGCGGTTTCGATGGCGAAATGCTCAGGGTTGAAGGTCTGGATGATGACTAGCCCTGACTCGCTGCCGCGTCCGGCGCGGCCCGCAACCTGGGTGAGGAGGGTAAAGGCGCGCTCGGTGGCAGCGAAATCTGGTAGCATGAGCGCAATGTCGGCAGCAACGACGCCTACCAGAGTCACTCTAGGCAGATCAAGGCCCTTAGCAATCATTTGGGTGCCGATCAGAATGTCGGCTTCGTGATTGGCAAAGCGATCCAGGAGCTGCTCATGGGCGCGGCGCGTGCGCGCTGTATCTCGGTCCCAGCGCAGCAGCCGGGCTTGAGGAAAGGCTTGCTGAATGGTCTGTTCCACTTTTTCGGTGCCGATGCCGAAGTAGCGCAAGCCGTGGCTGTCGCAGTGAGGGCAGCGCGTCAAGACAGGGCGTTGGAGATTGCAATAGTGGCAAAGGAGGATACGCTCAGTGGCGTGATAGGTCAGTGGAACATCACAGTGCTCGCACATGGCCACGTAGCCGCACTCGCGACAGAGGACACAGCTAGCCGCTCCGCGGCGGTTGAGATAGAGGATAGCCTGCTGGCGTTGGGCAAGGACCCGCTCTAATTCGCTGTGCAGGCGCCGGCTGAGAATGCTAGTGTTGCCGGCATGCAGTTCGCTGCGCAGGTCGATGACCTCCACCGGCGGTAGAGGGGCCCCGATGCGTTCGGGAAGCTCCAGAAGGCGATATACTCCCTGCTGAGCACGATAGAAGCTGGTGACGGAAGGGGTAGCACTGCCAAGGACTACAGGAATACCAAGGAGGCGCCCAAGGGCGCAGGCTACTTCACGTGCATGGTAGGTTGGTCGACGCTCCTCCTGTTTGTAGGCGGCCTCGTGCTCTTCATCCAGAATGATGATGCCTAGGTCCGGTAAGGGCGCGAAGAGGGCAGAGCGCGAGCCGAGCACGACATCGACCTGACCAGCGCGAATGCGCCGCCATTCATCATAGCGCTCTCCTGCACTGAGGGCACTGTGAATAATAGCTACTTTGCCGGGGAAGCGCCCAGCGATACGCTGGACGGCCTGGGCTGTGATCGCAATCTCGGGAACAAGCACCAGACCCTTTTTGCCGCGAGCAATAAGGGCCGCCAGGGCCTGCAGGTAGACCTCAGTTTTGCCACTGCCGGTGACGCCGTGCAGTAGTAGGGGCTTCTGAGCCGCCTCGGGAGCCAGAATCGCATTTAGAGCAGCCTCCTGGGCGGGTGTAAGCGGCAGCGGAGCACTAGGGAGAATAGGGCGGTCCCGCAATGGGTCCCGTCGCACTTCTACGTTTTCTTCAATAGCGAGCACCCCTTCAGCAACGAGCTGCTGTAGCTGGGCCTGGGTGAGTCCGCTAGCGCGCGCCAGACGGCTCGGTGTCCAGAGCACCTCGGGGGGACTGTGCTCTAACAAGTCGATGGCCGCCAGAGCACGCAAGGCGCGTATGGCCTCCGCATTGGGCTGCGCTTTCGCCATCGTGCCGGGGATCGCGGCAGCGGCAGCTTCCTCCAGCGGCAGAGAGCGCGATGTGCGCGTACTCCGGCGCAGGGCAGAGGCGGGACGCAGCAGCTCCAAAGCGCTGCCAGGCCTAGGAGCGAGCACTGCCTGCTGGGGCAGAGAGGCCTCCAGTTGACGTTTCCAGGCAGCCAGCTCCTCACCTTGCAGGAGCAGCCGGACAGCGCGCTGTCGCCGCGGACGCAGGCGCGGCTCCTCTAGACGGGAGACACGCGCAATCACGCCACTGGCCTCGGCTTCCTTGAGTAAGGCACGGGCGCGCGTCGGACCCAGCATGCTCCGTAAGCGAGCCACATCGATCTCTTTTTCATCCAGCAGCAGGCCAATCAGGGCCTGGAGCGGTAGCGAGGCCGTCCCCTGTGGCTCCCGACTTGCCAGGGTCAGGACAGCACGCGACCCCTGCAGTAAGCCAGGCGGGAGCATGAGCTGAACAACTAGCGCAAGCGAGGTCACATAGTACTCGGCCATCCACTCCGCCAGGGCACGCTGATGAGGCAAGAGCACTGGCTGCGGATCAAGCAACGCCTGCAGTGGACGCAGGGTGTTCGGGTCAGGAACGCTAGACCTGCAGCTCTCCTCTAGCTGCCAAATGAGACCCTCCACCAGGCGTTCGCCATAAGGCACGGCCACCAACTGACCCGGCTGAAGCTGCCCGGTTAGCTCCGGCGGCACCGCATAGGTCAACAGAGGTCGCTCACCCTGCCAACTGGCAGCCACGGTCAGGACTTTAGCAAACACTAGCGCCTCCCGAATTCGCGTTCTAGAGCGGCAGCACTAAAATGGATAGTCGTCGGTCGGCCATGACAGCAGCTAAACGGTGCACGCGTTCGGGCGAGCTGCTCGACTAGCTCCCGCATCTCGCTGCTGGTCAGAAAATAGTTGGCCTTAATGGCCGCCTTACAAGCGATGTTGGCCAGGGCATGCTCCTCCCAGGTCTGGCTATAGCCATCATGCTCGGGAGCAGTTAACTCGCGGAGCAACTCCTGTAGAGAACGCGCACTGAGCTGCTTGGCGAGCACAGACGGCACAGCCCGCGCGACTACTTGCCCATGATCGCCTATCTCCAGCTCGAAGCCAAGGCTACGCAGCCCCTCAAGATGTTCTTCGACAGCCTCTAGCTCAGCCGGAGAGAGGTCAAGGCGCAAAGGAGTCAGGAGCATCTGCGCCAGCGAGGTCTGCTCTTGACGTGCGGCTAGCATACGTTCCAGGATAATGCGCTCATGGGCAGCATGCTGGTCTATCAGATAGAGGCCGTCACGTCCTTCAGCTACGATATAGCTCTGGAGCAACTGCCCGATGACGCGCAGTTCAGGAAAATGGCTGTGCACCTGATGAGAGTCGGGCTGAGCCGCGCACGCGACTTCGTCTAAGGGGGGAACAGTTACCTGCGGTTGCGCCTTCGCCGGCTCACCCTTCTCTCTCTCCTCCCGCCCGGGGGACTCAGAGGGAACGGGAATGGCTGTCAGGGAAGGCCCCGGCTGGGAAAGCGTGCCTGGCCGCGGACGCCTGTAACTCTGCCAGAGACGCGACTGTTGCGTTGCCCGTAGCTCGCCTTCTTCCTCGCTCACTGTCAGCCAGGGATTATCAAGAGGAAAGGCATGGCGCAGGCCAAGGCTAGCGGGGCGCTCGGCCTCGGTCTCTCGCTCAGCTTCAGAGATCGGAGTCCTGTCCCGCTCCTCCTGCTTCTGTAGCGCGGTTGGCGCTAATGGCTCGGCCTGCTCTTGATCCGTGGCACTCCTCTCCACCCGAGGCTGGTAAGGCTCCTGGGGGGAAACCGCCGGAGTGACGGGTAGATTGTCGCTGGGCAGGGTGAGCGTTGTGGAACGCTGGCCTGACTGCCAGCTTGGCACCTCCGCCTCCTCCAGCAAAGCGCGACGTACTGCCCGCATCAGCTCGGCGTAAATACGGCGCTCGCGCAGAAAGCGAATCTCCGTCTTCGCTGGGTGAACATTGACATCGATCTGAGCGGGGTCCACCTGGATGTTGATGACGGCGAGCGGATGACGCCCGCTGAGGAGGAGGGTCCGATAGGCTTCTTCGACGGCAGCAATGAGCAGACGGCTATGCACCCAGCGACGATTGACAAAGAACGAGAGATACTGGCGTGTACTCTTATAACATGTGGGTCGGCTGACATAGCCGCTGATGAGCGGACGCTCAGCGTCTTCACCCGCTGCACTGCTGAGCGGCACCATCTGCCGGGCCACGGCTGGGCCATACATCTGCACCAGTACCGTCGCCAGTTGGCCATCGCCCGGAGTCGTAAAGACCTCGCGCCCCTCACTGGTCACAGTAAAGCGGATCTCGGGATAGGCAAGGGCATACTGCTGAAGCAAATGCAAGCAATGACTGACCTCTGTCTGACGGCTTTTCAGAAACTTCAGACGCGCTGGCACGGCGCTAAACAGATTACGCACCGTGACAATAGTGCCCTCGGGCGAGGCAGCAGGACTAACGGACGAAATCTGGCCGTTGCAGGCACTGACCTGAGCACTGTGCATCGCCCCGCGCGGACGGCTGATCAAGACCACCTCCGCCACCGCAGCGATGCTTGCTAGCGCCTCACCACGAAAACCTAACGAGCGAATGCGCTCTAGATCCTCAATAGTACTGACTTTACTGGTCGCATGACGCGCCAGGGCTAAGGGCAGCTCCTCAGCAGGGATGCCGCAGCCGTTGTCGCTGACTCGTATCAGTTGCAAACCACCGTGAATCAGATCAACACGGATTTGCGTGGCACCAGCATCAATGCTATTCTCGATTAGTTCCTTGACGACCGAGGCGGGGCGCTCTACCACCTCGCCAGCGGCAATCTTGGCTGCGACTTCCGGGGCCAATTGGCGAATCGGCATAGGGCAAACTCTTCCTTCGCTGTTGAAGCGAGCAGGGAGAAACATGGTGCTCCCCCCACCGCTCCACGCCTTCTCTTCCAGTCTCAGCCAGGTCAGCAAACGCCAGCTATCGATAGCAGCTTGCTGTCGTCGCTCTCCCTGCTTCCACTCCCAGGCAACGAAGCTAGGGAGGGTTAAGAACGATTGTTCGTACTTGACTGATTATACCATAGGACGGCCTTGGGCGCAGTTCATAATCTGGCCCTCGCTCTCGGCTGGCAGCGGGATTCGTCCACTGATGGCCCCGCATGCCTATCGACCTTGACTAGCCTTTTTGGGTCTCAACTGCCGCTGATTCCCTGCTGATTATCTCTCCTAAAGGGGATATAACTATTTATATACGCTCGATATAGATAAAAGATGTATCGATCGTAATTTTAACGGAATTTTAATGGCCGAGGTCAGAGGGGCGTGCTATAGTTAGGTGAGGAGCGGTGTGTAGCTATTGAGAGGGTCCAAGGAAGGAAGAATGTACGAGCCTCAACGATGGCATGAAATCCTGAGCAGTCTCGAAGACAATCCTCAAGAGCAAATGCGCTTGTTAGAAGCAGCAGGCATTTCCTCCACCACTCTGGCGCGCTGGGTCTCCGGCGAAGAATCTCCCTGTCCATATGCTCTCTATCGTCTCTTTTGTGCATTACCACACCATCATCAGGGGCTGTTAGAACAGGTAGCGCGGGAATTTGCCCTGCTCAGCCGCGGAGGCCAGGGCGCAGCTCACTGTAGTGAGGCTCAGGAGATCGCTCCTGTCTTTTATGATCGTGTTTTGAATGCCGCATTGAAGGTACCAGAGCCATTGCGCACATGGGTAGTCAGTAACCTGGTGCTGCAGCAAGCCAGCATTCACCTTGATTCGCGGCGGCAGGGATTGAGTCTACTCATAGTGCGCTGCATGCCGCCCTCACGCGGTGGGCGCGTGCGCAGTCTGCGCATTGCGCTGACCAATGACAGCCGACGCTGGCAATTCAGTTCACAGGGTGAAGCCTGCTTCTATGGCAGCGAATCCCTGGCGGGCCACGCAGTCTCTATCGCCCGTACGGTCATCTTCCAGGTACCGGCACAAGCTCCGTTCGTGATTCCGACTCCCGGGGTAGAGCCATTGGTGCAAGACGAGGCTCTTGCGGCGGTTGCCTGTCCGATTGTCCGCGCGCGCCGCGTTGCTGGCTGCTTGCTGGCGGTGAGTAGTCGACAGCAACTGCTGGCGGAGGAGCGGCTTGCTCTCCTGCACAAGTACACGAATTTGCTGCTCCTTGCCTTTGAGCCTGATGAATTCTATCCTGTTGAGCTAATTCAGCTATACAGACTACCGCCGCTGGAGGTGCAAAAGCCTTTGCTCGCCAGCTTACGCCGTCGCACAGCTCAACTCATGAGCGAGGCAAACCGTCAGCGTCATCTACTGGACATCAGCCAGGCTGAAGCTCTTGTCTGGCGTCAACTTGAAGAGGAGCTACTTGCTCTGGTTGCTCCTGCCGGCGAGAGTGACGAGCAGTAAGCCGCTCCCAGGGATCTACGAGGGCTGTGGTGCACCCCTCGTGGCCCTGTTCTTCTCCCTGCCTGAAGCCAACCTGTTTCATAGGCTTTCCTCATCACGCCAGGTCTGCTGTTCCCCCTATGCTGGGATCGCTTCGGTAGCTATTGTCTACCCTACTTGCCGCATGGCCAGTCTGGTCAGCGCTCACTTTCAAGGACTACCGTGCTCATGGTGACAATTTATGATACACTATGATCGGTCCTGCTCCTTCTCTGGATGTTAGGCAAGGTCTGACGTCTATCTCAGTAGAGAGCATGCAGCCTTTCCCTCTCTAACAGCCCGGTCTCAGAGTAGCCGAGAGTCGTATCACGAGCGATGGAGTGAGCTGATTGGTCAAGCCAGCGCCTCCAGCCATGTCGATGGGCAGCTAGGTCAGAGGCAGAGGGTAGGACACGCCGATGCGAACCAAGCGTTGCCGTCATTGTCATAAACTGGTACCTTCTCATGCCCGCATTTGCCGCTACTGCGGGCATACTTTTGCGCCTTTGGCTGCGCCAAAGGCAGGGGGCAGATCATCGCGGCGCTCTATACTCCCGGCTTCTCCTCAGTCGGCTGGATACCATGCCGGCTTGCATCCCGAGGATCAGCCTTATTTCTCTAGTCCGTTTTCGGTACCGCCACCTTCTATCAGCGAGCAACGCGCTCCCCAAAGATTAGCCGCTCGCAGAGTGCGGGGAGGAAACCCTGAGCCACAGCCGATGCTGCTGCAGGCTCAGGAGGTTCTGCCTCCGCTGGCCCAGACGCAGCGCCCAGGCAGTGCTCAGATGAGTCAGGACGCTGGATACCTGACTGTAGCACCTCAGAGGCGGGGCAACCCACTGCTACGCTTCTTGCTAGTGCTCTTTCTTATGATGCTGACGATCAGCCTGGCCCTTACCTATCTGTTTTTCTCGCGCCGCTGGTCGGCTGCAACGCTTGCGCCTTCGCTCACTGTGCTTCCGCGTCAGTTGCACATTTAT
The DNA here is from genome assembly GCF_019683755.1 of Thermogemmatispora sp. Taxonomy (GTDB): domain Bacteria; phylum Chloroflexota; class Ktedonobacteria; order Ktedonobacterales; family Ktedonobacteraceae; genus Thermogemmatispora. The sequence continues at coordinate 1,921 of NZ_JADGHT010000111.1, read as the reverse complement.
GAGAGCCTGACGCTGGTGGGCAAGGGATTTGGCGCGGGTGATCAGCTTACCTTGCAGCGCGATGGAGCCATCGCCCTGCGCGATGCCCACGGCCAGCCACTCCATATGCTAGCCAACGAGATCGGCGCTTTTGCTCTTCAGATGACTATTACTCCTGATTGGCAACCGGGAAAGCATCAGCTCTTTGTGGTAGATGAAACGCAATTGTTGAGCATCTCAACCACGATTACGGTGTTGGCACCGGTGACGACCCCGCCGCTGCTGAAGCTCTCTGACTATCGGGTTGATCTGGGAGCGGATCTTCCTGGAACAACGACGCGGCTGGCGATTACTTTACTCAACGCTGGCGGTGGTCAGCTACACTGGCAGGCGAGCAGTGATCGTTCCTGGCTGCATGTGGACCCAGCGCGTGGCAGCTTCATCGGGAGCGAGGTAGTCACCCTGATCGCTCAACGTGGAGAGCTGGCTGCTGGCAATTATAGCGCCCATGTGACCTTTACCCAACAGTCTGGCGGAGGGAGAGCATCGGCGCAGATCTTGACCGTCACCATGACGGTTCTGGGTTCTGTTACCGAGCTGAATAGCCTAAGCCTCGCGCCTGCCAGCTTAAGCTATACAGTGAGCAGCGATATCCAGGCTCCAATCGGGCAGGCGGTCGTCCTCCAGAATCATAGTCAGCAGGCGCTCGACTGGAGCAGCAGCGTCAAGACGAATGCTGGCGCGAACTGGCTGCAAGTAACGCCGGCCAGTGGTCACCTGGCGGCAGGAGCCAGTAGCACGCTCAGTGTGACGGTCTCACCAGCGGCCTTGCCCGCAGGGGACTACCAGGGAACGGTACTCTTTCACAGCGCAGGATTTTCAGGAGAGGAACCGCAGCTAACGGTGAGGCTACACGTTGTAGCTCCTGGTCGACTAACCGTGGCGCCTTCTACCCTTAGCTTCATAGCGACGCAGGGTCAGAATCCTCCTCCACAAACTCTTGAGCTCTCCAACAACGGCGGTCTCGCCGTGGGCTGGTCTCTGACCAGCAGGACCAGCGACAATGAGCGCTGGCTAGGAGCCATGCCAACCGCAGGCACGCTGGCCCCCGGGGCACGGGCTACGGTAACTGTGCAGATTGATACGACTGGTCTCGCCCCAGGCACCTACCAGGGTCGCCTTACCTTTAGTGCCGGCTCAGTTGAGCAGGAAATTAGGATTGTTCTGACAGTCACCGCGCCGGCGTCGCCGACTATTACGGTCGCGCCAACGATTCTGATCTTCGATGTGATGCATAGTAGCCTGCCAGAGGAGCAGACCGTGACCATTGGTGCAGATACTTGCCCTCATAGCAGTGATTTAAGGCTTCGGTCTGCCAGAGCCGCCGATCAGTTCAGGCTGGGACGAGGTGGCCTATCTCCTGACTCTCTGCCCTTGCTAGCCCTGGTGCTCTATGCTACACTCTCACCAGGCACAGCAGCAACAGACCTGTAGCGCTCCTGATCGGTTGACTACCGGTCAAAAGCCGGCGCAGAGAGGAATAATCCAGATCAGGCGGAGGCGGGTAGATAGATAGACAGGCAGACAAGAGGCAAGGGTTAGAGCAAGACCAGGCGCAGTGTGATCTGAGATAGATGCCCCGGGCGACCCTCGCCTCCCTTTCTCTTGCTGGCCTGGCTGTCGTGACAGTTGGTGGGTCTGCTTTGCTGACTGGCTGGCTGGTCCCTGCGAGGGAGCACCTAGAGAGCCAGCACCATTCCTACGGAGGAATTTATCGTGCCAACGATTACGTTTGTGCGTGAGAAAATCAAGGTTGAGGTTCCTGAAGGCGATAATGTGCGCTACCCGGCGCTTGAGCACGATGTCCCAGTTTACTGTGGTCTCTGGAAATTCGCGAATTGCCACGGTAACGGTCTCTGTGGCACGGACCGCGTAGCAGTCT
>NZ_JADGHT010000110.1 GCF_019683755.1 Thermogemmatispora sp. | reverse complement strand
ATTATATACATAGCCACTTGGCAATCTATTGTTACACAAGTGACCAATAATACCCATGTAGAACAATGAGCCGATCTTGACTGGCGAGTAGCATGAGGTTTCCAGTCCGAGGGAAGCAATCAGCCACTAATCTTCAGCCTAGTCCATTGTCACCTTCCCCGAGGGAGCAAAGTACGCTATCATATCAGGGCAGCCAGGAACAGCGGAGGGCAATGGGGGTCAGCCCGCTCATCAACCAGCGTGGCACTACACTGGTCCAGCCCGCGACGAACAGCATGCACCAACCCAACCTAACCCGCCATCCTCGCGGAACAAATGGAGATTGACCATATGAATAGAGAGCGCAGTCGTCCAAGTCGCACAGCGATAGCCCTGCTCATTTTCCTCGCACGTCGTATCTCCCTTAAGCACTTGCTCTTACGGCTCCTGGGGGCCATCCTCGGTGCCCAGGCCATCACCCTGATCATCCTGCAAGTCATCTCGCGTCAGCGCAAGCGCTACCTTCCCCAGGGCGGTTTTCCACACACCCGCTTCGCAGAGGTCACCATCGGTGAGGACCGTCTGCAGCTCTACGACTACGGGCGCGACCTCTACGACGACATGCTTGCCGCCATCGACTCCGCGCAAGAAACCATCTATCTGGAATCATATATCTGGAAAGACGACAGTGTTGGACGCGCCTTCAAAGAGCATCTCATTCGCAAAGCCGAAGAAGGCGTTGCTGTCTATGTCATCTTCGACTGGTTTGCCAACCTGGTCGTCCCGCGCAAATTCAAAATCTTCCCCCCCATCATCCATGTGCTCCAGTACCAGGCGTTTCGTTATCCCTGGCACCTTTTCGACCCCCGGCGCTACGCCCTTGACCATCGCAAACTACTCGTCGTCGACGGCAAGATCGGCTTTATCGGCGGTTACAATATCGGCGAAACCTATGCCACAAGCTGGCGCGACACACACCTGCGCATCCGTGGACCAGCCGCAGCCGACCTGGCCCAGTCCTTCGTCGACTTCTGGAATCAACATGTGCCCCCACACGAACGCATCACCCGGCGCCATCCGCGCTGCTTCAACCCACTTATCAACGTGCGCGGCACCAGCGCCCTTCGTTTGATGTTCCCAATTCGCGACATGTACATCGAGGCCATCGACCGCGCCCAGAAATTCATCTATCTCACTAACGCTTATTTTGTACCTGATTCCATCCTGCTTGATGCCCTCAAAGCTGCCGCCCGCCGTGGAGTCGACGTCGAAATTCTTGTCCCCTGGATGTCTAACCACATCATCGCTGATTGGCTCTCACGCAGTCACTTCAGCGAATGCCTCAAGGCCGGCATCCGCATCTTTGGCTACCGCCACATGCTCCACGCCAAAACCTGCACCATCGACGGCGAGTGGTCGACTATCGGCACCGCCAACCTTGACCGCCTCAGCTCGATCGGCAACTACGAAATCAACGTGGAAATCTACAACAGAGACCTGGCCCGCCAAATGGAGGTCCTTTTCAAGTATGACAAGACCAACGCCTTCGAGCTGAGCCTTGAAGACTGGGAGCAGCGCCCCTGGTACGTACGTCTCAGCGAGTGGCTACTAGCTCCCCTGCGCTTCCTGACCTGAAGACGCCAGGAGAGGCCCAGCGCTCCGCTTCACAGCCTTCACTGCTCTCAACAGGTCCCAAAAAAAGGAGCGCGTCCCTGGCCGCTGGCAGGTAACCGGCCCTGCCAGCTTCAGCCGAGACGCGCTGGTATCTTCTTCATCCTAGGCGTCCGCTAAAGCAACTGCGTTACAGCCTCCACAAATGCAGCTGTAGTGGCAGTGCCGCCCTGGTCGGGAGGCAGCACCTGCCCATGCCGATAGACTTCAGCAATGGCCGCCCTCAAGCGTCGGGCCGACTCTTCATAGCCCAGATAGTCCAGCAACATGGCCCCTGAGAGCAGCATAGCTGTCGGATTGATCACACCCTTGCCGGCCAGGTCCGGCGCAGAGCCATGCACTGGCTCAAAATAGGCATAGGTGGGGCCATAGCAGCCGCTCGGCGCCAAACCGAGGCCCCCAATGCAGCCGGCAGCCATATCGGCCAGAATATCGCCGTGCTCGTTCGACAGCACGACCACATCGAGGCTCTCAGGCACCGCTACCATGCGCCGTGCCAGATCATCGATGAGGAATTCCTGATACTCCAGCTCCGCGTAGCGACGCACCGTCTCACGTACAATCTCGCGGAAGCGCCCATCGGTGCGTGGCTGAATCGAGTACTTGGCCCCAAGCGTCACCCGCCCTGCATATCCCTGGGTCTTGCGCTGCAGCGCCAGCTCACAGGCCGCCTCTGCGACAGAGGCCATCTGCTCGTCAGTGCAAATGCGCACCGCATAGGCCCCCTTCCGCTCCACCGGCGGCGGCTGCCACCAACTGCGGCTACTCGCCAGGGCCGTCAGCTCGGCAAGATCTCCCTCGCGCGGCGGATACATGCCCTCCAGATTGTCGCGCACAATGACAAAATCGACGTGCTCTGGCTCACGCAAGGGACTGCGATAGCCCGGCTGCCAGCGCACCGGACGGACATTGACCCGCGTATCCTTGCCCCAGCGTAGATACCAGAGCACAGGCCGGCTCGGTCCGCCGCTGGCCCCAAAGAGCGTACACACCGCCCGATCGATCAGCTCACGCGTTTCCTGGGGGAAGACCTCTCCATAGCGCTTCTCAGCTTCGCGTCCACTGCAGCCCTCGACAAAGTGCAGCTCCGGTACCAGGCGGCGCAGGACTTCTACCGTGGGCCAGACCACTTCGGGCGCGGCATCATCCCCGGCCACAACACAAATGAGCGCGGACTCTCCGGGAAGGAGATTCCGCCGAAAGATGCCTGCACTCATCGCAGCGTGCCCTCACGCCTGATGTACTCAATGATGCCCCCGGCTTCCACAATGCGCGCAATAAAGGGCGGCAGCGGCTGCGCCTGAAAGCGTTGCCCAGTGGTCAGATTAGTAATCACCCCCTGCTCTAAAGCAACTTCGGCCTCTTGACCATCCTCGCTGTTGAGGACGGCCTCCTCACAGATCAGCACCGGTAGCCCAATATTGATGGCATTACGGTAGAAAATGCGGGCAAAGCTACGAGCCACCACCGCCTTAATCCCACTGGCCTGGATGGCCGCCGGAGCATGCTCACGCGAGGAGCCACAGCCGAAGTTGTGGCCAGCCATAATGATGTCACCCTGCCGCACCTGCGCCGCAAATTCGGGCAGAATCTCGCAAAGACAGTACTTTGCCAGTTGCGCGCGGTCAGTCGTGACATTATAGCGCCCCGGGATGATCACATCGGTATTGATATTATCACCTAGCTTCCAGATACGTCCCATATTTTTTCTCGCTCCTTCTCTCACTCTCAGCAGCAATCGGTCCTCTACCGGCCTGAGAAAGCAGGCGTCATGGCAGCTCCGAGGCCAGCTTCGCTGCCCCGCTACCACGCTCAGGCTCAGGCCAGAAACTGGCGCGGATCAGTAATGTGCCCAGTGATAGCAGTCGCCGCTACCGTGGCTGGGCTGCCTAGATAGATCTCAGCCGTGGGATCACCCATGCGCCCAGTGAAATTGCGATTCATCGTCGTCAGAGCGCGCTCACCGGGACCCAGGACGCCGAAATGCCTGCCAATACAGGGACCACAGCCCGGCGTGCCCACTGAGGCCCCCGCCTGGATGAAGGTTTCAATGTAACCCAAACGCAACGCCTCTAGATACACCTCGCGCGAAGCCGGAATCACCACCATGCGCGTATTGGGATGAATGGTGCGCCCGCGCAAGATCGAGGCAGCAATGGCCAGATCATCTAGTCGGCCATTAGTGCAGGTGCCCAGGAAGACCTGATCAATCTGAATATGCTCTACCTGCTCAACCGGGACAACGTTATTGACATCCGGCGGACAGGCAATCAGCGGTGGGAGATCAGAGACATCGACTTCCACCACGCGCTCATAGTGTGGATTCTGCGGCTGCAGCAGAGGATAGCTACGATTGACGCGCCCGCGTAGCCAGGCTTCAGTCGTGGCATCAGGCGCCACCAGCCCGGTTTTGGCGCCCATCTCGATGGCCATGTTGCAGAGCGTAAAGCGCTCACTAATCGACATGGCCTCAACCAGCGGGCCGCTATACTCCAGGGCCCGGTAGTTGGCTCCATCCACGCCGATGCGGCGCACCAGTTCCAAGGTCACATCTTTGACATAGACACCCGGCTGTAAACGCCCCGTCAGACGCACGTTGATGGTCTCGGGAACACGGAACCAGCTCCGCCCCGTAGCATAGGCAACGCCAATATCGGTCGATCCCATGCCCGTGGCAAAGGCGCCGAGTGCACCATAGGTGCAGGTATGGCTGTCGGCCCCGACAATGATTTCGCCCGGCGCCACAAAGCCGCGCTCTGGCATCACCTGATGACAAATACCTTCCTGCAGGATCTGGATGCCCTGCTCACGAGCAAAGGCGCGAATATCACGCTGGAGGGTGGCCGCCGCTACGGTGGCTGCCGGGACGATATGATCGAAGATGATATGAGCTCGCGCCGGATCAAAGACGCGCCCGCCACGCTCGCCCGTCAGCTTGCGAAAGGCTTGAATAGCCAGCGGCGAGGTCGTGTCATGGCTCATGACGTGATCAACATCCACAATTACAATCTCGCCAGCACTCACTGGCCGGCCCAGTTTATAGCTAAAGATCTCTTCGGCTAGCGTTCCCATGCCGTACTCCTCTGTTGTTCATACCAGGATCGAATAAAGGCATCGACCGCCTCTGGAGAAAGCGGCCCCTCCTCAGCACGCATCTTCAGCGACCAGGTCAGCTCACGCACTTGCTCGTCACTCAGCTGCAGCCCTAGCTCCGCCGCCCGATGGGCTATGGCATGACTGCCCGTAAAGCGCGAGCCGAGATCGACACGGCGCTCCAGGCCAAAGTCCGCCGGGTCAAGAATCTCATAGGCCCGCGGGTTGTTGAGAATGGCCCGTGTATGGACACCCGCCCGATGCGTGAAGGCATACGGCGCCGTGATCGGATTATTAAATGGAATAGGGAGATGAAGACATTGAGCAACGTAGGCATCTAGAGGCGCTAATTGCCTTAGATCGCGTTGTTGGAGTGTGTCAGGATAATGCAGATAGAGCTGGGCCACCAGGCCACTGAGCGAGGCGATTCCATTGCGCTCCCCGATGCCCAACACGGTCACATCCAGGCAATCGGCCCCGGCCTCATAGGCGGCAATGGTATTGGCGATGGCGCAGCCGCTATCGTTATGGCCGTGAAACTCGATCCCCACCTGGGGATAGCGCTCGGCGCAGAGATGAATGATACGCTCTACCTGGCGTGGCGTGGCGATGCCGACCGAATCGGGCAGGCCAATGCGCTCCACTCCAGCCTCCACCACGGCATCAAAGACGGTCAACAGGTCGACCAGATCACTGCGAAAGGCATCCTCAGCCGAGAAGCGTACATAGCGTCCCGCGGCGCGAATACGCTGAATCAGCGGCACGGCATCGGCAATGATGCGCTCAATGCGCTTGCCATGACTATATGATCGCAGTTCAGGAGAGGTGCCATAGAAGAGATTGATGCCGGCCACGGGTGTCGCCAGGGCCGCTTCGACATCCGCCTCAACACAACGCACATGGGTCACGATGCGCGCCCGCAATCCCAAGGCACAGAGCTGCTCGATGGCCTCGCGGATACGCGGCGAGGCGATCGGCGACGGCACCTCAATCAAGTCGACGCCGAAGGCGTCCAGCATGCGCGCAATTGTGAGCTGCTGCTCCAGATTGAAGAAGGCGCCAGCAAATTGCTCACCCTCTCTCAAGGTCGTATCCAGAATATGCAACGGTCGTCTCACGCCTCTTCCTCCTCTCCTTCAGCCTGGGCCAGGCTCATCAGCACGCGCTCCAGTATGGCAATGGCCTCCATATATTCCTCCACAGCAAGGTGTTCCTCGGGGGTGTGATCCAGGCGCGCATCGCCCGGACCATAAGCCACAATTTCCGGTCCCCAGACCGGTCCGACGACGTTCATGTCGGAGGTTCCAGTCTTGACTTTAAAAGCAGGCTGGATTCCCATTGCCCTCATGGCCTGCACAAAGGCGCGCACCAGCCTGGTTGTGCGCGGTGCCTGGAACGCAGCTTCCTCGCCGCTGAAGTCTACTGCAAGCTCAGCCTGCGCCGCCCAGTGCCGCAGCTCGTCGCACAGTTCCTGGAGCGAGCAGGCCAGCGGCAGACGGTAGCCGATACGCAGCGTTGCCCATTCTTGCAGGCCGTCCTGGCCACTCTCGATGCTGCGCAGCACCGGTTGCAGCGCCGCAAAAGGAGAGGTACCACCATGATTGCGATTCCACTCTTCAGCATGCAGCCTGACCCGCTCCCAGAAAGCCACCGCGGCCTCCACCGCTGTCTGGCGCGGCCCAGCGCTGTGACCACAGGGACGCACTACTCGCCCATCAACTAGCAGCCGCCCTTTGTAGCCCAGTGTCACCGCCCGACTGCCGCTCGGTTCACCGATGATGCAAGCGTAGGGGCGATAGCGTTCTACCACAGCCCGCGCCCCCCGCGAGGTAGCCGCCTCCTCCTCAACCGCCCCGATGACCACAATGGGGCGCCGTAGTCTGGTTCCCTCGCGCCTCGCCAGGCGGGCCGCCGCCGCCAGGAAGGCCGCTAGCGGCCCCTTAGCATCGACCGCCCCGCGTCCATAGAGTTTGCCCTCACGCAGGGCCACCGGGATAGCTCCCGGCACCGTATCCATATGTCCAAGCAGCACCAGCGGCGCCCGCTCTGCGACTTCCGCGCTTACGGGTACCGTGGCAACCAGGTTCCCGACCACATCAAGCTCGGCTTGCAGTCCCAGATGCGGGAGATACTCAACAAGCCAGGTGGCAAGGGAACGCTCCTGACCCGAGAGGCTTGGGATGCTGACCATGCGATAGAGCAGGTCGAGTTCCGCCTGTTCTTGGGGGGCCGTCCCTTCCGAGACCACCCCTGGGTTTGCTGCACGTCGCTCGACTGTCGCCTTCGGCTGGTTAGCCTGCAAGACCTCCGCCAGGCAGTTAAGGGCCTGGTCAAGTTGCTCCTCGCTGATGACCAGCGGCGGGAGCAGGCGGATTACGTTAGGCCCTGCCGGTAGGGCCAGTACTCCGCGCTCTAACAGCGCCTCTAGATAGGGTTGCACACGCGTACGCAGCTCGACGCCAAGCAGAAGGCCTAGACCACGTACCTCGCGGATCAGCGACGATGAGATGTTGCGCAGCCGCTCTAACGCATGCTGCCCCAGGTACGCGGCTCGCTCGACTAGCCTCTCTCGCTCGATGATATTGAGCGTCTCCAGAGCCGCCGCACAGACCAGCGGATTGCCACCGAAGGTGCTGCCATGCGTGCCAGGTGTGAGACGCCCGCTGGCAATCACGCGCTCGCCGAGGGCCACTACTCCCATCGGCAGCCCGCCAGCGATCCCTTTCGCCAGACAGAGCAGGTCAGGCTCTAGCTCGTAATGCTCGCAGGCCAGAAAGCGTCCTGTGCGACCGCAGCCAGTCTGCACCTCATCGACAATGAGCAGGACCCCGCGCTCGCGGCAGAGCGCTGCCAGTCCGCGCACGTAAGCTGGATCAGCAACGTGTACACCGCCCTCGCCCTGCACCAACTCAAGGAGAACCGCCGCCGTCTGGTCATCAATCGCTCGCTCCAGAGCCGCCAGATCGTTATAGCGCACATGTGTGATGCCCGGTACCAGGGGAGCAAACGGCTCGCGATAGCTCCGCTCCCAGGTGGCCGAGAGTGCGCCCAAGGTGCGTCCGTGGAAACCGCGCAGGGTAGCAATGATGCCCGGTCGTCCGGTTGCCAGGCGGGCAAACTTGATGGCGCCTTCCACCGCCTCTGCACCGCTATTGCAGAGAAAGAAGCGCTGTAGCCCGGACGGCATGAATTGGGCCAGACGCTCCAGCAGGCGCGCCCGCACATCGTTGTAGAGACTCTCAGGACAGGTAATCAGGCGTTGAGCCTGGGCCGCCAGGGCTGCGGCCATCTCTGCCCGTCCATGACCGATGTTGGCTACTCCATGCCCAGCGGCACAGTCGATATAGCAGCGTCCCTGCGCATCCCAGAGCAGCGCCCCCTCACCACGCACAATCTCGACTGGACGCTTATTGTAGACGCCGCTGCTGTAAAGGCGCTCCAGCTCCATGAGAGCCTCGGGCCGCGCCACTGGTTCGCTGAGAGTGCTCATCGCCGCACCTCCACCGACGACAGAGCAGGGATAGCAGAGGAGGAGGCAGCTCCAGCCTCGCTCAGGCCCGCGGAGGCAGTGATGACTGTCCCTGCACCCGTTAGCAGCGCCACGAGTGAGCCAGAGCCGATACACACACGGCTTACACCACCAGCCAGGGCCTCTTGAGCACCAAGTAGTTTCTTGCGCATTCGTCCTCGAGCATAGGGAAGATACTCCTCCAGCTCCTGGGCAGCGATGACGCGCACCACGCTCGTCGGATCGGCCAGATCGCGTAGCAGGCCCGGAACGTTGGTCAGGATCGCCAGCGTCTCGACCCCCAAGGCCGCCGCAATGGCTGCTGCGACGCGGTCGCCATCAACGTTCAAGCGTTCTCCCTCCAGCCCCAAGGCCAGCGGCGCCACCACCGGCGTATAGCCCGCCTCCAGGAGCAGGCGCAGTAACGGGGCATTGACTTGCTCAATCTGACCGCTATAATCGTCGCGCACCACCCGCACGCGCCCATCGGGCATTACCGCGCGCAGAGCCGTCTTGCGCCGCGCCAGCAACAGGCGCCCATCGACTCCAGCCAGCCCCAGGGCATTCACACCGCGCCGCTGCAAGAGCGCCACCAGTTCCGTGTTAATCTGACCGGCTACTGCCATCGCATAGATGCGCAGGGTCTCGGCGTCTGTATAGCGGCTGGTCATACCATTAGGAGCCGTCAGCACCTGCATAGGATGACCCAAGCGCTCGCTCAGTTGATTGGTGAGCTGCGAGCCACCGTGCACTAACACCACCTGTTCGCCGCCAGCGATCAACTGCGCAACCTCATCGACAATTGGCTCAACATCAATACCGGCCCCACCGCCGATCTTGACAACCAGAGTCATGGCCTGTGCCTCCTCTCTTGACTCTCCTGACCGAACAGAACTCAGATCAGATCGGATGCAACCCCGGGAAGGTCAATCCCAGCGTCTCACTCCAGCCAAAACGACAGTTGAGTGCCTGCACGGCGTTACCGGCGGCTCCCTTCATTAAGTTGTCCAGCGCGGCCATGACTACCAGGCGGCGCTGAGACGCATCCAGCTCAAAGCCAAGGTCACAGTAGTTGCTGCCAGCCAGAATCTTAGGCTCAGGATAGCGATAGACACCGCTGCGCTCTTTCACCAGGCGAATGAATGGCTCATCACGATAGGCTTCGCGGTAAAGACGCCAGATGGCCCGCTCATCAAGATCGGCATTCAAAAAGACCTGAGCAGTGATTAGGACACCTCGGACCAGTTCGACAGCGGTTGCCGAGAAAGCTAGCGTCTGCTGCCAGGTGCCACCAGCCAGAGCGCCCAGCTCCTGGATCAGCTCGGCACTATGACGATGACCAGTCGGCTGAAATGAGCGTACCGCACCACTGCGATCGGGATGATGGCTACCTGGTCCCGGCGTCGCCCCAGCCGCCGACGAGCCAACTTTCGCATCCACCACCAGAGGCAGCCTCGGCTCGACCAGCCCAGCACGATAGAGCGGGGCTAGTCCAAGGATAGCTGCCGTGGCCATGCACCCCGTCCCGCTGATGAGCGCCGCCTCTCGCAGTTCCTGCCGATGCAGCTCGGGCAAACCATATACGGCTTCAGCCAGCAGCTTCGGCTGCGGATGCGTCTGGCCATACCAGCGCGCATAGAGGTCAGGCGAGCGCAGGCGAAAATCAGCCGAGAGGTCGATCACTACCGGCGCTAGACTGCGATAACGCTCAATGCTCTGCATCGCCGTTCCATGCGGCAGGCAGAGAAAGAGGACGTCGCAAGCCGCCAACTCATCAGGGTGACAGAAGCGCAGGCCACAGAGCTTGCGCAGGTTGGGATGCAGGCTATGAACATACTGGCCTGCATGGCTGCTCGAAACCACCTGCGCGATCTCTACTTCGGGATGGAAGAGTAACAGGCGTAACAATTCGCCCGCTGTATAGCCCGAGCCGCCGACGATCGCCACACGCACCTGACTCATCGCTCCGCTCCTTGCATCACACATTGCTCGATATAGTCCAACATCGCAGCGGGAATATCTACTCCTGTTGGGGCGATGCTGTTGCGAAATTCCATTGTCGCATTGATTTCATTGACGAGCAGGCCGCGCTCTTCGTCTTCCAAGAGATCAATGGCCAGGATACCACCACCGACTGCCTGGGCAGCACGTACACAGAGCACGTCAAGCTCAGGGGTGATTGGGCAATTGCTGGCCTGCGCACCGCGGGCCGTGTTGGTAATCCAGTGCTCACTAGTGCGATAGATAGCGCAAATCGTGCGCTCACCTACGACAAAGGCGCGGATATCACGCTGTGGCTTGCGGACATACTCCTGGATGTAGTGCAGATGATGCTGATAGGAGCCGAGCGTCTCACGATGCTCTAGCACGGCCTCGGCGGCGTCACGGTCATTGACGCGCGCCAATAGACGGCCCCAGGAGCCAGTCGTCGGCTTGATGACTGCGGGATAGCCCAGGGCCTCGATGCCTCGCAGGGCGCTCTGAGCGCTGCAGGCCAGCAAAGTACGCGGCGTAGGAATGCCGGCTCGCAATAAGGCTAGCGTAGTCTGCAACTTATCGTTACAGATGGCCGTCGTCGCCGGACGGTTGAAGACACGCACCCCCCAGCTCTCGAGAACCTGGGCCACAGCCAGACCGTGCGATTGGCTCACGCTCCGGCAGAGCACAGCATCATAGGCACGCCAGCGCTCATCAGGCCGCGCCAGATCCAGCAGCAGCTCACCGTCATTGAGCAAGTCGAAAGCGATGCCGCGCTGGCGCATGGCCTCGATCAGCAGCTTCTCCTCTACGCGAATGCGCGAGGTCAGAATTGCCAGCCGCATGACTTATTCACCCCAATCCTCTTCAACACGTGGCGCCAGGGCCACCGCTGGCTGCTCCAGATTGGTGACCTCCAGTTCTGCATTGCAGTCGGGACAATAGACAATCTCGCCTACCAGGCGGTTCTGTAGATCAATTTCTGCCTCACATTCCGGACAGAGCGCCACTAGCTTGCTCATTTTCTACTCCTCCTGACTAGCAGCAGTTGTAAATGCGTCACTCTCATTAAGCCTAGGCAAGATATTCTAATGTAAATAAAAATGCTCTTCGCCCCTTCTCTCTGTCGAAGGGCGAAGAGCGTCAACTAGCGCAATCGACGGCTCTCGCGGTACCACCTTCATTCGCCAGCACTACTGCGCACTGGCCTCGGCGAGCACATCAGCGTACTCTTGCCCGGTAACGGGGGCTCCGGCAGAGGTCTACTCTCGTCCGCCCTCTCAGGCAGACGATTTCTTCTCGCGGCTCTGGGGTCTTGCTCACGGTTCGCGATAGACGAGCTTTCCACCAACCGCTCGCTCTCTGGCTATCGGAGGAACCGCCACCTGTCCCCTTCACAGCCTTTTCCTGATATTGCCTGTCGCCAATCAGTCCAAGTTGCTGGCAACTCAGTACAGCCGCCAGTCTTCATCAATAAAAAAACTCTTCATCCCATTAAGGACGAAGAGCACAACAGACACAATGGCTCTCGCGGTACCACCTTCATTCGTCGCTACCTCACGGTAGCGACCTCACCGAGTGCAATCCATCAGACCACAAAGGTCAAGCTGAAGAGAGGACTACACTCTTGCCCGGTAACGGGGGCTCCGGCAGAGGTCTACTTTCGTCCACCCTCTCGGGCAGACGATTTCTTCTCGCGGCTTCGGGACCTTCTTCACGGTCTGCCAGCATACGAACTTCGCACCAACCGTTCGCTCTCTGAATGCGGCCTGACCGCTACTCATCCCGCGACGCCTTTTGCTGTTTGAGTGGGTTGCTTTTTTGGGATTTATACCATCTCTTGCCGCTCTTGTCAAGTCCCAGGGAAGAAGGCTCCCTAGTTGGGGCCAGTGAATAGCTCTCAGCAGGGTTGCTGAAACCACAGAGCCTGGCTGAGGCGTCTGTAATCAATGAATAGGAGAAATAACGCTGGCAGCCATGAGTCACCGGGATTCTGGCAGCGGCAGCGAGCAAGGAGGGCCATCGCTCCATGAGTTGCGTTTCCGACTGGCAGTGCTGGCCAGAGCCACCAGCTCACCTCAGCCTGCTCCCCGGCGAGGTCCATATCTGGTGCGCTTCGCTGGCCGTGCCCTCTGCTACTGTAGAACAGTTGGTTTCCGTCCTAGAGGCTGGCGAGCTCCAACGAGCCGCCCGCTTCCGCTACGAGTCGGAGCGCCAGCGTTTCATCGTAGCTCGGGCGATTCTGCGCCTGATTCTGAGCCGCTATCTCGGTCTTTCGCCCTTGCAGCTACGCCTGTCTACTAATCCCTGGGGCAAACCTGAACTGCCCTCCTTTCTGGCAGGCACCTCGCCGCGGGTGACTTTCAATCTGTCGCATTCAGAGACCCTCGCGCTCTACGCTTTTACGCTCGAGCAGGCGATTGGCGTTGATCTAGAATATCTACGCCCCCTACCTGAAAGAGAGCTAGAGCAACTTGCTGCACGCTACTTTTCGCCAGGGGAGTATCGTACGCTCTGCAGCTTACCGTCCGAAGAGCGACTGACGTCTTTTTTCCGCTGTTGGACCCGCAAAGAGGCCTACGTCAAGGCCCGCGGCCAAGGCCTTTCTTTGCCTTTGGACACCTTCGAGGTCTCGCTGGCGCCCGGTATGCCGGCCAAGTTACTGG
>NZ_JADGHT010000109.1 GCF_019683755.1 Thermogemmatispora sp. | reverse complement strand
GATTCAATGTGCGCGCAATGACCGTGGTGACACGGTGAATGGTCGCTAGCTCATGCACCTTGCGCCTTAGCTGCTCATCGGTCTGCTCATAGAGACGCCCATTTTCGACATTAATAGCAATGATCCCTGCAACCACCTCCAGAAAGTTCATCTCATCAGGGGTGAAGTCTCGCGGCTCTTCCGATTGCACGCTGATGACCCCGATGAGGCGCTCGACTGAGCCAAAGAAGATAATGGGAAGCGCCATTAAGCCGTGATACTCTGTATCATAGGTGGTGGCTTCAGCAGCGAAGTGCGGATCAGCCATTACGTCTCGCACTAGCAAGGGATGCCCCTTATCGGCAACCCAGCCGCTGTAGCCCTCGCCCAGGCGCAGGGTAAAATGCATGCCTCCCAGAGGGCGGGGACCATTCGTTGCCCTCAGCGTCAAGAGACGCTGCAACTCGTCGTAAAAGAAGATCGCGCATAACGAGACCTGCAATTCTTCGGCAACGATGCGCGCGGTCATCTCCAGCGTCTGATCCAGGTCCATGCTGGAGTTGTTAATGCCGTTGATGCGCTGCAGGGCCAAGAGCCGTCGGCTGTGGCGTTCCAGCGAACGCCGCTGTTCATCGGCGATTTGAATGATCGCCTCCTGGTAGCCACGAGTCAGCGCCAGCGAGCAGGTGGACTGCAGCCGGTAAAGGCGCGCGAGCGCGGCGGTCAGGAATTGGGGCTGATCGGCGAAAATGGCCTCTAGCTCTTCTCTGAGGGCTTCGATATAGGCCTGCATGGCCTCTAGGCGTGAGTCTAATCTCCCTCCTTGCTCCGCCAGCCAGCGCCCCGACTGTTCAAAGCGGCGCTGTAGCTCAGCCTCATCCTCGCCAATCAGTGCCTGGAGGAACAGCCAGGCATCGCTCCCCTCCTCGGGGCCAGAGCTTGCGCCCGATACACGTTGTAAGCATATTTGCAATCGTGAGAGGTGTTGACCAAGCACCTGCTCCACTTCACACTGTTGCGACACGTCCTGTCACCCTGTTCTGGTTACTGCCTCTCTCACAAGCCACGGCTGGAAGAAGCGCTTTACCTCTGAGGAAAAGGGCCAGATATTCTCAGGTCAACCAGGCCAGATGTCTTATCCGACCTTTCTGCTTCAGAGAGATGTGCTATCCTCTGCCCGTGGTACTTCAGCAGCGACCGCTACGAACTTGAACCACATTATATCATAGATAGCGGTCAGTATATAACTCTCTGGCCCTCTCCGGGCTGTCCTATCCAGCCAGCCTTGTCACGGCTCAAGCTGATAGCCTTTTCAGGGGAAGAGTCGCTCTTCGGCTCCTCTGTCAACCGTTACTAAAAAGGTAACGGGAAATAACGCTGAGATCACTCGTGAGTATGTATGGGAGAAACAATCGATGAGAAGGTGCTCGCACTGCGGCCTGCCGCTCTCACCTACGTGGACAGATAGCCGCTGCCCTCGCTGCGGTGCCGTCCTGGGTCAGGTCTCCTCATCGTCACCGCTCCTGGCCTCTGATAGAGTAGCGCCGTCCGAATATCAGTGGGGAGCTGTCCCAACGCCGACGCCCATGCCCCAGGCGCAGCCTGGTAGCCCAGTATCTGCTTCGGCTCCTGTTCAGCAAATGCCCTTTCCTAGCTGGCCCCAATCCGCGTTATCGCCTCAGCCAACTCCCTTGCCTCTAGGGAACGGGGACTGGAGCGAGGTCGACCCTGCTAGTCCAACAACCGTCTTCCAGCCTCAGCCTGTACAGCAATCACAGCAGCAACAACAGCAGCCGCTTTGGCTACCCGGGACGCCAGCGCAGTCAGGAGCGCTGTCACATGATTTCTCGCCCACCCCGCCGGCTTCACCAGGCACGGCGCTTCAGGCCGCTCCTTACCGTCCTGGCCACCTGCGCTTGGGCTTCTTCGCCTCCGCCGCATGCCTGGTGACAGCAGCGATTATCCTGCTCTTTGTCTGGTTTATGGCCACCAATATGGTGGTCAATCCCTCCGGAGGCAGCGCCAGTTTGCAGAACATGGCAACTGCAACTGTGAAAAGCAGCTCAGCTACATCTACCGCTACCAGCGCAACTGCTACCCCTTCCGCAACGGCGCTCCCGGGACAGACATACATCGATCAGCCTCAGCTTGCCAGCGCTATCAATACCCAGACGGGCCAGCCTACTCAGGTAACTACAACTTTTAAGACTAATCAGGCCATTTACGTTACTTTTGCTCTTCATCCTCACGGCCAGGCTGGTGCTGTCTGCGTTTATTGGTATCTGAATGGCAATAGTGTGACAAACTTTGCCTTTCCTGTCAGGCCCTACAGCCAATCTGGCTATTCTTATGCCATATATGGCCAACCCGGCACCGGCAGCGTCGATCTCTATTGGGCAAGCACAACGCAATGTACAGATCGCGTCTTGGCCCAGCATGTCACATTTACTGTTGTGACAGGCTAGCCAGGCAAGGCGCCCGCGGCCTCTGAGCCCCGTGCCATCTTGCTCACTATTGGCGTGTCGTGCTTTGCTTGAGGCGGCCACACAGCATACAAATAATCCTTCAGGCGATCGTTTTTCTCGGCAGAAGAACGAGAGTAGCGATTAGCTACTTGGCAGCTCAGGCATTGCGTGCTATCCTGGAATAGCGAGCAAGTCAGACCGGAGGACTGGAGGGGGTTGTAAGCTGAGCGGCCAGCAGGCGAGGACGCGTGCATAGGAAGAGAGACCTCGATAGGGTTCGTCAGCTCTTTTTCTGGTGTTTGCAGATTACAGCCCTGATCTCATCTATCAACCTTCGGCTGCCGGTTCACCTAAGCGAGGAGGTTTTTCCTATGCAATGCAATCGTTGTGGGACAATGCTCCCACCAGGAGCACTTTCGTGCCCCGTTTGCGGCAATCCTACCCCATACAACACTGCTGGTCAGACCTCCCATGAGGGAACACCTCCCCCTCCTCCTACGCCGGCTACCCATTACGGTCCCTCGGGAGGCTCTCCCTATGGCCCTTCTCCCTCTGACCCTTACAGCTCACCCTCTCCTCCTTTGGGACCTTACGCCCCAGGCGGTCAGCCCCTTTATGGCCCGCCTACAACGCCGCCACGTCAGAGTAACCTCGGTAAGGTATTGCTGATCACCGGCGCCATTTTGCTGGTTGTCATCGGGGCCTGCTGCGGCGGATTCTTCTGTCTTACAAGCGGAACCACCGCTTCACTCGTCAGTTTTCTTTCTGGCGTTAGCCCTACCGCCTTCACTGCTACTGCGTTAGCAGGGAGTCCTACAGCCACCACTCCGCCCACACCCACGGCCTCCCCCACCGCTCCATCTTCCTACTCACAGGGGCCTTCGCCATCAGGCTCGCCAATCGCAGCCCCAGCAGCGGCTATTATCACAAAGGTACAGATGGCTGATCAGGTGAATGATGTCATACCGACGCATTTGACTACCACCTTTAAGACTGGCGAGACCATCTACGCCACTTTTGAGATCAAGAAAGGCAGTAGTGGTTATGCACAAGCCAAGTGGTATCTAGACTATTCAAAGGTT
The DNA here is from genome assembly GCF_019683755.1 of Thermogemmatispora sp. GTDB lineage: Bacteria > Chloroflexota > Ktedonobacteria > Ktedonobacterales > Ktedonobacteraceae > Thermogemmatispora. Next base: position 9,403 of record NZ_JADGHT010000109.1, on the reverse strand, counting down.
CTGGATAGCAAAATACTTCAAATCCAAACGAATTATGATGCAGGCTACTTCGCGGCCCGCTATCATCTCGCCGGTCAGGGAACAGTTGAGATCTATTGGTGCTCGACCTCCAACTGCAGCGATGCTCAGCTAGCTCAGGTGGCCACCTTTACCGTGGAGTAGAGAAGCTGCAGGGACTGCTCATGAGCAGTCCCTGCCTCAACGAGCATGTCTAGATCACGGCGGTTCTGCTCATCACCTGGGCTTCACGCTCAGCGCAGGAGCAGTGGCTAGTGAGTCTGCTCTCCATCACTGAAGAATGGAGCGAGCGCCGTTTTCAGGTTGGTCAATTCTTGATCATCAAGGGGCAATACGGGCGAGCGGGGCCGCCCGCCATAGCCTCGAAGCAACTGCAGGGCAGCTTTGAGACCAGCAACGCTGTAGGTCGCGGTGAGCAAGGTATTGAGAGGTACCAGGCGCGCTTGTAGGCGGCGCGCCTCCTCTAGCTGACCAGCCTCGAAGAGCCTCTGTACGTGACAGACCTGCTGAGGAAGAACATTAGCCAGCGCCGGTATTCCTCCGCGGGCTCCAACCGCCAGGGCAGGTAACAAGAAGCCGGCGCTTCCAGCCAGTACGCTAAAGTCGGGACGACTGTCGGTAAGGTGACCAACAATCTGCGCCAGCTTGGCAACATTCCCAGCGCTATCTTTGAGGCCGATAATCTTGGGATGCTCCTCAGCTAGACGACAGATCAGCGATGCCTCCAGGTCCAGGCCTGCGGCATTGGCTGGCATGTTGTAAATGACGACTGGTAGAGGGGAGTGCTCAGCTACGGTGCGGTAGTGCGCTAGGAGCGCTGCTCCATTCATGCGACCACGGAAATAGAAGGGGGGGAGCACGAGCACAGCATCGGCTCCGGCACGCGCCGCTCGCTCACAGGCCGCAACAGTAGCCCGTGTTGATTGCTCTCCACAGCCAGCCAGTAGCAGGAGGCGAGGAGGGCTAGCACCTTCTTCCTTCTGGCTTTGAGTGAGCTGATTGATCACCTCACGGGCTGTGCGAATCACAAGGTCGCGCTCCTCACTCGTTAAATGGGGCGCTTCGCCATTGGAGCCGAGGACAACATAGCCAGCAATACCATTGGTAGCCAGCCATTGGAGATGGCCCTCCAGGGTTGTTAGATCAAGTTCCTCCTCGGCAGTGAAGAATGTTGGGACTGGCGGATAAATCCCCTGTAAATGCAAGGCAGTCATGCAATTCTCTCTTGCTTATGTCTATTCAATTTTTCAGGTGCTACGAGCTGGTTCTTCCCCAATGCCACAGAGAGACGAGGGCGCCAGGCATAGGACAATGTTCGACCTATTTTCCGATTTTTAATGAATCAAAGTATTCAGTGCCATCAGGCTCAGGACGGCTACCACTGCCAGGAGAAGCGCCAAGGCCAGGAGCAAGGAGAGACTGCGTCGGCGTGCTGCTGCCGCGCGCTCATGTTCAAGGCGTTCATCTTCGGCAGGGCACCAGCGAGCCCGCGCACAATAGGGACAGAGTGGGAACAGCTCGTAGGGATGGCAGAGTCTTCCCCCGCCGTAGCGGTAGACTCCGACCTCATAGCGAATCTGCTCGCTCTCAAAGACGGCCCGACAGTGAAGACAGCGCAGTAGCAAGTATTCTGACCAGTCAAGCGCCTGGCAGCGCGGGCATGTTACCTTGTGGAGCGATGCAGCCTGCTGTTCCTCGGGAGCTGGCCAGCGCTCATGGCAGCGATGGCAGTAGAGCATCTCTCCCTGCAGCGCCTCTGAGCTGCCCGAGAGACGGAGATGGATTGTTCCATCCTTGCGTACCCTGCCGCCTCTAACGCTACCACGCAGCATCCCTTTCTCTCTGAGGATGGTGGCTTGCTCTGCGCCTAGGCTATAGATCGTCTCGCCCAGGTAGATGGTAGCAGGGCCATCCAGGGCAGGAAAATCATAATAGCGGTGGCGATCCCGACGGGCATGCGGAGAGACCTCAGCACGAGAGCTGGCCTCTCCTCGCCGCGCCAGTTCCGGACGGCCTGGAGTTGCTAGGCCAAGCTGCTGAAGGCGACGGTGATCGTACTCGCTTCGCAGTTTGGCATCACTGAGGGTCTGATAAGCCTCCAGGAGGAGGCGCATGCGCTCCTCTGCATCCTCACCTTTATAGACATCAGGATGATAGCGAAGCGCCAATTTCTTGAAGGCAGCCTTAATCTCAGCAGGAGAGGCTGTGGCCTCTACCCCGAGCACCGCGTAATAGTCGATAAAGGAACTCATTAGGTGCCTGACTCAGTTTGAGGCATGCCGCCCGGTCTCTCGCCAGCCGATACCTATGATACCATACGCAAGATACGTGTGAGCCTTGCTTTTGTTTCAGCTTGAAGGAAGCGACCTCATCCAGCTAGGAGAGAGCGATCCTACTCTACTGGCGATCTTCCCTAGCCAGTGAGCACCAGCGGGGCGGACGAGGTCAGCGATCTATCAATCAAGCAGATAAGCTAAATAGAGACAACGGGAGCCGGCTGCTGCTTTCTGCTCCAATCCAAAATAGAGACAGGTCGAAGCCTTCGAAGACTACCAGAGGCCAGCTTTTAGAAACGCTCTTCGCCGGTTTGCCATATGAGCTTTCTAGGGCTGTCCGGTGAAAACTGCGAGAGATTGGGCGACGACCCTCGTGAGCGACCCTCTTCCTCGCGAAGCTGCTGGAGAGCCAGCACAGTCTCGCGTAGGCGTCTGTTCTCCTCCCGCAGCTGATAGAAGCCTTGTTTCATTTTTTGCAGCTCCGTAGAATCTTGATGCAATCGCTGCATACGAGCTAACAAGTTGTTAAGTGAGCCAGATATCTGCCAAAGTACATTATCACTTGTTAGAGGGACACGGGCGCTGTAATCACCATTAGCTACACGCGTATGGGTTTCGACGATTTTCTGAATACTATTCTCAAGCTGCTCCTTCTGGCGAGCAGCGGCCTCCGCTTGCATGGCGAGATCATGCTCAAGGCGAGCAATCTCCTCAGCGCGGTCGGCACGCGCCAGAGCATGAACTGTGCTGCTGACCCAGACATAGGCCACTACCGAGATGATGATCTGGCTGATGAGGATAGGGCTAATGATGCCAGTAAAGTTAATTTCAAGCATGCCCATCAGCTCGGGGGTCTGAGGGAGCTGGGTCAGGGCGAAGAAGGTAAAAAGGCAGTTGATCAGAGCAACGGGGAAGACCCACCAGGGCGGCAGGAAAGAGACTGCGCAGACCAGTGGGAGGATCAGCATACCGAAGACTGGCAGATCCATCATATTGATGCCGCCAGGGGTGGTCACGATATCAGCGATAGGGAAGAACATGAAGGTTAGGACTACCACAAAGCCGGCAGCATTGACCAGGCCAAGGCGATTGAGCACTGTGGCAATGATCAGCATAAGGAAGCAGACGATAACAATTGGCACGAGGTAGAAATTGGTGCCGAGAAAGCCTGCGGGGAGCGCCACCATCAGCAGGACGTAGAGGGCAGGCAGGATCTGACTGCCAGTGCGTCCGCGGCGGAAAAGCTCACGACGTTGGAAGGAGGCTGAAGCTGGAGGCATCGAGGGAGAGGCTAGCCAGTACCACCAGCGCAGCCAGCGATTTTCACGGTGCTCAGAGGCCAGGTAGCTGGGCACTTGCGCATCAGTACTCTGTGTATCGAGATCAGCAATGGTGATCTTCTTCATCGGAAAGCCTTTCCTTCCTTATTTTTGCAAGACGGGTAGCAGTGAAATAGCAAGAAACTGGCCTGACAAGTAGGCAACAGGGAGGAAGAATGCTAGCCTTTTGAGCAGAGCACTTCTTCCATCCAGGTGTTGGCGCTCTTTCAGAAGCACTGGTCTGACCGGTTGCGCAGGCTGTTTCCTATCCTCACAAGCGGATGACTCCAATCGCCTGGAGATCACGCAGGACAGCGCGCACCGCTTCTGGAGAGGTTGAGAGAATTTCCGCGATTTTCTCCACGGAGCGTGTGCCATCAGCCAGGGCGAAGACCATCCGATGCATGCGCGACCAGCCGACCATTTGCCATTGCTCCAGATGTAGCAGGCGCTGAGGAAAAGTCGAGGACCCTGTGGCAGTGGTTCTGGTCTGTCCAGGTGTAGAGCGCGGCTCAATGGGAACATCTTCCTGGGGGACAAAAGTCCAGTCGAGCTTTCCAAGGCGGGCAAGCTTTGGCGAAGCGTCTTCCTCTTTGAGGCGCCGTCCGCTTCTGCCGACAAAGAAGCAGGAAACGATGTTCCCTGCGCGCAAAATGATTTCTACGCGGCATGGCTCCGGCATCCCCGGGACTCCCGAAGGAAGATCGGCATACAGGAGTCCGGTTTTGCGATGTTCGCGCATGACCTGCTTCATTGTTTCAAAGTCCAGGCGATACATCGATCAAGGCTCTTCCTGTTGCAAACGAGGTGCTAGGAGCCTGGTCGCTATCAAGCTCCTGACCCCTTCCAATTTATAGAGCTCCACAATTCGGGGAAAGGCGGTAACCGCTTTCTAGTGCTGCTTTATAGGGTCCTTACCACAGAGCCGACTCCTCGCTTAGTTATTTTAACAGACGATGCTTTCCCCAAATATTAAGATCACATAAAAATGCCAGACATATATTGCATAAGTCTGCAGAAAATACTATCCTTTCATAGATAGAGAAGCCCGGTCCTTTAGGGTCTTCTCCCCAGAGAGATATTGACAAGGCTCTATATCATAGATCCAGTGAAAAGGGTAAAGTCAAGCTCTTCAATTAGAAGCAAATTAGCTCTCCTAAGCAGAAATCACGAGCACTTGGAGCTATCCATCATGGGCGACACACAAGAGGAAACCAGGCAGCGTATTAGTGTAACCGCTCACCTGACAGCAGCGGCCCGAGCCTATGAGAGCCGGCGACCGGATCATCTTTTCGATGATCCTCTGGCGGCCCTCCTGGCAAGCAGCGAGGGATTCAGTATCCTCGAAAAAGGAGAAGATAAAGGCGGGTCTATCATTGTACGCACACGCTATTTTGATGAGTGGCTTGAGCGGTTGACACATGAGGAGGGAATACGTCAAATCGTGCTGCCGGCTGCTGGTCTTGACACACGAGCCTTTCGCCTCGACTGGCCTGCGAAGACTTGTTTCTACGAGATCGACTTACCCCACGTGGTTGAGTATAAGGAAAGCGTTCTTCAGTTCCATCAGGCTCAGCCTCGCTGCCAGCGCGTGGTCTTGGCTGCCGACTTGCTTTCAGCCCCGTGGGAAAGCCACCTAGTAGAAGCGGGCTTTGACCCGGCGTTACCTTCAATCTGGCTAGTGGAGGGGCTGTTCTTCTACATCCCTCTGGAGCAAACTTGCCAACTGTTGGCCCGTCTGAGCCGTCTGGCCGCGCCAGGGAGCTGGCTCGGCTTCGATGCCATTCACAGCGCCATGCTTTCTTCTCCTTTGACAAGCTCGCGCATTCAGTTGACTAGGAAGAACGGGGCCCCCTGGATCGGGGCGATCGATGATCCCGTTGCCTTGCTGGCCACCTTTGGCTGGCAGGCCAGCTTTATTCCAAATGTGCGCAAGGGATACGAGTATGGGCGAGAGATCTTTCCTTTCGTTCCTCCAGAGGCTTTAAACAGTGAAACGGAAAAACTCTATCACATGCTCGTTACCGCCAAGCGCCTCTCTGAGGATCAGCAAACCTGAGTCCACTTTGTCAGATAGAGGCAATTGCCTCTTAAGAAATTAACTTACGGTGTACATGCTTAACTGGATTTTTGAGAGACAGCAACAGGACATATGCACTAGAAAAGGCCAATCCTCTGATCAAGCCAACCTTTGCCTAAGGGGTGCTACAGCAAAGGATAGGGCCGGTAGCAGGTAAGACATTTCTATCTCCCCTTCGTCAGCTGGCTTTCCTGGTGATTGCCAGGCCAGGCTTTTAGCATTAGCGGGGTAGCAGCCTGACGCGCTTGGGAGGCATGACATAGGTACAGTGTTGGTCACTTCGTTTACGCTTCCAGGGCCTAAAGGAGCAGCTGCATGAGCACTGTCATACATATTGAACAGCTCAGTAAATCATTCGTTCGTAATGATCAAGAGATCGCGGTTCTGCGCAACATGAACCTTGATATCGAGAGTGGGAGCTTTGTCGTCATCGCTGGACCGAGTGGCTGCGGCAAAACGACTCTGCTCAATATTGTCGCTGGCCTGCTTCCCCCAAGCTCAGGAGCGGTCTACTACAAGGGTGCTCCCATTAGCGGACCACGGTTAGAAGTAGGCTATCTGACCCAGAAAGATACCCTGATGCCCTGGAGAAGCGTTGAGCGCAATGTCGAAATGCCTCTGGAGATCCGTGGGGTAGCAGCTCCTGAGCGACGGCGGCGCGCCGCTGAGTTCATTCGCCTCGTTGGTCTGGCAGGTTTCGAGAAGCTCTATCCTCACGAACTCTCAGGAGGCATGCTACGCCGTGCCAGCCTGGCCCGCATGTTGGTAACCATGCCGGAAACGCTCTTGCTGGATGAGCCTTTTGCAGCACTTGACGCGCAATTGCGTTTGGAACTTCAGAATGAATTACTTTCGCTCTGGTCCCGACAGCGATCCAGCGTGCTCTTTGTGACTCATGACCTGGAAGAGGCCATCCTCCTAGGCGATCGCGTTCTGGTACTGGGAGCGGGGGGACGCATTATCGCTGATGAGCCTGTGACGTTGCCTCGCCCTCGCGATGTCTTCCATATTCGTTTCCGCCCAGAGTTTACCAGTCTTCATCGGCGTCTTTGGGATGCTCTCATGGAGTCTCGCTCGCAAGTGCAGAGACAGGAGGTGAAGCTATGAGCCTGGTTGACCAGTTCAAGCCTGAGACCTCACAGTCAGCGCTGGTTGCTCCTTCTGCTCTGGTAAGACAAGCGCGGCGTCGCTCGCAGCGCCAGCAATGGCTGATCTATGGTGCCCGCATACTACTAGTCGTGGGAGCCCTGGTTTTTTGGCAGCTGGCTTCTGGGACAATTCTCGATGCGTCCTTCCTGAGCAATCCATTGGCAATTCTACACCAGACCATTACCTGGCTTAGCGATGGTAGCCCCTGGTACGAGAGTACGCTGATTGCGAATACGGTTGTGACTTTGGAGGAAACTCTGCTGGGGCTATTCTTCGGGATTGCCAGTGGCTTAATCCTGGGCTTTCTTTTTGGCTTGCAGCCCACGCTCGAGCGCATCTTCAACCCCTTTATCATCGCTTTGAATAGCATTCCCAAGATCGCCTTGGCGCCTCTCTTCATTCTCTGGCTGGGGATCGAGATTCCAATGAAGGTGGTGCTAGCAGCTGTTACCGTCTTCTTTCTGATCTTCCTCAATACGATCAATGGGGTGCGCAATGTCGATCAGCATCTTGTCGACGCCGTACGCTTAATGGGTGGACGACAGCGCGATATTGTCCTCAAGGTGATCCTTCCCTCAGCAACTGGTTCGGTCCTAACTGGCCTGCATGTTGCCATCCCCTATGCCCTCATTGGGGCCATTGTCGCAGAACAGATTGGGGCCAACCGAGGCATTGGCTATCTCATTCAGTCATCTGGCGAGTCTTTCAACGCTGCCGGCATCTTCGCTGCTCTCCTAGTCTTGACGGTGATCGCTGGCTTGCTGAATGCAGTAGTGAACCTTATCGATCGCAAGACTTCTCATTGGAAGGCTGGCCTGAAGCTGCACAGTAGTGATCAGCAATGAAAGTGGCAAGGGACATACTGCCCTTTGCCTAGTCATTATTTGATTCCTGATAAGAGGGAGGAGGGTATATGAAGCTCCGTATTTCTCTCCGAGCATCGTCGTTGGCGATGCTTCTCATACTGGCAATTATCAATCTTGCTGGTTGCGGTTTAGGGCAAAGTAGTACCGTTACCGATGACATGAAGCTAAAAGTGGCTATTAACAGCCTCTCTAGCGGCTACCTGGCTGACCTTGTTGCTATGGACAAAGGTTACTTCCAGGCCCAGGGATTGACCGTCTATCCGCTACCATTTCAGACCGAGCCATCCAGCCCCCAGATGGCCGAAGCTATCCACTCTGGCGCCATTGAAGTGGCGATTGGCGGCTTGCTCACTGAGGCCTTTCTTGCCTCGCGTGTGGATGCCGATGTGCGAGTCATTGGTCAGTTACAAACAGGGCTGGCTGGAGCTATTACTGTCAGCAACAAGTTGCAGGAGCAGACAGGTCTGACAGAAAGCAGCCCCCTGGAGGCTAAGGTGAAAGCCCTCGTCGGCAAGAAGATCGGTGTCGTCTCTACTACAGGGCTGACGGGAGCCTTCGTCACCTATCTTTTCCGTCGCTATGGCCTCAATATCAATAAGGATGCCACCCTTGTCGCTCTCGGCCCCACTGTGGCTAGTGCCGTGGCTGCTATGAAGGCCGGGCGTGTCGATGCCCTTAGCTTCTTTGAGCCTGTTGGAGAAACCGTCGAATCCCAAGGACTAGGACACGTCTGGATTAGCCCCTTGAAAGGAGACATCCCCGAGCTGGTTGGTGAACTGAATGCCGTCTTCTATGCCAAAGCTAGTCTCATCCGTGCGAAGCCGAATACTATCAAGGCTCTCGTGCGCGCCATAGCTATGGCTCTCACTTTCATTCAGAAGTATCCTGACCAGGCCATGAAGATACTCCAAAAATACACGCAGGTCGATGACAAAACAATCGCCGCCGCAAAGGAGGTGCTCAAGAACGCCTATCCGACCACTCCGGTCATTGATAAACACTCCTATGATCTAGCTACAACCTTTGATATCCAAGCAGGCTTGATCTCGGCGGCTCCTCCCTTCGAAAGCCTAGTTGATACCCAGACCGCCGCTCAGGCGATGCAGGGCTTCACCCCTGTCGTCTAATCGCCAACAGAGCTGCCACTGTAGGGGCAGAGCGCTAGTTACTTAGCCTCTGCCCCTCAGTACGCATTATAACAGACAAATTCAACATTGTTCGCTTGATAGTAGCTGTACCTGATCAGCAAGAACTGCAAAGAATCATCAATTTCATATACCCCAAACTTTTATCCCCCATGAGGTGAGAACCAGCTTTCTGGCTCGCTTGCACACATAATGGCTGAAGAAGAGACTGTGAGTTCCTTCCCTAGGAGAGGGCTGTCCGAGCATTCCAGAGCATGCCAACCAGGTTACCAGGGTTCAGCAGGATCATATACGCGTAACGAACGATAATAGGATCGCTTGCCCAGGATCTGGCATCTCTTACTGGAGACCTATTGTCAATGAGTAGAGTAACAACCTTCCTGCAGATAGGCCCCCAATCGAATGAGGCGAGAACCATATGCCGGCTGTTAGGGAGAGCTGAGCCTCTGATTCAAGTAGTAATTGCCTTTATTTAAACTTATTGTTTTCCAAAAATTGAAATATACGTAGTAGGTAATAAAAATGAAAAAATACATATGTAGTTCTACAG
>NZ_JADGHT010000004.1 GCF_019683755.1 Thermogemmatispora sp. | reverse complement strand
CCTGCCGCCTCCTGGAGATCGCTGGGACGCAGGCGACGGCTCTCAGCCTCCCAGCGCTCCCAGGGTAGCCCCTGCGCCGGTACCCAGCATTTGCATGCGGGGTCAAACCGCGCAGGCATCTCGATGGCAAGGCCCTCTAGCAGCGGCATCACGCGCTGGAGATAGCGGCTGCGCAGCTCCGCCGGCGGGGCATCAATAAAGCCTTCCTGATAGAGCTGAAGCATCACCGGATCATCATCGGGACCAAACCAGCAGAGCGTTTCCTCCCAGAGAGCGCGCAGCGAGGTAATGAGAGCCTGACGTACGGCACCGCCCGCTTTGGCCAGGCGCCGTATCCAGCCTTCGGCGTGGGCGCGATGAATCTGCTCCTCTTGTACGATTTTGCGCGCACGCTGGCGCAGTGGCTCGTAGAGCGACTGCTGGGCGGCCTCGAAAAAGGTCGTCAAAGCCCCATCCAGCAAGAAGTTTGTGGCAACAAAATCGGACCAACTGGCGAATTCGCGATCGAGAAAGGCCACATGATAGCGCAACGTCCGTGTCTCGGGAGCCACCTGACGCGGGTCCGTTGCGGCCTGAGCAAAGTCCTCCAGTAGCGGGTAAAGTGTACGCGCGTGGCCGATTTCATCCTGCGTCATCGCCGCGGCAGCCACTGCCGCCTCCAGGGCGGGTGCGCCGTTGGCCCAATAGGCATAACGCCGCCCCATTGCCTGCTTATTGTCCGCCAGCGACGCCAGCACCGCGAAAAGCGCCGCATTATCGATGCGGGCAGCAGCAGTACCAGTCATAACAGTAAGCTCCCTCTTTCTTTCAGCAGTCGAGAAGGTAGCCGCAGCCGCTTCTGGCCTGGCAGCGCGATGCGCGCGACCATCCCGTCTGTTCAACCCAGACCTGCCCTGCCAGATCAGGATGCCCGCCTCGCTTGAGAGGCCGCACCTGGACCGAACAGCTCATCCGCATCTTCAGAGCGGGAGGGCAGGTCAGGGGGCAATCACGGTCACGATACAATCACGCGGCACCAGTACCATTTCGATCCAGGGAAACTCATCATAGATACTGCGCGCATAGACCCGAGCTAACTCCACATCGTCGGCGACGACATTGCCGATCTCGTGTAGCGGCTCATCGTACTTGCGCCGCGCATAGACGTGCCACACGCGCCGCTCATTGAGGGCCTCACGCCGAGGTTGGTCGCTGCCAAGGCTGGCTACGCTTTCCGCCGCGCCCGATTTGGGCGCATCGCTGTTCATCCTCTTCATGCTGAGATCCCCCAGGTACGCATCACTTCGATGCCTTCCTCGCTGAGGCGCTCTTTGCTCCAAACAGGGTCCCAGACTACCTCGATGCGCACCTCACGTACTCCCGGTTCACGCAAGAGGCGCGCCCGGATATCGTCTATAATGAACTCCATCGCAGGGCAGCCCAGGGCCGTGAAAGTGAGCTTGACCTCTACGCTGCCATCGCGCTGCTTTAGATCGACGATCAGCCCCATGTCAACGACACTGATCGGGATCTCTGGATCGGTCACCTCGCGCAGGGCATCCCAGAGCGCCGGACAACTGGGATCGTCAGCAGGATGCGTACGCAGCGATGGATAGACCGCCGTCATCGCTCTTACTCCTGCTCCAGCAGACGGAGCATCTCGCGCTTACCACGCTGAATCAGGCCAACAAACTCCTCATTAGCTGGACCGCGCGCTTTCCAGCGCTTGAGCACGTCGTCCCAACTGCAGGGACCTTCCTCTAGCAACCAGCGCTTGGCTTTGGCATCGAAGTGCGCCGGGAAGGGGCAGTCAAGGACGTACTTTTGCTGCTCCGGGTCGTAGTGCGCCGGTACCTTTAGTTGTAACTCTTCGCACAAGGGTACCGCCGTTGACATCCAGATCTGGCGCAGTTCGTCGTTGGTGTGCCCTTTAAAACCGTACTCCAGTTGCTCGCTATGCTTCTTCAGATCATCGGGCAAGCCAAACCATTCAACGGTCAGCAGGAACATCCAGTCAACGGCGCGCTGGAGCTGCTCATGGCCCTCCGGCGTGGCGTTGAGGCGCCTCATCCACTGCTCACCATGACGCAGATGAAAGGTCTCTTCTTTGTCTACTTTCACTAGCGCCCGCTTCCACGGCCCGAAGGTCGTGCTATGGTAGATGTCGCTGAGCAGCACATAGCCGGCCCGGTCATAGAAGGCATTGGCCACAATCAGCTCTACCCAGCTATCAAGCGGCACATCAAAAGCATAGGGGTACTTGAACTGGCGCGGGTCACGCTCAAAGATCAGTTGCTCGGTGTCAACGCCCAGATCACGCAGGAGACGATAGGCAATATGGGCGTGCCCTAGCTCGTCCTGGATGATGGCGACGGCTGAGCCAAAAGCGTTCAGAGTAGGGGCATGCACCGCGGCATGATAGTAGGCCGGCGCGCTAATTAGCTCGGTGTCGGCGGAGACTGTCAGGATGCGCTTGATCCCTTCCAGATAGAGTGGACTCATGTGCTCCACCGATTCGATGAGCTGCTGCCGCCGAATGCGATTCAAAAGAGCTTCTTCGCTCTGCAAGGCTGGCGCGACCATAGCTGTTGCTCCTTGCTCTTGGAACGAAACCATTCCCGGCCCCCCCGTGACGCCTCGCCTTCATCCTCACCAGCCTACGCAGGCCCCTTCCTCGGTTCGGCCCACCCTCGCCGCCAGCCCCAGCACACAGCTCACAGCCCAGACAACCAACCAGGCCGGTCAGACGAAGGCCGCCGCCGACTGTCCCTTAAGGGAAGCCAGGCTTTGCTTCCAGCCATATATCCATATGGACATATCAAATTGTACGCTGAGGGCACGGCGAAGTCAAGATGGCGCGAACACCCTCAGCCTCCGGAGCAGGGCGTACTGAGACAGATCAAGGGAAGGGGAGCAGGTTGCCTACCAGCTCTTCGCGGCTGAGTGGGCCGATAGCGGCCACTGTCAATGGCTCCAGCGGAGAGAATTCGCGCAACACGCGCATAATCTGCTCAGCAGTGACAGCGTCAATCGCTTCCTTGACCTCATGGGGTGTACGCAGGCGGCGCTCATACCACCACGAGCGAGCATTAGCACTCATACGAGCGCCCGATCCCTCACTACGCATAATATGCTCACTCTTGAGCTGCACGCGGGCACGCTCTAGCTCATCCTCAGTCAGGCCCTCTTCGCGCAGGCGCTGCAACTCATTGAGGATCACGGCCAGGCACTCATGTCCTTGCTCAGGTGTAGTGCCAGCGTAGATGCGCAAGGCCCCAATGGCCTTATTGCTGCTCAGTCCTGCGGACACACTGTAAACCAGGCCACGCTTTTCGCGTACTTCGACAAAGAGCCGCGAGGCCATATTACCACCAAGAGCCTCGCTGATGATCTGGGCCGCATAATAGTCGGGATGAGTATAGTTCGGAAAAGGAACCATCAGGCCCAGGTGTTCTTGCTTCCCTTCCTGATGTTCCAGGACAATAGTGTTAGAGGGGTGTGGATGCTGTTGCGGCGAGGGACTGGCCAGCCCCTGCCAGTCGCCGAAGAGTTCCTCCACCTTGGTGACAACATGATCCCAGTCAAAGTTACCTGCGATCGAGAGCAAGGCATTATTGGGGCGATAGCGTTCTCGCCAGAAGTTGACCAGGTCCTCTTGCTGGAGCGCGCGCACACTCTCCGCAGTACCATAAATCTGCCGTCCCAGGGCACTGCCGGCGTAGAAATGCGCACGGGCCAGATCAAAGATGCGACTCATCGGCTCGTCGTCGCGTCGCCGAATCTCCTGCAGGATAATATTGCGCATCTGCTCCAATTCATCACGCGGAAAGGTCGGCGTCAGCAGCACCTCATGGAAGAGATCCAGGGTGGCATCGAGCTTAGTATTCACAATCTGGGCCCAGACCTGCGTTGTCTCCAGGGTCGTGCTTGTTCCTTTGCGCGCCCCCAGCGATTCAAAGGCCTCGTTCAGCGTGCGGGCATCTTTCTCCTTGGTTCCTTGAAATAACATATATTCGAACAGATGAGCTAAGCCACTCTTCTCTTCAGGCTCGTGAATGACTGCCGCATCGAGCTGAAAGCCAAAGGTTACCGATCGCAGGCTGGGCATATATTGCCCGATGATTTCCAGGCCATTAGGCAGGCGATGATAGAAGAAGTCCGGTGGCAACTGCCGATCCTGTTGACTGTCCATAGAGAAGTAACTTTCCTTTCCGATTTCCCAGGCTAGCTTAGCTTAGGGGAGCCAGTGAGTGATTCATCTGCGCTGATTCCTTATACTACAGCCAGTATATCATAACAGTTCTGGGCTATTGCTCAGCGCGTCTGGTGACAGCGTCGATCGCCCCCCGCCCTACTCTGCCCGCTGGTGCTTCTCTGCAAAGCCAGCGACCAGCAGAGCTGGTGAGGGCCTGGGGTCAGCGCAGGAGGGCAGGACAGGCGCGACCCTGGTCTGATTTTCAGACCTCAGCGCTCGTTGCTGCTCCACTGATGCTGTGCTCTGCTGAGTCAAGAGCTGCCCCCTGTTCTGACCCATGCCATTGCCACGCTGCACACTTTGCCTTAGGCCGATCATGGTCGATGAGGCCGTGCTGAATGGACCTCAGGCAGGGGTCTGGTTGCTCCATGTTCATAGAGCACGAGCAGGTACCAGCCGAGGGTTGCCAGCAGGGGGAGCAGGCTCAGTCTGGTGGCCGCTGGCTCGATGGTAAGCATGCCACTCATGCGCAGATGGGGAAAACAAATGAGTTGGTTGAAATGCAGGAGGGGACGCTCAGCAAGGTCCTGCCATTCCCAACAGGGGCCAAGGCTAGTTCCCTGCTCAGAGTGCTCTTTACTGACCCGGCTCCAACGATAGAGAGGCCCGCGCAGACCGATGAGCACACCATCCCGACTCCAGAGCTGGGGCTCAAACACAGCCAGCTCCTCGCCGTCTTCACTGTTCTGGCGAACCGCCACCTGGGGCAGCCAGAGACCACGACGTTCAAAGTAGAAACGTCCTTCGGCTACTTCGGCCAGCGCTGTGGTGTCTGCGAGCCGCAGGAAGCTGACGAGCGCCAGTGTCTCTTCTCCCGCCAGGAGTCGATGGCGGCGGAGCGTTCCCTCGCGCCAATGCAAGGGGTGATCAGCACAATCACGAATCGCACGCATAAGCCACTCCTTTCTTGCCTTCATGAGCTTGGACGCCTCGCGCGGACTATTCAGGTAGGTCTGGGGTCAGCAGGGCAGAGCGGTGCAGCCGGAGCAGGTAGCGCTCTCACTTGCGCGCCTGATCCACGTGCTATAATCTTGGCCAGAGCCATCCTGCTGCGATGGCATCTCCCTTTAGTGAGCGACAAGGAGGCCAGCGTGGATTTCTCCCTGACAGAGGAGCAAAAGCTGATTCAGCAGACTGTGCGCCAGTTCGTTGAGCGTGAACTCATTCCCCTGGAGCATGAGGTCCTGCGCAATGAAGGACGCTACCCCACGGGTATTGAGCCGGAGCGCTACCGGGCGTTGCAGCTCAAGGCGAAGGAGCTGGGCTTTTGGGGGATCAATACGCCGGAGGAGTACGGCGGCGCCAATCTGGGGTCAGTGATGACCGCTCTTATTCAGATGGAGCTGGGACGCACTATCGTACCTTTCAGCTTCGGAGGTAGCGTCGATAATATTCTACTGCACTACAGCACCGAGAAGCAGAAGCAAGAATATGTCATTCCAGTGATCGAGGGGAAACGCATCTCGTGCTTTGCCCTAACCGAGCCGGGCGCCGGTTCCGATCCCTCCGCAATCCGCACGACTGCCGTCAAAGACGGCGATCACTGGGTGATCAACGGCCAGAAGGTCTTTATCACCCACGGCAATGAGGCCGATTTTGCAATGGTCTTCGCCGTCACCGACCGCGAGAAGCCCCCGCAGAAAGGTGGTGTCACCTGCTTCCTGGTCGACCGCGCTATGGGCTGGACCTCGCGTCCGATCCCTACAATGGGCGGCTGGTCACCAGCCGAACTGTTTTTTGATAATGTGCGCGTTCCCGAGGATCATGTGCTGGGAGAGGTTGGTCAGGGCTTCTCCTTGGGCATGCAGTGGATTGGTCAGGGTCGCTGGCTGATCGCCGCTCGGGCAGTCGGCACTGCTGAACGCTTGCTGCAGATGGCCATCGATTATGCGCGCCAGCGTGTTACCTTTGGCAAGCCGATCGCCGATCGCCAAGCCATTCAGTGGATGCTGGCCGATTCGGCAGTAGAGATCCAGGCTACCAAGTGGCTGACATTGCATGCCGCCTGGAAGGCCGATCAGGGACTGGACAACCGCTATGAGGCCAGTATCGCCAAGCTCTATGGTTCGAATATGGTTAATCGGGTGGTTGATCGCGCCCTGCAGATCCACGGTGGCATGGGCTACACGAAGGAGTTACCGATTGAGCGTTGGTATCGCGATGTGCGCGTGACGCGCATTTACGAGGGTACAGATGAGATCCAGCACTATATTATCGCTCGTGCTCTGTTGAAAGGCTATGTCCGCCTCGGCACCTGGGATTAGCTGTCGTCGACGGCCCCTTCAGGAAAGTCGCTGATCTGTCCCAGGCCGGAGCCGGGTCCATCTCAGGCACGGCCCGGACAGCAGGAAGAGAGATCAGTTTGCTGTGCTGAGCCAGCAGGCACAGGCCGATCTCTCTTTCTTCATGTCTCTCTGGCCAGCATGGCAAATCTCTCATTCTCCGAAATAGTCGCTATCTATCTTTTTCAAGATATAGCGTGTTTCTTCAGTCACTCCTACGCCGTGGTCGATCATTAACTGCGCCATCTGCTCACCGTCGATTAGGACAATGCTCAGGTTATCAACGCTGCGGGCATAGCCCTGGGCATCGTTAGAGAAGGTACCGGTTGTCATAAAGATCCCCTTGCGGGCTTTTTTGCCCATCAAGGCCCCAGCAAAAGCCTGTACCTCTGGTCTACCCACTGTTCCCTGCCAGCGCTTGGCCTGGATATAAATACGATCCAGCCCAAGGCGATCTTCATAGATGACGCCATCAACTCCGCCATCCCCGGTACCGCCCAGAGCCTGGGCCGCCTCCCTGCGTGAGCCACCGTAGCCCATTGCCAGTAACAAATCCAAAACCAGCCGTTCGAAGAAAACCGGCGTTCCCCTCTTGACGCGTTCAAGCAGCTCTTGAGCTAGTTCGCGCTTAAGCGTCTGATAGGTCGTCTCTAATAGTTCCTGGGGGGTCTGACCAGAATGATCAAGGGCCTCTTGCGCTGCTAAGGAAGGTAGTCCATTATGAGCTGAACCGTTTAAAAACTGCATAAACTCAGGAAAGCGCTTTAGATAGGCTATATCCAAAACGGGAGGTTTTTTCCAACAGAACCTTTCTGCCGCGCTCCGTAATGCGGAAACGCGCGCGGCCTGCACTGACAAGCAACTGTGCTTTCTGCAGATAGGTCCGGGCCCACGAAAGGCGGTTCCAAAACTTAGTCTGTTTGCCGCTGGGCAGCGGCTCATTCCGCTCAGCCTCACTGAGGCCAAAGCGTCGAGCTACAACCTCAGCCGCCTCGGTCAGCGTATGCTCCTGACCATCGCCGGCCAGCTCCAGCAAGGGCCAGAGAAATTCTTGAAAATTTGGGACAGACATAAGCATCCGTGGTAGAGCAGGATTGTCAGGGTGCCATCATTATACCACAGCTTGCGCATCGATCATCCTCTCCCAAAAAGCGCAGGATCTCCGCAGGTGGAGATCCTTGCCACTTGACAGACGGAGGCCGTGAAGCTAGATAGAAGGGGTCCGAATTGTCAAGACTTCACCTGCTGCAGTTGGCGCAGCAGATCGGCCAGATCTTCATAAACATGCTCGGGCTTGATCGGCGAGACCTCGATATCGGCGCGGTTGTTTCGGCCTGAGAGGACCAGGATGGTATGCGTTCCGGCGGCCTGACCGGCCAGAATATCCACATCCAGGCCATCGCCGATCATGACCGTCTCCTCTGGCTTGCTGCCCAGGCGCTCCATTGCCTCCAACAAGAGCATTGGCTCCGGCTTGCCTACGACCTCCGGTGTGACGCCGGTACCGGCCTCAATAGCCGCCGCCAGGGTCCCGCAACCGGGGAGAAAGCCGCCGCCCGCGATCGGCAGCAAGGGGTCACGATTGATCGTAATAAAGAGGGCCCCAGCCAACACGATGCGCACCGCACAGGTCAGCTTACTATAATCAAAAAAGCGATCCAGGCCGACAAGCACTACATCAGCCTCTTCTGCGTCCACCTCCACCACCGTCAGGCCATACTCCTGGGCCAGTTCGACGAGTGGCTGCTCGCCCACAATATAGACACGCGCCCCAGGCAGCCGGCGGGCGATGTTTTGCATCGCCGCCTGGCCAGCGCTCATCAAGTGCTCGGGGGTCGCCGGGATACCCAGGCGCTCCAGCTTCGCCAGAATCTGCGAGCCGGTGGCGAACGAGTTATTCGTTAAAAAGATGTATTTCTTACCGGTGGCCTCCAGCCACTGCACAAACTCGCGCGCGCCTGGCAACAGCTCGTTTCCACGGTAAACCACACCGTCCAAATCGATCAGGTAGGTCGTATAAGGCAGCATATACCTTTTTCCCACAACGTTGGCAAAGCACAAATTAGAATTACAGTCAGAAACAGCACTCACTGGAGAAGGCACCTAGCGCGGCAGCAGCTCACGGATAGCGACTACCTCGCGGCGCAAGGCGGGGTCAAGTTGAATGGCCCGCTCGATCTTCTCGCAAGCGTGCAATACCGTACTATGGTCACGGCCACCAAAGAGTTGACCGATCTCCAACAGCGAGAGCTGGGTTTCCTGGCGAATCAGATACATAGCAATTTGGCGTGGGATCACAACCTGTTTATCGCGCTGCTTACCACACATGGCCTCCAGCGGAATATGGAAGTAATCGGCCACGGCCTGAGCGATCTGCCGGCCACTCAACTGAACTTCGCGCGGTCCATTGCCCAGGGACGACATGGCGGCCCGCGCCACATCAAGCGTCAACTCTGTGCGATGTAGCTGCTGATAGGCCATCAGGCGATTGAGGCAACCCTCTAGCTCGCGAATATTGGTCTGGACACGGCTGGCGATATAGGCGATGACCTCATCCGGCACCGGATAATGCAGCATATCGGCTTTTACGCGCAGAATCGCCATGCGTGTCTCGAGATCGGGCGGCTGAATATCAGCGATGAGTCCCCATTCGAAGCGCGAGCGCAGTCGCTCCTCCAGGCTGACAATGGCCTTGGGAGGGCGATCGCTGCAGATGACGATCTGCTTGCTCATCTCATAGAGACTGTTAAAGGTATGAAAAAACTCCTCCTCGGTCGACTCCTTACCGGCGATAAACTGGATGTCATCGACCAGCAGGATATCGACGGAGCGATACTTGGCGCGGAACTCCTCGGTAGTGCGATAGCGGATTGCATTGATGATCTCGTTCGTGAACTGCTCGGACGAGACGTAGAGTACAGTCAGGCCAGCCTGGGCGCCTTTATGGCCAATGGCGTGCAGCAGATGCGTTTTTCCCAGGCCGACCCCTCCATACAAGAAGAGCGGGTTGTAGGCCTCGCCGGGTGCCTCAGCCACGGCATAAGAGGCAGCATGAGCCAGACGATTACTATTGCCCACGATGAAGGCATCGAAGGTATAACGGGGGTTCAAGCGATTTGGCAGTGCCCCCGCGCTCTCCTGCTCCCAGGAAGGCGCTCCGCCAGCCAGTGACTCCAGCAACCGGGAATCACGCGGCTCATGTGTAGGTAACTTGCTGGGGAGATCATCACTGTAGTAGGGAGAAGGAGGAGTAATATAGTCATCTCTGCTGTAGCGAGTGACAAAGGTCTCTGTCGTTGACTGGCGATCCTCCATAGCGGCCATCTCCAACTCCTCATCGGCGCGAGCTTCCTGGGGGGTATCATCCGCCGTCACCACCCTGAGCGTAACCGGCTGCTGAACCAACTCGGTCAAGGCCTGCTCGATCGCAGGCTGCCACTGCTCTTGAATCAGGGCGCAGGCGAAAGCATCGGGGACCAGGAGCCAGAAAGAGAGCGCCCGTGTCTCCGTTGCAGCGGCAAGCGGTTCACCTACGGGCGTAGGAGCGACGGGCATCAGCCGGGCAGTGCGCAGCCAGACTCTGGCCACAATGTCGACAGGGAACTGCTCTAGACGACGGAGCGTCTTGTGCCAGAGCATGGCGGGATTCACGCGGCTCACTCTCCCGCCTGATCCTCGGCGAGTGCAACACACTCGATCTCGACTAGGGCCTGACGCGGGAGCTCGGCCACTGCTACTGTCGAGCGAGCCGGGGCCGGCTCACCAAAATAGGTAGCGTAGACCGCATTCATCGCCTGAAAATCACTCATGCGTCTCAGAAAAACGGTCGTCTTGACCACGCGCGAGAGAGAGCTACCGGCGGCCTGCAGTACGGCTTGCAGATTCTGCAGGACGCGATGAGTCTGGGCTGCCACATCGTCGCCAACCAGCTCGCCGCTGGCTGGGTCAAGTGCAATCTGCCCAGAGGTATAGATAAACTGGCCACAGCGGATCGCCTGGCTATACGGTCCGATCGCCGCAGGTGCGCTCGCAGTAGTAATCTTTGTTCGCTCCATATGGCAATTCCAACAGCGGGCGCTCTCTCAAGCGCCCCTCCTTCTCTTCCAGGTTCTCTTCTAAGAGTATGATACTGATGGGGCCAATCCTCTTAGAGGTACTGGCCCCGTTGGGGTGGGAACAGAGGGCCAGCGCCGCCAGTCGGAGTGGCCAAGCCCTGCCAGGGAGAGACCACAGCAGGATGACCCTGCTGCACCAGTTCTCGTAAGCAGGACCGCAACGCCTGCTGTAGCTCCAGGGCCGAATGAAAGCGCTCCTCCGGTTCCTTCTCCAACGCCCGCATTACCACGCGCTCAACACTCACCGGTAGCGAGGGATTGAACTGGCGCAGGAGCGGGGGATTGGTAGAGGCATGCTGCATCGCAATTGAGACCGCAGTCGGCCCTACAAATGGCGGGCGCCCAGCTAGCATTTCAAAGAGGACCACGCCCAGCGAGTACAAGTCGGAGGAAGCCGTTAGCGTTTCGCCACGCGCCTGCTCTGGCGAGAGATAATCCGCCGTGCCGAGCACAATGCCGCTATTGGTCAGCCCAGCATCCTCAGCCACGCGCACGATCCCGAAATCCGTCAGCTTGACCCAGAGACCGCTGCTCAGATCGTGGGAGTGCGGCGTGATTCCATTCCAGGTCAGCATAATATTCTGGGGTTTAATATCGCGATGAATAAAGCCGCGCGCGTGGGCCACCTGTAGCACCGAGCAGACCTGGCAGGCGATTTCAAAGGCCTCACGCACCTGCAGGCGACGGCGCTGGGTAATCAACTGCTTGAGCGTCGGCCCCTGGATATACTCCATCACCAGGAAATACTGCCCCCCCTCCTCTACAAAATCGTAGATGGTGACCGCATTGGGATGGGCCAGCGCCGCCGCAGCGCGTGCCTCCCGGCGGAAGCGCTCCACGGCGCGCAAGTCATTCTTATCGAGCGAGCGAAGTACCTTGATGGCAACGATGCGCTCCACCCGATGGTCCCATGTCTTGAAGACGCTGGCCATACCACCGGTGGCTATGTGCTCGCGAATCTCGTAACGTCCCGCGATGAGCGTGCCTTCCAGTTGACTCAATGCTCTACCTCAGATCCCCCGGCAAGGTGATATCAAAAAGGATCGTTATTTGTTCCCAGTATAGTGCGCAGGGTAAGTATATCATCAAAGCACTCATGCCGTCCAGGATGGGTGAGAATCACCATCGACGCCACCACTGGTGAGCTGGATCGGACTACCAGCGGGAGTGTAGGTCTTGGTTTTTTGATTATAGTTGAGCTTGAGAAGCCAGAGATTAAACTCCTCGTTGGAGTAGAAAAAGTAGGCAATGGCCTTTCCATCTGGCGACCATACAGGCTGGCTGACAAACTGTCCTTTGACGAGCAGCTTTGACTGCTGGTAAGGCAAGAGGGCCTGCTTCTCAACTGTCGGATCGTTTGGGTTGGTTGTGATCCCCTCCGGTGTAGGCATGACATAAAGACCCATCTGCCCGTCCTTCTCACGCCGGATGTAGGCGATGGTGTTGCCATCGGGCGAAAAGGCTGGTTGCAGACACTGGACATCGGGCGGCGTGATGGCGATCCCCGGATCAAAGCCCGGCAGTCCGGGATAGTAGGTGCCGTGAGGCTTGCGCGAGATCTCGTTTGGATCTTCCATGAAGAGCTGTATCACCTGCTGCGTGCGCGTATTATCGTAGGCATAGTGGGTATAAATAATCTGGTCGGGATGACCCGGGCGGAAACTGGGATCACTGTTGCCGCCATCGCCTACATAGGCGTAAGCTACGTCTTTAACTGCATTGTAGTTGTTCGGCTCATCGATCGACATCTCGTAGATCTGTAGGTCGAGCACCGGCGCATCATAGTGCGTGTACTGATACCAGTCCTCCTTTTGAAAGTCGCTCAGAAAGAGCAGGTGTTTGCTATCTGGTGCCCAGCGCGGCTGCGCATTCCATTTGAAATCATCTTTGGGAACATCCAGGCCAGGCACAAAGTAGTAGTGACCATTGCCATCAAGGAGCATATGCCACGGTCCGCCGTTGACCGACATGTACTCGATATTGGAGTAGTTCTTGAAACGCACTGTGAAGGCAATCCATTTCCCATCGGGCGAGACTGCAGGGTCGCTCACCGTCTGGCCTTTGGTTAATTGGTGCAAGCTATTGGTCGCTCCGTCCAGCACCCACAGGTTATGATCGATGGTCAGGTAAATCTTTCCCTTGAAGATGTTGGGATTCTGGTTGACTCCTACCTGACGGTTCCCGACTGTGGTCTGCTTGAAGCTACTGCCGCTGCCCCCAAACCAGAGACAGCCTTGTAGCAGAACCACCAGGCATGAGAGCAAGATACCCAGGCGCCACGAGTTGCTGTGCTTCTTCATAGCTCTTCTTCTCTTCTCTGGATCGCTCGCTCAGCTCGTATGCTTGCTAGGTAGGTAGGGCGGGAGGAAGTGGGACTATACCCGTGGTGCCCGTGACGGGCAGGTAGAGGGAAGTTCCATATGCTGCTCATCTCAGCCTCGCCTCCCAGCGTGCAAACCGCCTACAAGCCGAGCGCTTGCCCGACTGCAGTGCAGATCGGCCAGTCGTCATGCCCTCCACTGGCCAGGAGATTTGTGGGCTGAGCGTCTACTGCGGGCAGCTAGCTAGCCCGCGTCGACATTGCCTCTCTCCCTTCCTCTCTTACGGACACCGTTCTCTCTTAATCATAAAATCGCCGCAGCTCTCCGTCTCGTCTCACCATTCTGCCGCCAGGCTAGGCTAGTGGTGCATGTCAATATAGCAGGCGTCCTAGCTGCCTAAGGCAAGAAAGACCACGGCTGGCCCGCTCTTTCAGCTATCTACCTGTCGCCCAACTAGACTTGTGCTGCATCGAACGATTCAAAGACAACAGCCAACATCAAATCGAGTAGACTGCGCATACCCAAGAGATTATCACTGCTTCCATTCTGCAGACTCATCAGGCCGAGATTAGCCATCTGGCCAGCCGTTGAGAGAGGATTAGCGCCCTGAGCGTTTTGAGCGACATTCAGGGAGGACTGAACTGCCGAGTAAGCCTGGCCTGTCTGACCCGCCGCCTGAGCCACTACCGATGACGATATCTTGTCAGCTGTTCCGATATTGCACTGAGCCTTGTCTCCCAGCGCAAACATCTTGGCTATTACGGGCAGCAGCGCCTCACAGTTGGGAATCTCCACATCGACTGACTGGCCATTGCGAGTCACAGTAGCGGCGTGAGAATAGGGTGGGCCAAGCGTCACTCGCTGTACGTTCGCCGTATTAATCGTGCGAGCGAAATTCATCAGCTCCAGCACCTGAGGCAGGGTGAGATCCGTCTTGACGTAACCGTTGAGATCCTGAGCGATTTCCTGCAGCTTACTGAAAATCTCAGGATTATCCAGTTTGCTTTTTAGCTGAGTGAGCACCTGCTGCTGACGGGCCGAGCGGCCAAAGTCACCGACCAAGTCGGCATGGCGCGAGCGAACGTATTCCAGCGCCTGGAGGCCGGTCAAATGCTGCGGCCCCGGAGCAATATAGAGGCGCTTGTAGGCATGGATATCACCGGTTGTATTGCCGACATCATCAGGATAGGTATCGTCCGTAATCGGGTGCATGATATCGACATCAACGCCGCCAACCGTATCGATCACTTTGACGAAGCCATCGAGGCCAACCCAGGCATAGTAATCAATTGGGATACCGAAATCGGCATGGATGGTAGCACGCGAAAGCGCTACGCCCCCATAGCCATAAGCCTCATCCAGCTTGCCCATTCCAACCCCAGGGATGGGCAGCCAGAAGTCACGAGGGATCGAGAGCATGCCCACACTATGGGTGGCCGGATCAATGGTCACGACAATATCCGTCTGGGCGATATAGTGGCCAGCGAATTTCTCGTCGGTATCGCTGCCGAGCAGGAGAATGTTGAAGCGTCCTCCGCTCAAGATAGAGCCACCGCTGTTGTTTCGGGTGGAGTCGGAGCCGCTATCTCCTCGCAGACGCGGCACTTGCTGGCCAACGATATTATTGACGGTACCAGCGAAAGCATAGTAGTAGTAAGCCACGGCGGCGCCCGTAAGCAGGAAGAGAACCAGACAGATAGCGGCCACAATCCGCGCCCAAAGCGGGAAGCGACGCCGGCGTTTCTGCCCTTGCCTGGTAGGGCGCGGAAGCGATGGCCTGGCCGGTGACGGCGAATAAAGAGGCGCCTGCTGAGGCGGGCTACTCCAGCCACCAGGAGAAGAAGGCCAATCAATGCCTGGCGTGGGTCCGATGGCAGGCGTGCTACTGCTCAAGCCCGGCAGGGAGGCCGCGTGAGTGGTCAGCGGCGTCATAGGAGGAGCTGTAGCTGGCCCTTCCATAGCTAGTGGCCCAGTTCCAGGAGTCAGACCTATACCCTGCGCCGGGCCTGTATAACCCGCTATCGGCGCCGGCGCCGCAAGACTACCACTAGCTGGAGTTGAGCCTAGCTCTCCCGTCGCAGGTCCAGCTGATGGTAGCGGGGCCGGACCAGGCCAAGGCCCAAAGCCCGGGGCACTGAGCGGGCCACCGGAGGCATTGGTCGACAACAGCGGCTGAGCTGGCCCCTGCTTCAGCAAATCCGGTAAATGATTTAAAGATACATTAGCATCTGTCTGATGCGAAGAAACCTGATTGAAAGAAAAGGGCGGTAGGCCCTGCGGTTGAGAAAGTGGCAGAGGCAGATCGCCGGTTCCATGCGGCGACTGGTCAGCAGGCGTTGCCAGAGGCGAGGGCGCCGCAGGTCCAGGAATACCAGGTAGAGAGAGCATTGGTGGCCCTCCCTTCGGATTCTTTTGCCAGAGACCTGAACCTGTCGACCGTGTTGCAGCCGGTCCTGCCTGCCGATCTTGCGCCGTGGCTTCTCCCCCCATTTGCTCGCCACCCGGCGACCACAGACCCGACTGAGGCTCCTGCTCAACAGGCTCATTGAGAATCTGAGCCGGATTCTTGATAAACTGGCGTTTCGCAGTCATTCAACTCACTTCCTGACAACTTCCTAGCAGCGAGCCTTATGCGCACGCGCCGATATTGCTGCGCGCACCGCGCTTATGATGTTCTAAAGTCACTTTTACTCCCTACAGGAGCCTTGTATTTACCCGGCCCTGCCACCACCACCTCATGTGATCCTCTCAATTCAATGGCCTGGCAGTGAGCAGCAATGATCTTGCTCGCTGGCTTGCTGAGGAAATAGCAAGCCAGAAGCCCTTACTCTTCGCCAGAAGAGACCTGCCCATCTTTTGTACTGACAAGTACAACGTTTCGGCAAGGCGCTTTCCATGACAATCACAAAATATGGCTATCCTGAAGGATAGCAATAGCAAGGTGACAAAGGAAAGGCATGCGTGCAACCGTATGTATGGTAGAGTTCTCGCAGCGAACGAGCAAGCTGATCAGCGGCAGCGACCGCTCACGCCTGACTTACCCGACTGCTTGTTGATTGGACCCCACCGCAGCAGAATTGACCCATCCGGGAAAGGAGCTGCTCCCGGCTGCTAGTTGGCTAGCCAGAGAGCGAGGTAGAGAGTTCAACTGCGCCTGCCTGTGGGCAGGCCCGTGCCGGCCAGGTTCGTCAGTCAGATGCTGAAAAAGTCAGCCTCTTGCGCCACAAGGCTAGTTCCCTTGCATACAGGTCACTAACCAGTTTGGTACCCTATCCTTCCAGCCGTGTCGGTGGCGACACGGACGCTTGTGGCGCCAGCGCACGAACGGTTTCTGGCCTTTAATCGGAAAGCTTTCCTGATTTCTTAGTCACTTACTATAACGCATGGTGTTCCAGCAAGTTAGCAAACAGGACCTTTTGGGCCAGCCCGGGGGTTCTCGGGGTTGCCAGCGGTCAAGTGGCCTGCGCGTAGGGTGTTGCACTGACCACTTCTGTGGATAAAGAGACAGCCAACGCTCTTAGCCTACTCGTCTTGATCCAGCTCAGCTAGCTAAAGAGCTGATGAATGAGCTGTTCTTGTTGGAGCAGAGCGGCCTGACGCAAGCTAGCGAAGGACTCGGATCCCAGGCGCTGCTCCAGAGTGTTCAGAAACAGCTCGATCGTGCTCACTGTGGGGTCCTGCAGCGTCTGGCGCCATTGCAGGGCAAAGAAGAGCAAGGCCAATCCCTCGGCCTGTCTTCCCTGCTCATAGAGAAGCATGCCCATATTGGTGACAATCATGCCAATGTCATAGCGTTCTTGTGTGCGCAGAGCCAGCTTGAGCGACTGCTGATAATAGCTCAGAGCCTGCTGATACTGTTTCTGCGTCTGGCAGAGCAGCCCCAGGTTATGGAGTGCTACGCATTCAATCTCAGGATCAGGTTCAGCGAGCTGGCGATTGAGCAAGAGCGCCTGCTCAAAATAGGCCTGGGCCTGCTGGAGCGCCCCCATGCTACGATACAGCTCGCCCATATTGACCAGCGTCACCGCAGCGTCATGTTGATCGCCTAGCGCCTGCTGAATGCTCAGTGCCCGTTCATAACAAGCCTGGCTCTGTTCATATTCTCCCAGGCGGGCATAGAGCAGTCCCAGATGGCTATTGACTAAGCCTTCATCATGACGTGTCAGCAGGCCACTGGGTGGCAGCATCCCAGTATAGAGACTCATCAATGTATTCCACGTTCCCCAACGCATGAGGCTCTCATGCAAGCTCTCGCTGAAGAGCAGATCGCAAGCTTCCTGCCAGCGCCAGCCTAGGCAGAGATGACGAATGGCATGGAGCAGCGGTACGACGTCCTGTAGGCCTGTACGCTGCTCGGGGGGTGGACACAGCTCCTGAGCCAGACGGCGATAGTAGGCGGCAACCTGTAAGTGGCTGTTCGCCAGGGCGATCTCGCGTGCCTCTGGCTCATCTGGTCTTAGCCCATCTAGGGCTTCCAGCAAGGGGCTGCGCAGACCTAACATGCTCTCCAGGGCCTCACTATGGCGGAGATCATTCCCTTCCAGGTAAGCCGCAAGCACATACTGGCGCAGTAAACTATGCAGATCGTAGCAAGTGATTCCTGCTTCATTGAGTGAGCGCTGGACGAGAGAAAGCTGCACGAGCTGCATCAGCTCCTGCTCGAAACGCAGGGCATGCGCTGAAGCATACTGGCCCGTGACTGTCATCACGATGCCCGCCAGTGGTACCGGCTCCGAGAAGAGTGCCAGCGCTCGCAGAAGCAGGGTCTGAAGCGGAGACAGATGGCGATAGAGGGCCCCAATGGTCTGCAGAGTCACATCGCCGCTCCAGAGCGGCTGATATTCGGCGGCATGCAAGAGGTAGGGGAGAGAGACGCCTGAGAGTTGTACAAGGGCACAGACGAGCAACAAGGCAAAAACATGGCCTCCGCAACGCTGCCAGACCAGCGAGAGGTCTTCGTATGAGCCTTGCAGGCCGCGCTGTACCAGCAACGAGACGCCCTCTGGAATGCTGACCCGCGAAACCAGATACGAGCGCACACGCTTTTCATCATCGTTGAGGGGGCCATAGGGCGACAGATAGCTTGTGAGCAGCAGACGACTGGTACCTAAATCCATTTGGAGCATTTCAAAGAAAGCCGCTAATGCCCCACGCCCAACCAATCCCTGCGCTGTCTCCGGATCCAGCAGCTGCTCGAACTGATCAAGCACAATGAAGGCGCTCTCCTGCGGACGACGCAAAGCCCGCACCAGAGCCGCGATTTGTTGCTCGGGCTTGAGGAGAAAGAAGGTAGAGGTGTCAACGTTGATGCTGCGCAGGATAGCGGCGATCACATCCGGTAGATTGGCAAAAGAACTGATGCTGAGCCAGACAAAGTAGCGCGGTCGTAGCGGCGGCTCCTTCGCCACCTGGGCCATCATCTGGATGCTCTTGTAGACGAGCGCAGCCAGCGTTGACTTGCCGACTCCCGGCTCGCCAGTGAGAAAGACAGCGCTGGTATTGGGATTGCTTAGCATGCGCCTTACCGTATTCACCTCATCGGCGCGCTGCAGAATACTTTCAGGATCTGTCGCGGGCGGTGTAGTCGAGTAGATCCCGAAGGTGAACTGCTGCTGGCGCTGAGGTGTCGGTTGCAGAGCGGCGGAGAGTGGCGGCGTCCCACTGCCAGCTTGCCCGCCCCCAGAGACCAGGTTGTTGTATTCCCACCCTTGCATACAACGCTGTACCTCGATGTTTCACTTGTGGTGAATGCAGTATACCATATTGGCACGCCTCAAGGAGCGGATAGCCTGAAAATGCTACTATAGGAATGTTATTCGCGTAGAAGGGAGAAGGCTTAGCAGACCTATGCTTCGCTTGATCTACATGGGTACCCCTCAGTTCGCCGTGCCTCCTCTGGAGGCCTTGATCCGCGGAGCCAGGCCCGGGGCGGTCTTGCCGGAGGGCTACGAGATCGTGGCTGTGATTACACGCACCGATAAGCCGGCAGGCCGCGGTCACCAAGTGGCCTTTTCACCTGTCAAGCAGGTCGCGCTCGCTCATGGCCTTCGTGTCTGGCAGCCCGGATCTTTGAAGCGTCCTGAAACGATTGAGGCTTTGGCGGCCTTCGGTGCTGATCTCTATATCGTCACGGCTTTCGGTCAGATTCTGCCGCAAGCTGTGCTTGATCAGCCACGCTATGGTACGTTGAACATCCACGCTTCATTGTTGCCAAAATACCGCGGCGTCTCGCCGATCAGTGAGGCGATTCTCCAGGGAGAGAGCGAGACCGGCGTGACCATTATGCTCCTCGATGCCGGCATTGATACTGGCCCTATTCTCCATCAGCGCCGCCTGCCGATCGCTCCCGACGATACGACGGAGACGCTGAGCGCTAAGCTCGCTGACCTAGGCGCAACCGCTTTGTTGGAAACACTGCCGCGCTGGATCGCCGGCGAGATCACACCTCAGCCCCAAGACGAGAGCCAGGCAAGCTATACGCGCATGCTGCGCAAGGAGGATGGCCAGATCGACTGGCAGCGCTCGGCTGTCTGGCTGGCACGTATGGTACGCGCTTATACCCCCTGGCCCGGTAGCTATACCTTCTGGCGCGGCAAGCTGCTCAAGATCCTGACAGCCACTGCCATGACCGGGCAAGCGCTTCCGACAGGCTTGCCCCCCGGGACGGTGAAGCGCTTCACGGTGGCTGGTGATGAGCTACTGGCAGTCGCTTGCGGAGAGGGCTGGCTGTTGGTGAGCCGCTTGCAGCTAGAAGGACGCAAGGCGGTTAGCGCGGCTGAGTTTCTGCGCGGCTACCCTCAGATCGTGGACAGCGTACTTGGAGCCACCAGCTAAACTCTCTCCGATAATAAATCACCCTGCTGTTCGGGATATCATAAAACAGATGCAGACAGAGAGACGGTGACCAGCGCTCTCTGCCTGCATCTGTTTCCTTTCTCAAGTGAAGACTGGAAGTACCCCGCCTTTCTTCTCTTTTCTTTCTTCACTCCCCCTCGCCCAACCAGCCAGCGCCAGGCTCAGGCCGCTCGTGGTCGCGTCACCAGGGCTCCAATGACACAGATCACAGCAATCGCAAAAAAGAGCACCGCATGTTTCACATGTACGGCGGTTGGCGGCGAGGCGAGCACGTGAGGAATGCCAGGGATCAGATAATAGACTCCTGCGATCAAGGCTACAATCGCTACGATGATAGCCAAGACAAATACTGTAGGATTAGAAGAATTTTTCACTGTTCCACCCTTTCCTAAAGCAAAATACCAGTATTAATGCTACTAACTTGCGTCTGTCGTGAGAGATAGGGACTTGGAGAGAGCGCTGCTCCAGCATCAGGCGAGTATAACCGGGCCAGCTCCTGATCGCTGGCCCACGACCAGAAAGGGAGGGAGCACTAGGGAACAGCTATGAGAGGATCAGCCCATGCCTTCGGAGTTGCTCCCTGCTCCCACCTCTCTGGTTACCCATCAGCTCAGCCCCTGTCTGTCTACCTGTCCGTGAGAGCGGGCAGGCTCGGCAAGGCTAGGCTGTTTTGGGACGCCCCATGACCATACCGACGATCCCAACTATCAGCAGGATCGCACCGACGATCAGGCTAACCAGGCCGCGCGTAGGATGATGAGACACCTCGAACACAACGCCGAGGATAAGCAGGATAATACCTACAGCAAGAGCGGCGTAAAAAAGATACTGGTTCTTCATACGCGGTGTTCCTACCTTCTCCTCAAAAGTTCAAAATAGGGACCTCGGTCCGCAGGAAAGATGGCGACCTGTAGGGCTGACGGCAGGACCATCTTTCTCCAGAACGGGGGCCTTTGCCAGGCCAGGGGCAGCCACCCCAGACAGGGCCAGCCTTGTTTTGCCTGACCAGCCCTACCCCGGTGGCTTCGTCGCCCCAGCGGCCTCTAAGCAATTCTACCTAATCAGGAGGCGCTATGCAATACAAAGAAGAGCAGAACAAGCCCAATCAGCCCAGCAGCCCAGCAATAGACGGCAAAAGGATAGAGGTTTCCTGTTTCGAAGTACTTCAGTAAGAATTTAGTACTGAGAAAAGCCGCCACACCCGAGAGTACCATGCCGGTAAAGACCAGCAGCAGGACCGATGAGGGGAGGCCAAAGAGCTGTGGGATCTCTAGCACCGCCGCCGCAAAGATGATCGGAGTCCCCAGCAGGAAAGAATAGCGGGCCGCATCTTCATGGCTGAGACGAACCCCTAATCCAGCCACCATTGAGGCTCCGGAGCGCGAGATCCCCGGGATCAAGGCCAGCGACTGCCCTAAGCCCACGAGTACCGCTTCCTTCCAGGACAGTGAGGCCAGCGGGCGCAATACCGCCTTGCTATCCTTCCTCGCAAGACGCCGCTCTTCCTGCGCTGTCAGATAGCGGCGTAAGGCTTCACCAAAGAAGAGGAGCGAACCATTGACGACCAGGAAAGTCGCCGCGATGACCGGTGATGCAAAGAGTTGCTTGAGGGGCTTCTCAAGGAAGACTCCCAGAATCCCCGTCGGGATTGAGCCAATAATGATCAACCAGCTTACCCACTCTTCAGTGCCACGCTCTACACGACCTTCTTTGACACTTTTCCACAAGGTGCGCACCACCTGGAGCCAATCACGCCAGAAATAGATCAGGAGCGCTAGCGCGGTTCCCAGGTGCAGGGCCGTAATCAAGGGAACAAAGCGTTCGTTATCCACAAGATCCCCCCAGCCCAGCAGCCCAGGGATGACCACCGTATGCCCCAGGCTGCTGATGGGGAACAACTCGGTAACCCCCTGCAATAGAGCCAGAAAAATGACCTGTCCGAGATTCAGATTCATTAGCTCAACTCTCGCCTTTGCTTTGCTTCCTTACTTGAGGTACTTCTGAACCTCCTGATCAAACTCGGCCTTGGTCTTTGCAAAGACGGCCCGCCCATTATCAGGCCGGTTCAGGAAAAAGTAGTAATCGGTTTTGGCTGGTGAGGCCGCCGCCTCCAGACTGGCCAGGCTCGGGCTGCAGATCGGCGTAGGCGGCCAACCCTTATGGGTATACGTATTCCAGGGACTGTCGGGTAGCACCTGCCTGCCCGCGGCAGTCAGCGCCGCCCAGTAGGTTTTCGTCCCAGGCTGCGAATCGCGCGCGTACTGGACGGTCGGGTCAGCGTCCAGAAAGCCGGCTGTCTCTGCGTTAGGGCGATAGATACGGTTCCAGTAAACACTAGCAATCAAGGGACGATCGCTATCAAAGGCCGCCTCTCGCTCAACGATCGAGGCCAGCGTTACCATTTGGTAGAGGGTCATGTGGTTGGCCGCTGCCTTGGTGTCAAGATGGTACTGTTGTACCTTGGCCTGGAACTCCTGTAGCAGACGGTCAATCACATCGGTCGTAGTTGCCCCAAGGTCGAAAAAGTAGGTATCGGGGAAAAGGAGACCCTCCATCGTCGCCCCCGACGGGAGCTGCTTCAACAAGGGGAACTTGTTGCGATCAGGAAATTTCGTCGGATTCTTCGTATAGGTGAGAAAATCTTGCTTGCTGAAACGCGGCAGGCCCGCAGCCTCAATCTTGTCCGCGATTTGCTCTAGCCGCCAGCCCTCCGGAATACGGACGACGATTTGATCGGGCTGGGCATTCATGAGCGCATCAATGATATCGCTCATGTTCATGCTGGTGTTCAAATTGCGGTAGACGCCGGCCTGCAAATGCTGGTCCAGGCCCTTGATCTTGGCCCAGAAACGAAATGCCAACGTGTTCCGAATCAGCCCCTTGGCCTGGAGGTCATTGGCTAGCTGCTGTACCGTCTCGTTCTCCTGGACAATAATTGTCACTGTATGCCCCTGGCCCGGAGGACTGACTGGCTCAAACATCGCTGTGACTAAATTCCAGGAGACATAGATGAGGCCCAGGACCAGCGCGAAGACCAGAAAGACGATGAGAATGGCCCCCCGCGAGCGGGGAGGGTGAGGACCTCGTACTTTCATTGTGACGCTTCCTCTGAAGCTTGGTGCCGGTGATTTAGGTACTGCTGCAGAATAAGCGTCGCTGCCAGAGCATCGATCCCCTGCCGGTTCCTTCCTTTCTTGCCCTGACCACCTTGGTGACCACTACGCCTGGAACGCCTCCCCCTTGCCTCTTGCTCCCGCTCTGCGAGCAAACGCTGTGCCTCTACCGTCGAGAGGCGTTCATCCCAGAGATCCACCGGGATCTTGATATGGCGCTTCAAGCGCTCTACAAAGGCAAGCACACGCTGCCCCTGTTGATGGATCTGTCCATCAAGGCTGACCGGTAGCCCTACTACGAGCGCCTCGGCCTCGTTCTCCTCAATGATGCGCTGCAACGCCCCCCAAAGCTGGGCTTCGTTGCCGCTTACCTCCAGTGTTGTATAGGGCGAGGCCAGAATCTGCGAGGCATCACTGATGGCCACTCCGATACGCGCCTCTCCCACATCTAAAGCCAGTATGCGAGCCATACAAAGTCAGACAGGCAAGCGTGCTATCTTTCTCCGTTACTACTTCTTACTATAGAGCAGTATCCATAGCATTCTAACGAAGGAACCCTTCGCTGTCTACGCCGTGAGAGAAAGAATGGCAATGACTGGCGGGCAGGCACCCATTCCCAGCGCCTTTTGCCGGGACTGACAAGCCTTCTGCCAGCGGCTCTGTCTTTCGCTGCGCCCGTCGCCCGCCAATGAAAAAGGCCGACGGAGTGACCGACCAGTCTGATCGGTCTTTGTTCCGTCGGCTCTCTCTTTCGTCCGCAGTCTCTCCTGTCCTCTTAAGAGACGGTTACTATGTTCCGGTGAATATGGATATGCTCGCGCAGCAGCGGCATCCAGGGGTAAAAACTCGGGGTGACAGCGATGGCTGTCTGGATATCTACCGCCTGCTTCCCAAGGCGAGTGGCCAACAGACTGTTAAGGTCGTTAAGGGCCTGGTCCTTGGCTTTGCCGCTGAGCTGGCTCTGCAGCTCTTCGTCGCTAAGGCCCGGCGCCGCAAGGCCAGTGGCGTCAAAGGCGACGGTCAGCGAGCTACCGCTGTTGTTGGGCGTGCTCTTGAGCTGCCCAATAGAGACTGGTTTCTCAGCAACGAGCGCATAGCCATGCTGCTGCTTAGCGATGGCGGCGTTGAGGGCAGCACGCGCTGCCTCCTGAATATCAGCAGCCCGCACCACGAGGATAGCGGCCTGCAGGCTAAGCGTTGCTGCGAAGCTGCCCCCCGGTGCGATCTGACCGGCAGCGGGGACGGCATTCACTTGTTCCTGGATCGCTGGCTGACCGGCTACATCTCCGTTATGTAGCTGTTGCTTGAGCCAGTCGTGCATCTGTTGCTGTAGGCGGGCCTCTAGCTGGGTCTTGAGCGCATTGACATCGGCGTTAGTCACCTGGGGGACACTGCCCAGGCCGCCGCCCGAGGTAGGCTGAGGGTTAGTCACGGTCAGCTCGCTGGCTGAGGCGCCGATCTGCTGCAGGCTTTCAGGAGGAATAACGGTAATGCTATTGGCTGGCACATTGCCACTGGTGCCCGGATTGACCGCCTCAACTTGTACCGGATAGGTCATGCCGGGTGTAACCAGCGGCTCGGCAGTGGTTCTGAACTGGATGCCAGAGGCAGTCTCGACAATCGTTCCCGTAGGGATCACCAGCGAATGTGTGCTTTTGTTGGTGAACTCAACCGTACCACGCGCTTTGACCACCCCGACTCTAGCCTGTCCACTGGCCCTCCCTTGAGCCTGAGCGGTGCGATTGAAGAACAGCACCTGTGCTGGCAGGGTGCGAGCGGCCAGATTCAGGCGTGTTGTTGAGGTAGCGGTAAACTGTAGATGCTGACTGAAGGTTCTTGCAGGCAGCGTAAAGCTGACATCTGCAGAGGGAACATAGTAGGCCAGCATCACGATCACAGCCAGGAACAGCACGAGCACGCCGACGAAGAGCAATGGACCTCTGGCTCCTCCCCCACGAGCGGCCGCAGGCCGACGAGGCGCACGAGCAGCCGTCACTCGACTACCGGCACTGGGAAGAGGAGCAGCTTTGCTCTGAGGTCGGCCCGGCAGCGGCTCGTCTGGCCCACGTGGGGCTGTCCCTGGTGAAGCTGCCCGAGAGGAAGTAGCCCCCGCCGGTGTCCTTACCAGGGAACCGCTGATGACACGAGGAGACTCGGGAGTAGGACGGGGAGGCAAAGCCCGGGTAGGAAGTGCCTCAATATCCGGTAGCCCTTCTTCACTCTCTTCATCACCCTCCTCTTCAGGACCAGGAAGAATACTTTCTCTTCCCAGGCCACTCAATCGCGAAGCTGACGCCTGGCCATAGGCCCGCCCTTCCGAGCTGGGCACGGCGGACGCGAGATCTTCACCTTCCTCGGCGGTCTCTTCCCTACCAGAGGTACTCCAGCGGTCGGCAGAAAAGTGCGTCGATGGCAGAGCGATATCCCCCTGATCACCCAGATCCTCGACCTCGGCTTCCAGAAGGGTGCCACGTCGGCTGGAGATCGCCGGAATGTCGTCCTCCACCTCGTTGACGGGTGCAAACGCTCCGCGCTGCTCGGGGAGAGGGCTGGGAGAGAGGTCCTCGATGCGGCTGAAAGGGTCGAAGATTTCCTCTTCCGCTTGGTGACTCTCCTCTGTCCCAAGGGGGGCAGTAGTATAGGACTGCCGATCCAGGGCGGCAGACGCAGCGTAAGTGGAACCTTGCTGCGCGGCCTGGCGGATGTGCTGGGCAGTGCGGAAATCCTCCAGCAGCGTATCCTCAGTCTCATCCTCCTCTTGCTCAGACGGGAGGAGTGGAGAGATCGCCGCGGAGGCATCGATTGGTTCGATATGAAAGTCATAGGAGTGCTCGGTCGATGGCTGAGAGTATCGGCGGGCAGAGCCGCCGGCTTCAGCGGGATGCTGAGGACTGGCCAGGTCTTCGATGAAAGGACCCTGGCTTTCGCGTACACGCCCCAGGGAGCTTGAGAGTGTCTCGCGCTCCTCCACTTCTGGCCACCCACCCTGGCTAACCAGGGGCGCGCGCGGCGGTACTGGCTTGCTCTCTCGTTCTCCAGCGCCGGCAGAGGCGCTACGCTGCTGCTCAGTCCGCATACGCCCCGTAGAGCCGCGTGTTGCTGGCCGCGAGCTAGAGCCATGCTGCAGGACACGTGCAGGCCGGCTGCCAGGCCGCGCCCGACTGCTGGGCGGAGAGGTCAGCGACTCCGCTACCTTGAAGCCGGCAGCTTTGACCACTACACGGACCTGACGATCCGAGCTGACGACGAGCACATCTTTGCCCAGCTCACGTGTGCGTGCATGCAGCAGCCGCCACCCTACATGGCTGCGCAATTTGGTCTGCGGGGGCACCACCAGAATGAGGCGCCGCGCCTGCGCCTTCTCCAGGCGTTGGCGCACGTCGGTCAGTTCTTCCTCGGGACCAAGATAAATAATCTGCTGCTCGTCAGACATGTGCCCTACTCCCTGCATGCAGGCCAGCACGCAACTGCTTCTACGTGGGCCCTGCCTCGTGTCGTTGTTCCATCTTGTCTGTGCTCTTCAGCTTGTCAGCTCAGGCGAACATTTGAAGAGGTAAACGTTCTTCATGCCTGCTCATTTGCTTGTCCGCTCGCTGCGCGCTGGCGGATCAGAGATGCATATTTTGAATGACTTTATAGAGCGCTTGCTCTAGAGCGCTGTTCTCGTTCTGAAGCTCGATCGCCTGATACGCCAGAGCCATCGGTGTAATATCCTGCGCATCACGCAGCAGTTGACGCGGATCAAGGATACTAGTGACCATATCTGGCTGAACCGTCTCAATGAGCGGTGGACGAGCAAAGGGCAGCCGTTCTGTCCAAGGGAAGCTACGCAGTTTCTCTTGCAAGTCGGGGAGAGCTGAGCCTCCGCCGACCATATAGATGGCAGGAGGTAGAAGCTCGTTCTTCGCCAACTCTTCGATGAGCAATTCTACACTATCCATCCAGGTTTGGCATTCGGGAGCCAGAATCGCCTTGATCTCTTCGCGCTCATGCCCCTTAATCCCCCCATTGCTGTAAAGCACCTTGAGTTTCTCGGCTTCCTTCAGAGAGAGACCCTTGCCCGTCGCGAGGCGCCGGGTAAACGTTCGCCCCCCAAGGGCAAACATCCGTGTCTCCTCAATGCCTCCCTGGCGCACCAGGGCAATATCGGTGGTTCCACCTCCCACATCGATGAAGATCGCTCCACTATCCGCACTGGCGTTGGTGCTGAGGCAGCGCGCCAGAGCATACGGCTCCGCCACAATGGCCACCAGGCGCAGATCCAGGCCCTGAGCCACTGTTTCCAGCGCTCCTAGCTGCATGAGGGGCGCAAAGGCGCTGAAGAGAGTAAGAGAGAGATGGCGACCACGGAAACCAATGGGGTTGGTGACCACTTGCCCATCGACGCGCACGGAGATCACCGCAGCGTTGGTAAGACGCACCTCGATGTTTTGATACCCCGTCTCCGCTGCAATACGATCGCGGGCATTCTTCAGCAGCTTCTGCTGCGCCATGCCGATCAGGCTCTCCAGCTCATCGGGTGTGATGAACTTGTTTGGCTGTTGGCGGGTCTTGGTCACAGTAATCGAGCTTCCCTTGACCAACTCCCCAGCGATGCCTATCACGGCATCCGGCGCCACGATATCACCGGCAGCTCGTTCAGCCTGGATTAGAGCCTCATTGCAGCCATGGATGACCCCCTCGATATCCGTGACGATGCCATCGGACATATGTGAGTAGCTCTGGCGATGTCGGCCCACACCCAGCACGATCCCTTGATCCTCCACTACTTCGAAGACGATCGCCTTGGCGTACTCCGTACCAATATCGAGGGCAGTATAGAACTGGCGTCCGCCCCCGTCGCCGTATTGCTCCTCGTAGCCGTCCTCGGGGATATACTCATAGCTGCCCTCTCTGATCGGTCCTCGGAAGAAAGAGCGCAAGCGGTCAAAGAGCTTTACCATCAGAACTCACAACATCCCCTGTTGATGCATGCCACAGAGAACATGCCGCCTTTCGGTCCAGGCTTTAATAGGTGAACACGAGCACTACACGTACGTTATAACACAATGCCTGCTGGACAACAAGGGGCACCAGCTTCGCACCTTCTGTGGGCCGCCCCACTCAGCCAGTGTGCACCGCCTGCCCTGTGATGATGAGTCTCCCTCGTCTTCCTGACCGCGAGGTCGCTGCCGGCCTTACTTAGGTAGGCAGCGCCCGGGTCCGACCTCAGTGTGGCAGCATCCTTGCTTTACGCCTGGCTCATTCCAGCCAGGTCGATTGGTTGGTTGGCCCTGGCAGAGCCAGCGAGCGATTCCATCGGCTGGCTTCTCTTCACTGTGGAGCCAGCCCTCTCCCAAGTAGGAGCCTGCTGATGTTGTCCTGGGTGAGGCCTGGCAGGCCCCTGCTCGGGCCAGCCGGTCAGCTCTCAACTCAGGGCCTGCTCAACGAGCGAAGGCACCAGGGCCAGTGCTGCGCTGAGGGCCTCTTTGTCGCGTCCGCCACCCTGAGCATATTCTGGCCGACCGCCGCCTTTTCCGCCGAGCCGCTGGCCCACGGCGGAGGCGATCTTGCCAGCGTGTACACCACGCTGGACCAGCTCGGGAGCGACCAGGACCTGCACGCTTACTCGTTCATCGTAGGATGCGGCAAGCGCTACCACGCCTGGGCGTCCCAACTTATTGCGCGTCATCTCAGCAATCTCACGCAGCACGCGATCGTCGGGAGCCGAAAGGCTGGCTGCCACCACCGGTACACCCTTCACCTCGCGCGCCTGCTCTGCCAAGGAGGCCGCCTGGCGTCTGGCCTCTTCTCGCTGATATTGCCCCAGCTGGCGACGTAATGCCGCTAGCTCGTCGCGTAGCTGATCAACGCGCTCGATCAGATGGTCCGGCTGGGTCTGCAAGCGGCTCGCCAGGGTTTCGACGAGCGTCTTACGCCCGCGGAGATACTGCTCAGCGCCGCGTCCGGTGAGAGCCTCGATACGGCGAATGCCGGCGGCAACGCTTGTCTCCTGCGTTGTGACGTAGATGCCAATCTGCCCGGTGGCGCGGCAGTGCGTACCTCCGCACAGCTCTTTGCTGCTGCCCATCGAGACAACGCGCACCTGCTCGTCATATTTCTCCCCGAAGAGGGCCATCGCCCCTGTCTTGAGCGCCTCCTCCAGTGGCATAATCTCGGTGATAACCGGATAGTCGGCGCGAATCCAGGTATTCACCAGCTCATCAAGACGGATCAGGTCTTCGCTGGTGAGAGCACGAGGAGAGGCAAAGTCGAAGCGCAGGCGCTCCGGCTCAACCAGCGAGCCGCGCTGCTCAACCTGGGGTCCAAGCAGGTCTCGCAGGGCTTTATGCAGCAGATGAGTGGCGCTGTGGTTGCGCATAGTGTCTTCACGACGCTGGGCATCGACCTCTGCCTGGACCGTCTCGCCGACCCGCAGGTAGCCCTCCGTGACGCGGCCATAGTGGACAATCAGGCTTTTGACAGGGCGTTGGGTATCTTCGACGACAAAGGTCCCTACCGTTCCTTTGAGCAGGCCTCGATCGCCGATCTGGCCGCCGCCCTCGGGGTAGAACGGGGTGCGATCCAGAATCACTAGCGCTTCTTGCGGTGCGCTGACGCTCTCGACTTCTTCACCATTGACCAGCAGCGCCACAACCGTGCCGCTAGCGCTGGTGGTTTCATAGCCGAGGAAGGTGGTTGAGGTGACACGGCCTGCGACTTCGGCGAGCTGCTGATCGTTGCGGGCCTGGGCGAAGGGGCTGGCAGCACGGCTGCGCTCCTGTTGCTGGCGCATGGCCTCCTGGAAGCCCGCTACGTCGACGGTGAAGCCCTGCTCCGCCGCAATCTCCTGAGTCAATTCCAAGGGGAAGCCGTGGGTATCGTACAGCTTAAAAGCCTCGACCCCGGGGATAACCGTCGCGCCGCGCTCCTTCAGTTCAGCTAGCAGCTCGGTCAGCAGCTGCAGACCGGTGGAGAGCGTTTGATTAAATTTCTTCTCTTCCATACTGAGCAGAGCCACAATGCGATCGCGGTGCTGGCGCAGCTCGCTGTAGTGGCCGCCCATCAGCTCGATCACGGTATCGGCAGCCTCGGCCAGGAAGGGCTTCTCCAGTCCAAGCAAGCGACCGTGACGGACGGCGCGACGCAGGATGCGGCGAAAGATATAGCCGCGGCCCTCGTTGCTGGGCAGCACGCCATCGGCAGCCAGAAAGACCAGGGCGCGCCCGTGGTCGGCGATGACGCGCAGCGACGTATCGGTGCGGGCATCGCGGCCATAGGCCGTGCCGGCCAGGCTGGCGAAGCGGTCCATAATCGCTCGGAAGACGTCCGTCTCAAAGACCGATTGCTTGCCCTGGAGGACCATCGTCAGGCGCTCCAGGCCCATGCCCGTATCAATGTTCTTGCGCGGCAGAGGTGTGCGCTTGCCATCGAGATCCTGATAGAACTGCATAAAGACCAGGTTCCAGATCTCCAGGAAGCGCTCGCATTCGCAGCCGGGCTTGCAGTCTGGTCTACCGCAGCCATGCTCGACGCCGCGATCGTAATAGATCTCCGAATCCGGTCCACAGGGGCCAGCGGCTCCCGGCGGCCCCCACCAGTTATCTTCCAGGCGCACAATGGCCTCATCAGGAATGCCGGTGATCTCCGTCCAGTAGCGCGGGGCCTCGTCATCCTCGGGGTGGACCGTTGGATGGAGACGCTCAGGAGGGATCTTTACGACCTGGGTCAGAAATTCCCAGGCATAGGCGATCGCCTCACGCTTGAAGTAGTCTCCCACCGAGAAATTGCCCAGCATCTCGAAGAAGGTCAGCGTGCGCTCATTGCCCACTTTATCAATATCCGTCGTGCGGAAACACTTCTGCACCGAGGTGAGCCGCGTGGCGGGAGGCGTCTCGCGCCCCAGAAAGAAAGGAATCATCTGCTGCATGCCGGCGGTGGTCAGGAGCACCGTCGGATCGTCGCGCGGGATGAGCGACGAGCTGGGCATCAGATAGTGACCTTTCTGGACAAAGAAGTCCAGGAAGCGTTGGCGAATTTCTGCAGTGGTAGGCTGCACTTTTACAGACACAGCTGCCTCCTCACTAGTACAATCGGGCCGGGCTCACCCGCGGCACCTGAGCGGGACGGCTTGGAAGTTACCAATCCAAAACAGATCGGCTTGATAGGCTCAGCACCTTGGTCTTGGTTGGTATGGTGAGCGCTCAAGCGCGCCACTTCATCGGTCCAGATCGCTATACGTAGCGTAGATGAGATCCGGTGTGGATAATAGAACCAGCGTCCTCCCCAGCACGATGCCGCGTCCCGCCAGATCGGGCATAGGTAATACTAGAGCCATTTGTGCACGGGCATTATATCAAAGCCAGGGACCTATCGCAATGCCTGTGGAAAGGAGCGAGGTGCATGCCTGTTTCAATGAAGCTTCCCCGTCGCACGCTCATGGTCCTCTGCGGGCCAGCCGGCTCCGGCAAGAGTACCTTTGCAGCGCGCTACTTCAGTGCAGTGCCAACAATGGTGGTCTCCTCCGACTACTGCCGGGCCCTGGTCTGCGACGATCCGACCAATCAGCAGGTCAACCGCGATACTTTCGACGTTTTCCACTATATAATCAGGAAGCGCCTTTTCAATGGACGCTTTACGGTCGCGGATAGCACAGCCCTCCATGCAGAGGCTCGTCGCAAGCTCTGGGAGCTGGCTTTCCATTTCGGCTACCTGAAATGCTTGGTGGTCTTCAACGTTTCGCCCGCTACTTGCTTGGAGCGCGACCGCCAGCGCGAGCGCCAGGTTGGCCCCCAGGTGATCGAGTACCATGCTCGCCTCCTGCAAAAGGCCCTGCAGGAGATCCCAAGCGAGCAATGGGATCGTGTCTATCTGCTCGATGAGCGGGATATGGAGGCTGTCATCGAAATCGATCCTTGATTCTCGACCTGTGCCATGCCTACTATGGCACTCAGGTCAGCTCGCCCTGTTCTTTCTGCTCTGTTATGAGATTAACTCAACTTTGAGAGAAAGGATTGCCTTTATTCGATGGATTCGATCTTCCCGTGGAAACGTGATGGTCTGCGTCTTCCGGTTCCCTGCGATACGCTCTTTTTTGATGTTGATGGCGTTTTGATCAAAACGAGCGAATCGTTCCGTGCTACCGATATCGCTGTGGCTGAGTATATTGTGGGAACGCTCCACGGCCTGGATTGGGGCCGCTCTGCGGGTCGCCCCTTGCTCACGCTCGATGATGTCAAGCTCTTTAAACAGGCCGGCGGCTTCAATGACGATTGGCATATGTGCTACTTGTTGGCGGGACTCTATACGGCAAAGCTGCGTGAGTGGCGTGGGACCCCGCTGGCGGAGCGCAGTAATCGCGAATGGATGCAACTGGCACGGGCGGCAATGTTGGAGGGACATGGCGGCCTGGAGTGGGTGCGCTCGGTGATTCCTGCCAGCGCTCTGCCCGACTTTGAGCTGGTGGGCGAGTTGTGCCATGAATTCTACTGGGGCGCGGCTGAGTATCGCCGACGCTTCGGACGCGAACCGCGTTATCTGCCTGATTGGCCTGGCTTCGTTCATCGTGAGACGTTGCTGCTGCCTCCTGATCTGCCAATGCGCCTGCATGACGCCGGCCTGCGT
Source organism: Thermogemmatispora sp. (assembly GCF_019683755.1). Taxonomy (GTDB): domain Bacteria; phylum Chloroflexota; class Ktedonobacteria; order Ktedonobacterales; family Ktedonobacteraceae; genus Thermogemmatispora. Next base: position 9,675 of record NZ_JADGHT010000004.1, on the reverse strand, counting down.
AAGCTGGGGCTGATCACTGGCCGCATCGGCCCCGAGGTCGATAGTGCTTTGGAGCGGCTGGCCGCTCACAGTGGTGGACCCTGGTGGGATGTGGTGATCAGCGGCGATGATTGTTTGAAGCCTGATCCGCGCGCGCTGCGCCTGGCCATTGCGGCTGTGGGGGCCGCTGGTGGTCTTTACGTGGGCGATACGGCTGACGATCTCGATTTGGTCCTGAATTATCGGCGTACCCAGGCCCCGGGCGAGCCGGATTTTCTAGCGGTGATGCGCGTCTTCCCCGATGAGGTGGATCTGTATCGGGAACGCGGTGCTGATTTGATTATCCGCGAGGTAGCCGAGCTGCTTCCCTGTCTGTCCTCTCTCTAAGCCGCCTTCTTCTGTGAGAAAAAAGCTGCCAGCGACTCCAGTGCCGGCCTCCTCCGGTAGGTCAAGCACTGGAGTCGTTGGCCCCCCGGCAAAGCACGGCCCCGACTTGCTAGTCAGGGCCCACGCTTCTGCGCCTCTTCAATCAGGCTAACGAGGTATTGCAGCTTCTGAATGGCATGCAAGGCATTGCGCCGATTGCGCTCATAGCCTTCCGGGGCAAGCTGCATGAACCAGGTTCGGATGTCTTCCTCAGAAACATCGTACCACTTGGTGTCGGCTTGCAGGCGCAGGTAGACGCGCATGGCCGGGTCCTGCTGCTTGCGCCGCGGTATGAATTGCAGCGGCTGTGGACCGCCCGAGCCGCCTGCAGCCTCGGCGCTTTCCTGCTCATCGGCAGCAATGGCCTGAGCCAGCTCAGGTTCAGGGTGTAGCTCTTTGTAGAGAGCTTCCACGTCGGCGGTCTTGAAAAAGTAGTCGCGCCCTACTCCCTTGTAGGCCCGAATCCGTCCCTGTTGGACCCACTGTTCCAGTGTGCGTCGATCAATCCCTAAACGGCGGGCTGTTTCGCCAGCATCCAGAAAGGCGAAGCGCCCGCGGGCCGGTCCACCGGTGGTCATAGTCTGAACTCCTTTGCCCCTGTCAACGTGAGGCGAGTGGCCACCTTGCTATCACCCGTTATGTCAGACGCTGCTGCAACGTAATCCCCATGCCGTCGGGATCATGCAAGACGGCGATCAGATTGCCGGTAACTTGCTTCTCCGGCGGCTGCGAGAAGGTCGCTCCGCGTGCCTTCAGTTCCTCATAGGCCGCCTGGATATCGGGAACTACAAAGGCCAAATGAGCGACGCCAGCCGGTGGCCGTCCAGGATAGAACTGAGCCTGTCCCTGGCCTCCAGCGCGATGGAGCGCCAGGCGCACGGAGCCGGTCTCAAACTCGGTCCAGCCCGGCGAACTGAAGCGCAGAGGTAAGCCGAGCACATCGCGATAGAAGGCCGTTGAGCGCTCCATATCGCTGACGTAAACCACAATATAGTCAGGCTTCTCCAGCTTGAGTGTCATAGCCAGTAAGCTCCTTTTTGACGGCGTAGAACAGCAAGAGGGTACTGCCGTAGCGCCGTTCGTCTTCCACGGTCAGGCGCGTCAGCGGCACCGCCAGCAGTTCATCTCGCTCGCGAGGATGAATCTGGACGATCACGAGACCACTCTCGCTTAGGAGTGGTGAGCGATCGAGCAGAGCTAGCGCCCGAGCAGCTAGCTGATGATACTGTGGCGGGGCTACATAAATGATATCATAGGCTGCCCGTACAGATGGGGGAACCGTAGCGCTGCTGACCCCTGGCCTGCTTTCCTGCTGAGCTTGGGCCATTAGCCATTTGAAGGCGTCAGCACGCAGCGTCTCAGCTCGCTCAAGCAGTCCCGTCAGTTGGAGATTCTCACGCAGGACCTTAAGGACGCGCGGATCGATCTCGATGAAGGTGGCAAAGGCCGCGCCTCGGCTGAGTGCCTCGATGCCCACGCTACCGGTCCCGGCAAAGAGGTCTAGAAAGCGGGCACCCTCAAGGCGTGTAGCCAGAATATCGAAGAGCGCTGTCTTGACGCGATCAATAATTGGGCGGGTACCGGGCGTACGTGGCGATTTGAGACGCCGCCCTTTGGCCTCTCCAGCAACCACGCGCATAGTTGTCTCTCCTGTCCAGCTCGCTCAATTCAGGGCCAGAATCATGGCAACGTCGCGCTCGAAGTCATCCTGTTTGGCCCAGGTGATCAAGGCCTCGACTTGATCGATGCTGAGCTGCTTGAGAGCCGTGACCCCCCAGATGCGGCCTATCAGTTCGCACAGCTCGTCCTCACTGATCTGGTCTCCGATGACGTTCCAGAGAACAGCCAGATGTGTCTGGCTGACCGGTGTGTTGCCGCGCACTTCGCGCAGCTTGTTTAAGAGTGTCCGCGCATGAACGCGCTCCCGCACTGAGAGCTGTCGTCCCTCTTGGCTCTCGGCACTCCATTCCTCTCCCTCCTCTCCCATTTCATTCTCTTCACTATCTTTATTTAGACCGCCATCACATTCTTCATTTTCGTATACTATATCTTGTTGAAAGCTGCTTTCTTCTGGATAAGATGCTTTTTGATATTCTTCATCGATATCGCTTTCAGCGTAGAAAGCCTCGTGGGCAGAGGTTTGCCCGGCGCGTTCCTTCTCCAATGGCTCCTGATATGCCTCCTCTTGCTCTTGCTCCTCCGCTTCAATCATCAGCTTTCCGCGAGCATGCCCCTGATGCCACTCGCGCTGCGAAAAGACAGCGGGATAGCCAGGATAGGCAGATTCCAGAGAGGCCGCTTTGCCAGGCATGGAGGGACTCGTCGCTTGGCTTCGCTGGGCGACGAGGTAGCGGAGCTGGTCCAGAGCCTCGCGCAAGTTGAGATTACTGAGGCTTCTCACTCCGAGCAGCTTCATGGCCTGTTTCGAATCCATGTTGAAGTTATCACGCAGGATTTGCAAAAATTGAGGGAGAGTGAGATCGCTATTGAGATTGCCAAAAACGCCCGGAGTTGAGGGCAAAGCAGGCGCCATGCGACGTCGGAGCTGTGAGGCGGATGGCAGCCTCTGGCTGGTGGCCGAAGCGGCAGGAGCCGAGGGCGGTCGTTGCGCAGAGCGCGTCGCTTCCAAGGACTCGCGCGAGCTGGCAAGATGTGAGGACGGTGGGCGCCCACTCTCATCTCCAGGGGGTGAGGCCTCAGGCATCGTGGATGGCGCCACCATCTGCTTGAGACGCTGCTCCAGACGAGTGCTGAACTGATCCAAACCGCTCAGAGCTTCCTCCAGGAGACGTTCACGCTCCTCAGCGCCAGCATCTACAGGCACCGGTACCTCCACTTGAACGATATGGAGACGCCCGTGAGCAGCAAACTGTGTTTTGTAGTGGAACCAGATATAGGCCCCACCAGTTGAAGTTCTCTCCTTCGCTACAGCCTCATCCATAGCAAGACCTGCCTTTCTGTCCGCGTCAGTCAAGGCGCCACCGGGCAAGATGCCGTCCGCCCTCTCCACCATCGCCAGTAGGCCACTAATCAATGACGCTGCTCGAGTAGACCGCACCGAGCTTCTCGTGGTTGGTTCTCCCAATTATACCCCAAATGAATATCTCTCTGGTGCCCGCAAGTAGGGTTCAGACCTGGCATACAGGTAGCGCACGACTGGCTAGACGAAGACCTTCCCTGCTCGCCAGGTGTCCACGGCCAGCTTTACTGTACGAATATAGGCCGCCACATCGTTGCTGTCGGTGGCAGGGGCATAGACTGGCACAATCTGGTCGATGGTGATCAAGCCTCGAGCAACGTACTCCTCGTCGATCAGACGATACCAATCAGCAAAACCCTGCTCCCAGCTCGTGTAGCGTCGGTAGCCTTCATAGCTCGCCTCACCAGGAAGCGCGCGGATATTACCCAGGGAGTGCGTGACGCGCGCTACGCCAGCAGTACCAAAGCGGCTCTCTACCAGAAAGAAAGCTAAGGCATAGACAGGATCGATATGGTAAGCTATGCCGTCGGCATACAGCGCCTGGCCCTTGCCCGCCGCCGGCGACTCATAAGCCGTCAGTACTTGATCAATGAAGTTGGCTGACACTGAGGGGGCGCCGACCACCGCGTAGTGACTTCCCCCCCGCAGAGCGAGAGGATCCGCGATTAGCCAGAGCAGCGCCATCATGACTAGCGCGGCAAACGGCACTAGCATCCACTCGCTTAGCAGGCGCCGCTTTTGCCGGTTGCGGCTTCGAGGGCGGCGACGACCTCCTCTGGTTTTTCCTCTACGAGTCTGCTTCCTGCGTATCATGCCCTGGCAGTGCTGCTAAGCATAAAGACCGTTGTCGGCTTTCCACCGGGGGCTATTATCGCATGGAAGAGGGGAAAACGCCAGCCGCTTGCTGGACTTGTCAGGTAGGCGTCAGTTGGAAAGCAGTCGATGATTTCCTCATAAGAATCACTTGTCAGCCAGGCTAGCGCACCGTACAATACAGTAAAAATAAGGCACCCGATCTTATGAGGAAGGCAAGTAAGGGGCAAGATCCGCTAGATACAGGAAAACAGGCTATAACTCAGAGGAGAGTCGAGAGAGACAGCAGGATGGGGGACTGTCACGGCGAGCGGATCAACTCGCACATGGGCAGCTTTTCTGCCCCGACTTTCTCTGTGAGGAGCACGTCCTATGCTTCACCCTTCACCCACTTATCCGCGATTACCGGAAGCGAAGAGGAACGAGCTTAAGCAGCCAAGAGCCACACCGCTGCGCCCACGCCTGGGGCAGAGACCTCTTGCGCGCAAGGTTAAGGCCATCTTACGCCCACCAATCAAAGCTATCTACTATCTGGCCACACTGATTCGTAATCACAAATTGCTCAGCCTGGGGGTCGTCGTGATCTTCCTGGCCACCGCCACTGTCACCAACTATGCGCTGACCGGCGAGTGGCCGCTCGGCATCGCCCAGGATCAGTTCAATTTCCATATCAATGGCGGCAGCGGTGGCGGCGATAAAGTGAAAGACTGGCTCTATGCGCTGCGTGACGGCGATGTGTCTACGTTGCGTATGCTGCAATCAACGCTACGTATGGCTCAGCCCCCCGATCCAGCCGAGCTGGTCAGCCAGTACAGTGAAAAGCAAACGAATCTGGTCTGGCGTGATATCCACGTGATCGGCGTCTACCAGCAATCAGATACGACTGTCGATAGTCTGGTGAGTGTCAATTTGGGAGCGCGCGGACCGGGCGGCGGCACCAGCGGTTTCATGCTCTGGCACTTTACGACCCTGCCTCAGAATGGGGGTTTGCTGCTCTGGATCGACCTTGTGAGCTTCCGAAACGCCCTGAGCTAGCGTGAGCAGCTCAGCCGCTGATGAAATCATTGGTCGGATCAATCAGGCTCTAGGTTCGTGGCTGCCATTATCTGAGCGCAGGCGAGACAGGACCGACTAGTCTCGTTTGCTTGTCTGCTACAGTCAGCAAAGAGGTCGCTCGCCGACCCCGGCTAGTAAGAAAAAAAAGGGGACTGCTCATGGCGACAGAGAAACCTTTCGAGAAACAAGAGGAGCTGGACAGGTCAATCGATCTGGGCCTCGACCAGTTTGGACGCTTCGTCCGTCATAACTGGTTCTGGCTCCTTCTTGGAGGCTTTGTTCTCTGGTACTTTTTCAGCAATATTTTCCCCCAGTTGAGTGCTCCTTCGCCTGAGGCAATTTTTGCCTACCTGTTTGAGGTCGCCTTTGCCATCTTCTATATCCTGATCCAATTCATTGCCCTCTTCTGGTTTTTGGGCCGTCCCCGCCTCTACTGGCTGATGCCTGGCGAGACGGGGGTTAGCTTCAAGGACTATAAGGGCAATCCTGAGGTTTTGGAGCAGGCACGGCGAATCGTGACGATCCTCCAAGGGATCAAAGAGTTCCGCGATATGGGTGGCCAGCCCATTCGGGGGCTGTTGCTTTCTGGACCGCCCGGCACAGGCAAAAGCTATCTGGCTCAGTGTATCAGCAGTGAAGCTCAGGTCCCCTTTGGCTACGCCAGTGCTGCCAGCTTCCGCAATATGTTCTGGGGCATTGACGTGCTGATTATCATGCGTCTCTATCGGCGGGCGCGCAAATTGGCGCGTGAGTACGGGGCCTGTATCCTGTTCCTGGACGAGATCGATGCCCTGGGAGCCTCGCGCACCAGCCCGGGCCGCATGCCCGTTCCCGCTATGGGCGGCGGTCTCTTCGGCTTCATGGGCACTGGGGGAGCCCTCAATCAGCTACTGATGGAGATGGACCCGCCGCCCGTCGAAACTGGTTGGTTTAAGAAGATTCTGCGCGTCCTGGGCCTTTATCACGGTCGAGTCCAACGCGAGCCGGTGCTGACCATTGGGGCCACGAATCTACCCGAGGCGCTTGATCCGGCTCTGCTGCGCCCAGGGCGCTTTGATCGGCGTATCAATGTGGCTCCGCCCACGGATAAGTACCGCGGCGAGGTGATTCAGTACTACCTGGATAAAGTCAAGCATGATCCCAATATCCCGATTAATACCCTGGTCTACCGCATGGCCGGCTACACGCCGGTGGAGATCAAGCACGTGATCAACGAGGCAGTGATCATTGCCTACTTCTCTGGGCGCGATGAGGTGATCTATCAGGATATTATCGAGGCCCAGGACATTCATGAGTTGGGCTATCGCCGTGAGAGCAACCTCTCCCTCCTGGAGCGCCGACGGATCGCCTATCACGAGGCAGGCCATGCCGTGGCTTCCTACTATCTGCGGGATCGCTATCTGCCACCATTCGTGACGATTCATCAGCGCAGCGATTTGAAGACCGCGGCGGCCTTCGCTCTCCCACGTCCCAAGGAAACAATTGTGACCACGAGCAAAGAGGAGTTGCTTGCCCACATTCAGGTGAGTCTGGCTTCCCGCGCCGCTGAGGAACTGTTTCTGAATACGCAACTGGACGGGGTCTTTGGCGACCTGCGTCACGCCACTGAGCTGGCTGCCTCCTATATTGGCCTTTACGGCATGGACGGTACTTTGGTCTCCTACGGCGCCTTTGTTCCTGAAGACTCCGACATAGGCAGTATACTCTCCTCGTTCCCGATGGATCAGCTCAGAGAGCGAATTGAAGCTGTACTTCAATCGCAGTTCAAGGCCGTGAAACGCTTGCTGCAGGAGCATCGCGAGGCGGTGATAGCTGTGGCCGAGTCGTTGATTGAGCGCGACGAGCTTTCCCCCGAAGAGGTCGAGGAGCTGATTAATCAGGCCGATACTCATCGCGTGACTGTCGAATTGCTGCCCGAGTTGGCTCCGGTGCTTGGTCTAAGCCAGGATGAAGCCGATGGCGATAGCCATCTGGCTCTCTTGCCAGCCAGCAATGGCCACGCTGCCGGCGAGAGTACTCCTTCTGAGAGTGCTCCTCACCAGGGAGGCTGATGGGCCTCTCTCGACAGCAGGGCCCTCAGTAGGACAGCTCTATCCACTATCGCTGTGCTTCTTCTTAGCGCTGACTGCTGTTCACGCCGCCCAGAGAGCGGCGTGAATTTTTTGCGCTCCTCGAAGCAGACCAGGCCATTTCTCTCAAGATGATGACCATTGCACTATTGTGTTGTATAGTGGAATACGTCTCTCCAAGGGAGAGAGCCTAGAATCGCTTGAGGTTTGTTAGATTATGACTAGCGAGGTCATCGTGGATAGTCAGGCCCCCGTATCCGCGACAGACGGCTCCCGGAGCGTACGCTCTCGCTGGTTGCCGAGAGCTGCGCTGTGCCTCCTGCTAGCCATCGGGATGGGCATGCGTCTCTATCAGCTTGGGCAGCCGTTAGAGCGCGACTTTGACGAAGGCGTCTATCTGCAGTCGTTGCGCGCGATGAGCCACGGCTTTGCTCTCTATAGCCAGGTTTTTTACTCGCAGCCGCCTTTCTTTCTGGAATCGGTCTTTCCGATCTATATGTTCGCAGGCCAAAGCCTTTGGGCAGGACGGTTGGCCGTGGCCTTGCTCTCGCTCTGGGGCCTGCTTGGCGCTTGGTTACTGGGCAAAGCCCTCTATGGCTATAAAGGTGCCTTTGTAGCGCTGCTTCTAACTCTGACCAGTGTGTCGTTTCTTCACGAAGCGCGCGTTCTTCAAGCAGATGGCCCCTCAGTTGCCCTGTCACTGCTGGGCGTAGGCCTGGCCTTTCAATGGTGGAAACAGCCGACGGGCCGGCGTGGCTTGCTGCTCGCAGCTCTGAGCGGAATCAGCCTGGCGCTGAGTATTATGACGAAGTTTCTAGTGGCCCCAGCCTTATTACCCGTCGGCATCCTGGTGCTGATGCGCTTCTGGCAATTGACACGCCCATCTGAGGGGAAACGTTCCTCAACGCCCCTGGCCTACTGGGCGCCAGTGGCTGGTATAGGGGCCTTCGTATTGGTGACACTTGCGCTCTTCCTGCCCTGGACTAGCTCCTTTTCCACCATGTTCCAGAGCATCGTCTCTTTTCATACAAAATCAAATGTGATCTTTCGTTACACCTTGCGCACGATTACGTTCCCTTTGCTGCTACAAGGCCTCTCAACGCCCTTAACGTTCACTGGTCTTGCGGGGATAATGGTAGCCGTGCTGCGCCGTGACTGGCGTGTGATCCCACTGTTTGTCTGGTTCCTGGGCACGATCCTTGTCCTACTGGAGCAACGACCGCTGTTTGCCCACCACCTTGTCGCGCTGGTGCCGCCACTCGTCAGCTTGAGTGTCTTGGGCTGTTCCGCCCTTTCGCCGCTGTTCAGCCAGCTCTCGGTCAAGAGGAGCCAGACTCAGTGTTCCTTCACTCGGACCAGCGCGATCGTCACGATTGTTCTGGCGGTGGGCTGCGCCTATGCCTTCGGGCAAGACATCATCTATCTATTGAAGCCGCCTCCTCCGGTGACACCTACAGGGCCGCTTCAGCAGGCAGCGAGCGATCTGAAGCGCTTTACACAGCCGGGTGATCTGGTAATCAGCGATGAACCGCTAGCAGTTGCTCTCGCTGGGCGCGATACTCCTCCTTGGCTGGTCGATCCGTCATCGGTGCGTATCCAGAGCGGCTATTTGACCCTGCAGGATCTCATCAAGGCCAGCGAGCAGCCGCAGGTACGTGCCGTCCTCTTCTTTAGCTCACGCTTCCACTTGCAAGAGGTTGAGGAGTATCATAGCTGGGTGACACAACATTTCCATTTGGTGCGTGTCTACGGCAAGGATAGCATAGGATATCCTCAAGAATTATGGGTGCGTTGAGCTAACCTGGTTGAGTAGCTGGCCAGGTTAGCTCTGGCAAAAGCAGCAGTTACTCGCTTAATAAGCAAGCCATGAAGCGGAAAGGAGTGGTGCCCATGACGGGACGCCGCACATTCAGTACAATGGAGCTGCTCTTGCTGGGTGTCCTGGTTGGATCGTTGATTCTCTCGTTCCTCCAAGCGCGCCGACAAACAGAGCAGCGCTAGAGCCAGTGCCCTACCTGGAGCTTCGGCCTGCACTGCATTGCACCTGCAGAGGCGCCTGCCCACAGAGAAGGCCAGGCATCAGCCCACAGATCTAGGTGGAGATCGATAGGCTGCAGCATCCGTGCTGCAGCCTTTTGCTGCTGCTCAACCGAATAGCGAGCCGGTGCGGTGAGCCGGTGGGCAAAGTCTCGCTAGCATGATATCATTAGGTAGCAGCAAAGGAGAGCAAGGCGCCAGTCCTTCCGGTGCGCCAGGCAGCATCGGCAGTGGCTCCCATAGCGGTCCAGACTGCGCTGGAGCAGCCACAACATGGCACTACTATGTAGAGCGTGATATGGGGAGCAGTAGAGC
>NZ_JADGHT010000108.1 GCF_019683755.1 Thermogemmatispora sp. | reverse complement strand
ACCTCGCCCAGGCGCCAGCCGCTGGAAGAGGGCTGGGCCGAGGTCGTTGTGGGAGCGGTGTTGCGGGAGCGGCGGCGGAAGAACCACCAGGGCATAAGCGAAACCTCCTTTCTGTGTCGTCGATGAGAGGCAGCCGGCTAGATTGAGTGCTGGAAGCGGGTAGCGTCAGCTTGGCAAGGGTTTCTGACCATAGGCAACGGCGAAATGAGGTCGTAGGTGGAGCTGGTTCCACTCCTGATAAGCTTGCTCAATGAGCTGCAGGATGGCTTGCTCGTAATGACCGAAGCGTGCTGCCAGCGGAGCGCTGATGGCCTGCCAACCTTCACGTGCATCCAAAGCCATCGGAGAGCTGAGGTATCCGCCCCATTTGCCCACGGAGACACGGAGAATGTAATGCTGGAAACCGAGGCGGTTGGCCTCGCCCAGATCCTTGGGGAGCAGGTAGGCTGTTCCTGCAGGTAGCGACGCAAATTCTGAGCACAGGGCTGGACTACCTCATCCGAGTGATCGCTAGCTGAGGCCGACTGAGAAACACACACCACGTCAGCAGACAAGGCTTGGGAACGGCGCCGGAAGAACCGCCAGGGCATGAAAGCAGACTCCTTTCTCTCTAACCACTTCTCGCTCTGCGATCTGCCATCCTGGAGGAACAGACGGCATACTCGTAATAAGAGCAAATACTCTCAGATGCTCTCCTTTTACTCCTACTCTTTCCTCTGCCATAAGCGGACTCGCGAACCACTGCCAGGAAACATAGAGAAGCCAGGCTGTGCCATTCGCGGGAACACTAACTTCCTCAGCCCGCCTATAGCCTGACGCCTGGCATGAGTACAATCAGAGAATGCGCTATTGTAGCACTAGAGGCTATAGCCTCCCCATAGAAACGGCCTGCACTCCCAGCAGAGCCAGAGCTGCTATAGATAGTGCCTTGCTCTGTCCAATCCCGTAGGGCCTCGGTCGAGGCTACTGCTTCTCTTAGAGTTTAGAAAAGGTGAACGTCATCTGTCAACTTGAAGATGGAGAAGATGATCGCTACGCTCTATTTTAATGAATTTTTAATGCAGGGTCGCCTGGGATGAAGAACCGGGGAGCTGGCTATCTCAAGAGGGGCAGCGCGCCGATGAAAATATAGCAATGTATGACGGGGGAGGAAGGAAGAAAGAGCCTCTGTCTCAGCACTGTCTCCGCAGCCCGTACTGATCTTACTCTGATCGAGCGGTCACAGCGGCTGTAATGCGGCGTGCAATGTTTGTGAGAGCCTGCTCCTGGGCCGGCTTAGGCAGGAGAGCCAGAGGCTTCTGAGGATCATTGGCAGGTTCAAAATGCTGCAGCTCGCTTTCCTCAAAGAGGCAAGGGCTAACGATAATAGGGATAATTAAAGTGCCGGCAAGACGAGCACGCTCCAAAAGCTTCGGCAGTTGATTGGTCATGACAAAGTCAGAGGCCAGAAGCTTAGCGCTCACCAGGACAATAGCCACACCGGCACGCGCGATAGCGTCTTCTAATTTCTCCTTCCAACGGCTGCCAGCGCTGATCAACGTATCATCCCATAAATCAAACAAGCCCTTCTGCTCAATAGGGGCCAGAAACCTACGCAGCTGCTTCAGCCACTTTCTATCCTCGTGGGCATAGCAGATAAAAACCTGCTGCCGGCTAGGGGCGGGACGCTTACCGATCTCGCGGGCCAACAGATCAAAACGGCAATGACGAAGATAGAAAATCAGGGTTGGGTCCTCCGCCAGCAGCACCCCTACCGATGGATCACAGAAGAGATGAAACGTTAGCTCAGGATGAGCAGCCACCAATTGAGGCCAGCACTGACTCAAAAAGCGCTCCACATCATGAGCACGGCCCGGCTCCGCCCGCTGCAAGAGTGATAACCAGAGCACTCCCTCACGATTCTGGCTCAGCACTTCGAGCAGATAGAGGCCGGTCTGATCATAAGGCCCGCCCGCAGCAGCAAACTGCCTGATAGCAAGGCCAAACTTCATCTCCAGCGTTCCCATCAGATCCTGAATGGCCTCAGTCAATCCACTCCGAATGACCACATGGGACAACTGTGTCTGGATAGCCTTATAGTAAGCGCACAGATAGTAACAGAGGAACTGCGTCAAAACGAAGCTACCATCAACCAGGCGAATAATCTCATCCTTACATTCGAAAGTCACATTGAGCGCCTGCTCTCCCTGCTTGATCAGTTGCAGTATCTCCTTATCGCTGGCGCGGCCCATCTTGAAATGATCGAAGCGCGTAGCTGTGTCGAAGGCAATAGAGCTAATAAAGCTCTGACCGGTGCCGGGGATACCGATAATGACAAGCTTGCGATCTTCAGGCTGAGTATCCGCCAGCAGCTTCAGATAATCAATCAACTCCTGACGCAAGCCAGGCTCTAGACGATGAAAGTCATCGATAATCACGACACCCTGGTGCCAATCTGGCAGGGAGGCTAGTCGCTCACGATCAGCGGGCATACGGGCGCTCAGAAGTGTGATCGTCTGCTGTTGTTCCTGCCCTATCTCCCACTTGCCAAGCTGCCTGATGGCCTTTTGCACTGCCGTGGTCTTGCCGATGCCCGAGGGCCCTTCGATCACCACCCCTCGCCCCGGTTCAACAAGAGCAAGCTTCAAACGCTCAAAGTTGGACGGTGGTACAAAGGTCACTGTAGGCAGACCCGCGCGCTTGAAAACTTCATCCAGCCGGTAATGACGGCGGAGTTGCCCTGACCCTGCCAGCCCTCGTGACCTGCCCTCTGATATGGGAGCAGATAGTGACTGTGGCAGACTACGCCGCTGCCAATGCTCCTCGCTGATCGCCCTGATCTCTCTCACGATCTCAAGGAGATCCTGCTCCTCATCGACGCACTGACTCAGCGCGCGCCCACGGCGTGGGAGCATCTGTCGATCTGCGAGCGGCGTCCCCTCAAGTACCGTTGGGCGGATCAGGATGGGAATCAGTACCATCTTGCCCTGTCGCGCGCGTTCCAACGCGCGCGAGATAGTCACCTCGTAGACATGTGATGCCAGCAAGTCAGGACTCACCAGGAGTACAAGGACGTCGGCGCTCTCAATATGGCTGCTTAACCAACGCTCTGCTCTTAGAGGGACAACAGCCTTGAAATCCTCGGGCGACGTTAGCCTTACGAATGATGACAGGAGCGGTGACATATGCGAGATGAGCCGAGAGAAATAGCTCCTGTCAGCGAGATCAAAGAGAACAAATAGCCTGAGTTTCTCTTTATCTTCCCGTAGAGAACTGTCGCCCATAGAAAATCAGCTCTCTCCTCATCAGCCTTACTACCTGTTATGATCCATAAGATCGTAGCCAGACACCTACCTTAAGCCTGTCTTCGACCGGAACTATATATTATCGAGCTGAGTAATTTTCCACTCATCGCCGATCTTGGTCAGCTGCAAATGAACGTCATACGCAACGCCGCTGGAGCGGGTGACATGCACGACTACTGTCGCCTCATTTCCATCTGTACTGCTGCTAGTAATTGAATAGCGAGTCACAGTACCGGCCTGCTGATCAATGGTTGCAGCCGCCAGTGCAAAGCGGCTTTGGGTCGCGCTAATTTCCTCTCCCTGGATAGTCAGCGTATCGATCGCCAAATAGGAGTAGGCCTGGTTATAATCCTGCTTTTGAATAGCCGAGTAGTAATTATTCACAGTCGAATCAGGGCTACCTGTCAGAGCAACAATATAACCTACCAGGATACAGCCGCCACAAACAAGCACAACCAGGCCTGCAACAATGGCCAGCGTGATCCACAGCCAGCGTAAAGAGCGACGTGGTGGCTGAGGAGGCTGGGGAGGCAGCCCGTACTGTACGCCATACGGATTGATACCAGGAGCCGTCGGCACTGGCCCATACGCTGGTGGAGGCGGCGGAGGTGTGCCGTAGGGTGAGCCATAGTGTGTCGAGCCGGCGTACTGGGTTGGCTCATAGCTTCCTGCTGAAGGAGGTGGGGGAGGTGTCCCCTCTTGACCGTGCTCTGATCCATAGCTGCTGTAGGGCTGATTCGGATCATTGCTCATAACTACTCAGTTCCTCGACAATGACATAGACTCGTTCTGAGGCCAGCTCTATTCTTCCCTCTCCTCTGACTAGATATACGAGCTAATTCCCCTGACCTACGTAGGTAGGCATTTGAGAGGGCTAGCCTTCTTAGAGAGAAACGCGATCACAGGCCAAAATTTGCCCTCCAATCTCTGGCCACACTGTGGAGCAACCGCAGCCAGCTAGCCTATACCTCTTCTCCTTAGCTGCTGAAGCTGCTGACTGCTTCTGAGCCAGCCTTACCCAGGAACGAGAAAGCGCCAATAATATTCAGGCTCAGCGCAATCCGGGAATGAAAGAAAATAATCAGGCGCAGTGAGTGCGCGCTTGCCGGGCCAGTAACCAGCTAAGGAGACAAGCAAGCCACTTGACCATGACCGACGGTCTAGCTATGCTCATAGACATGGAGCGACGTTCTCTTGGCCTTAGAAGAAAGGACTTCAGGCATGGTCGACAAACAGACTGCTCCCGAACTCTTTCGCCCACCGCTGGGCTATCCCGAAGTCCCCTATGATGCCCTTGTCAGAGCTGTAGCGGAGCGGCAGCCTGAGCGACCGGCAATCATCTACCACAACCTCAGCCTAACCTATTGCGAAGTCACAGCCATGGCCAATAGTCTTGCCAACGGGCTGCGTGCTCTTGGTCTGGGCAAAGGTGACATCATCTGCCTTTTCACCTTCAACCGTCCTGAATACACCATCTCCTTCCTGGCAGCATCTTCCATCGGTGCTGTCATCAGTCCCATGAATCCCTCCTACAAGGAGCGAGAAATCACCTATCAGCTTGAGAACAGCGAAGCGTGCGCCATTCTAGTCCAGCGTGAACTAGTGGCCACACTAAAAAGCGCCCTGAACGGGCACAGCTTTCCAGCGCTACGCCACATCATCGTCACCGGTGCCCAGGTACCAGAAGGGCTGCCGCAAGCCATTCCCTTCGCTCGACTGCTGCGAGAAGCCTCGCCGCGCCCTCCTGAGCCTGTACCCATTGCCCCCGATGACCTGCTGGCCCTGCCCTACTCCTCAGGTACCACGGGCCTACCGAGGGGAGTCATGCTCTCACACCGCAATCTGGTCTGCAACCATCTTCAGGTCGTGACCGCGGCCAACCTCTCGCCCGCCGATGCAACCCTGATCTTTCTCCCGCTCTACCACATTTACGGTGTGCTGCTCACCGGCACCTTCCTCATTGCCGGAGGCAGGCAAATCCTGATGGAACGCTTCGACCTTGACGCGGCTCTGACTCTCTGTGAGCAGCAGGCTGTCACCTGGTTCTTCGCCGTTCCGCCGATTGTTCAGGCGCTGCTCAACGCCAGCGACGAGCAGCTGGCCAAACTGAGAACGGTCAAATACCTGATGTCTGCCGCTGCTCCCCTGGCGCCCGAGCTGGCCATCAAACTGCGAGAGCGCACCGGCATCAAT
Organism: Thermogemmatispora sp.; assembly: GCF_019683755.1. Taxonomy (GTDB): domain Bacteria; phylum Chloroflexota; class Ktedonobacteria; order Ktedonobacterales; family Ktedonobacteraceae; genus Thermogemmatispora. The sequence continues at coordinate 7,599 of NZ_JADGHT010000108.1, read as the reverse complement.
GTCATCCAGGCCTACGGCCTGACCGAGGCCTCCCCCGATACACATTTCTCCCCGCTTGACCCCGCGCACATTCGCCCGGCCAGTGGGGGCTTGCCCGTCTACGATACTGAGCAGAAGATCGTCGACCTCGAGACAGGTGAGCGCGAGCTACCAGCCGGAGAAGACGGCGAGATTATCGTGCGCGGTCCCCAGGTCATGCTGGGTTACTGGAAAGACCCGGCTGAGACGGCGCGTGTCCTACGCAACGGCTGGCTCTACACTGGTGATATCGGTCACATCGATGCCGAGGGCTACCTCTATATTGTTGATCGCAAGAAAGAGATGATTAAATACAAAGCCTTCAGCATCGCCCCCGCCGAGATCGAGGCCGTGCTGCTAGAGCATCCCGCTGTTCTTGACGCTGCCGTCATAGGCGTCGACGATCCAGAAGCCGGTGAGATCCCCAAGGCTTTCGTCGTTCTACGCTCCGGTCAGACGGCCTCAGCCGAGGAACTCATGGCCTTTGTCAATAGCAAGCTCGCAGGCTACAAAAAGCTCCATCTTGTGGAATTCATCGAGGCTATCCCACGCGTACCCTCTGGCAAGATCCTGCGCCGCCAGCTCAAAGAGAGAGAGCGTGCCCGCCGCCTTGCCAACACCGAGGGGCCTCTCGTCTAAGGGGTGACCTCCCCACTCTGGGGTTTCTCATCTCTAGCGACGTGCTACGCGCTTTCTTCAACAGCACCCAACGCCAGCAGGGCCTGTTTCTCCAAAGCGCTCAGGCCCTGCACCCCCTGGATATTCATTCCCTCGTAAGGGCGTGGCAGACTCAGAATGCGCTCCAGACGTCCGGCTGTGGCCTCCCAAAGGCGAATCTCTCCCTCATTGCCCCCACTGGCGAGCAGATAGCTGGCCTCAGACGGAGCAAAACCGAGCGCGCGCACCATATGCTCATGGCCGCTCGGCAAAACCTGGCACAGCCTCCCATCACGCCGCCACAGGCAGAGCCTGAGATCATCCCCGCTGCTCGCCAGCAACTGACCATCCCCGCTAAAGGCCACACAGCGCACGCGCCCATGATGTCCCTGTAGGGACTGTGGCGGCTCTTCGCTCTCAATGTCCCACAGTAGGACCTGACTGTCCTCAGCTCCGCTGACCAGCAGCCGACCATCGGGGCTGAACGCTAAAGCTCGTACCGGTCGGCTATGACCTGTCAATGTGCGCACACAGGTGCCGCTGCTGATATCCCAGAGGCGCAGGAGCGAATCATCCCCGCCACTGACCAGCAGGCAGCGACTCGCCTCTCCTCCTGGCCTGAAAGCTAAGGCGCGAATCCAACAACCGGCTCGCAGCTCGTGCACCATCTTGCCGCTAGCCAGATCCCACAGACGCACGATCTCATCCTCGCTGCCGCTGGCCAGCCAGCGACCGTCAGGACTGAAAGCCAGACTATGCACCCAATCGCGATGACCCACAAATTGCCGCTGTATCCTCCCCTCTGGCATCGACCAGAGCCAGATAACCTCGTCCTGCCCGCCACTGGCTAGCCACTGACCATCGGGACTGAATGCCAAACTGAGTGGCTCATGCCGCGGCTTGTGGAACAACTGCACCAGGCGCCCACTGGCCCAATCCCAGACAGCGATGCCTTCCCCCTCATAGGCCGCCGCCAACCAGTGACCAGTGGGACTAAAGGAGAGCGATCGAATGCGCCGTGTATAGCCATGCAGCCGTGTCAACAGATGCCCTTTCGTGTAATCCCAGAGACAAATCGTCTGATCATCGCCACCACTTACCAGCCAGTGACGCTGCCCCTCAGGATGAAAACTTACCGTGCGCACACCATGAGTGTGACCAAGCAAGATGGCCATGCGTTCGCCCGTCTGCACGCGCCAGAGTTGGACGGTCGTATCCTCGCTACCGCTGGCCAGCCACTGACCATCGGGACTGAAAGCCACCGCCCAAACACGATTGCTATGGCCTCGGAAGATGCCGCGCTCTGTCGCACTGGCCACTTCCCACAGACGCACTGTGCCATCGTCGCTGCCACTTGCCAACAGCTTCCCGTCGGCTCGAAAGGCCAATGAGCGCACCTGATCCCCATGGCCCCGCAACACATGCAGAGGACGCTCCCAGCTCGGTAGATGCCAAAGACGCAGTGTGCCAGTGCCATCACCACTGGCCAGCCACTGCCCATCGAGACTCAATGCAACTGCCCAAATCCGCCCCTGGTGCCCTTCCAGCGTACGTAGACACTGGCCCCTTTCCAGGTCCCAAAGGCGCAGCGTCTGATCGTCGCTGCCGCTCACCAGCAGGCGATCATCAGGACTGAGCGCCAACGCTCGCACTCGATTGGTATGCCCCTCCAACACGCTCAGACAGCGGCCCGACTCCAGATCCCAGAGACGCAGCGTCCTGTCATCGCTGCCACTGACCAGCCGTCGTCCATCATGGGTAAAGGCCAAGGCCCAAACCCCATCGTTGTGACCATCCAACTTCTGAAGTAGATGCTCGCAATCGCTGTCATACAGTCGGATCTCACCGCTCGCTGTTCCCACCGCTAAGCACTGCCCATCGGGACTAAAGGCACTGGCCAGCACATTAGTCAGTGTGCTCTGAAAAACCGTCGACACGAAATGCGCAAAAGCAAAATTCACTCCTTGCAAGCGCGCTTTCTGCAGATAAGCCTGGCGAATGGTTAACCTTGAGAAATCAAATTCGCGCAGATTCCACTGCAAATAAAGCAAGAGCTGAAGGACGTTCCCAACCAGATAGCCACCGTGAGGATAACGCGCCTGCCGCTGCCGCTCCAGTGCCCGCTGAAGCCGCTCCTTGAGAGCGGCCTGACTCAGCTCGCTGCACAACATCTCTGCCAGAGGGGCTAGCAGCATACGTACCTGGCTCTCACGCACATAGGTGCGCGCCTGGGCCTTCACAAAAGCGAACTGTTCCCAACTCTGAAAGGTCTCCTGCAGACAGTCCTGACAGGCACGACGCACCAGCTCATCCTGAATATACTCCATAATTACTGGCTGCAAGGTAAATTGACCCTGTTCCTGGACCTCAATCAGCGAGCGACGGCGCAGTGAGTCCAGCGTCTCAATCAGCTCCCGCTGAGCCTCGGGACGCAACAGATCAGCGCGCAGCTCTTCCAGAGTGACCGCCTCCTGCTCGATCGCCAACCAGGAGAGAACCTCCCGTTCGCGCAGAGCCAGGCGCTGGAGCTGTTCCTCCAGCACCTCACGAATATCTCCGAAAGCTGCCTGATTCTCGGCAAGGAAGGCCGCGATCTTACCGGCAAACAGCTCACTGATCGTCTCCGCCACCAGGCGCAGCGCCAGCGGATTCCCTCCATAACGACGCAGTAGACTGATCACCTCATCTGCGCTACCAAAGATGCCTTTTTCCTCTAGAATCGCTCGTCCAGCCTCGAAGCCCAGCCCCTGTAAGGTCAGCGAGCGCACCGGGCTACTCTTGCCTTTCAGGCGCTCAACCTCGCGCAGCTTCTCGCGGCTGGTCACCAAAATCACGCTCCGATGCTCTTCACTGCCCAGACGCTCCAATAAGCGACCGTAAACCTCGTACTCGGGGCGATAGGCACCGGCGCGCTGACCACCCTGGAGCAGCGCATCAAAGTTATCGAGCACAAGCAGACAGCGTCGCTGGCGCAACAGCTCCATCAAAAGCGAGAGCTGCTCCTCGATTGAAGAAGGTGGAGTACTTAACTGTTGATTAGAGAAAAACAGTAGCCACTCCTTAAGCACCTGACTGAGCGGCGGAGCCCCCCGTAGCGAAGACCAGTAGCCGTACTCGATCTCACCTTCCACCTGCTCGACTAGGCGGGCAACGAGCGTTGTCTTCCCGATGCCCCCCAGGCCACAGACAGCAATCAGACGGCACTCGGCAAACCACTGGCGCAGCGTGCGCAGCTCTTGTGTGCGGCCAAAGAAATGGGAAGTGGCCGGTTTGGCCCCCCAATTGGTGCGAGACTCCTCGACCAATCCTAGCTCTTCGGGACTCTTCTCCAACACCTCACAGAGTTTACGCAACAAAGAGGGGCGAGGCAAACCATCGCCAGTCTCCCAACGCTGCACTGTCTTCTTATCCGAACCAATGCGCTCAGCAAGATCCTCCTGTGACCAGCCGCGGCGCAGTCGCTCACGTTTGAGCTGCTGATGAAATGCTATGCGGAGCATGGCAATTTCCTCTCCCGTCTCAAAGCTAGCGATTCTACCTGCTGTCCCCGTGCACTGCCAGCCAGCCCAGACGACACAGACTAGCACCTCTATCTTGTTGCTCCTTGTTGCTCCTCGTTCGCTCTTCGAAGGCCGTGGTGTCAGCGCTGCTACTGAGCTTGGTAGCCCACCAACTCGCCGACCTTTCCGCCAGAGCGCCCATGATTGGCTCTGTCGCCCTCATGGCCTCTCGACGTCCGGCCATTAGCCGCTAAAAGGGGCCGAAATGTCGCCAGTCTTGGGTTTCTCTGACGAGCTTCCTCAGCTATCTTCTACCTCAGTACAGAGATTGTAAGCCATCGCATCTGGAATTTGTAAATAATCTTTTTGCTTGGATTATTGATCTGAGCAATGCAAGCGAGCTAGAGCCGCTAGCCTGACTTGCAGGGAGGAGACAGATGGAAACCCGGCCTCTGCTGAGCTTGAATTGGGAAGAAATCTACAGGCGGCTGCGTCGTCTGGTGCGTCGGCTGGTTGCGCATTACAGTGTCGCGGCCTGGCGAGGCCAGGAAGAAGACCTGGTGGAAGATATTATCCAAGAGAGTATCAGGCGCTTCATCGAACGTCAACCGCGGGTTGAAAGGGGAGAGATCGAGCCAGCCCGCGCACCAGAGCAGATGCTGTTCACCATTGCCTGCAACTATTGCCGGGACCGCTATCGGCGGGAGCGGCGCCTGATCCATACTGGCGGGGAAAGCCTGCCGGAACCGAAGACCGGCGACGTGGAGGAGCCGGCGGAGCGCGCCCTGGAAGGGATCTATCAGCAAGAACTGTTTGCCCTGGTGGCTCGCGAAGTAGACCATTTTCCCCGTGGACAGCGGCGTGCCTTGCTCATAGATCTCGCAGAATTGATGAGTTTTGATGACGAGCCGACACTGCTCCAGAGCGCTTTCCTGGAGCAAGGAATTGATCTTAGTCATTACCGGGACTGGCCTGAAGATGGAAGGCAGCACGCACTGCGGGTTGCCCTGCGCAACCACGCTTATCGCCGTTTGGCGGGCTTGCCCAGCATCCGGGCATATATAGCAGGCCATGAACACTAGCTCCGTGGCTTATAGCCCCAGACCGTCAAAAAGAACTGCAGGCCACAGAAACTCTCATCCGCTGCTTCGGCCTTGGCCTGCTCATAGAGGCGATTGAAAGCCTCATGGCTCAAGCCGACCACGTTTAGATAAAACGGTTCAAGTAATTTCAGAGAGACAAGGCCATTTTGATACCAATCCTCGTAGCGCGGCGTCCCAGCAGAGATACTCTCAGCGCAGGCGCGCATCTGGATCGAAACGCAGCCAGCCTCGCGTAGCAAACGCTCCAACATGGGCAGAACATCCAGATGGTGCCGTGTCTCCGAGAAGGTATAGCCGGCACGTGTGAGACCGAGGGCCAATAGTAGCGACAGCTCCTCGCAAGCTGGCTTATTGCAGATCGGTAAATCAGCCTCGGTCAGGCGGATGATACCGCCGGGGCGGCAAATGCGCAGACACTCCTGCAGAAAAGCAGGCCAGCAGCGAGCTGGCATAAACGTTGAGATAAAGCGTGCATTGATCAAATCGAAGCTCTCATCCTTAAAAGCCAAGGGTTTTAAGGCATCCATGACCTGAAAAGAAACATTCATCAATTGCTGCGTCGCAGCCAGTGTCCGGGCAAACTCGATCATGCGCTGGCTAATATCGATGCCGACAACACGCATATGGCGGTATGTCTCAGCCAGCTCCAAAGCCCAACCGCCGGGGCCACAGGCTACATCGAGGACATCCTGTAAGCCCGAGACATCCGATAGTTCTGGCAGCAAGCCGCCCATAGCCTGGGTGACTAACTGGCCATGATGCAGCAGGCGAGCCAGCTCAGCCGTATTCTCTGCATCGATAATATACGTGCCGTGTTGATGAGAGAGCGTCTCAACCTGCTGGAGATCGGTCAACATGACCCTGATGATCCTTTCTTCCTTGAAGCAAACCTTGCGACTGCCGAACGAGCGCTCTAGCTTTGCTCCGGGGTCTGCTCCGCCTGCTCCGTCGATGGCGGCTGCAAAGGTGTGGCCAAAAACGCCGCGATCACTCGCTCCTCGGCCTCGCGGCGCGTAAGCGGCTGCCCCCGCTGTTCGGCCTGGCTCAGCATTTCATTCACGCGCTGATTAAACGTCGCCATGTAGGCATGCTGAATGGATTCGGAGGGCATCAGACGCAATTCGATATCTTTTATATCATAAAACTCATCATCACGAAAAGCCAGACTCAGCAGGTAGGCATAGTTTTGGATCAGCGCCTGGCGTCCGTGCAAGAAGTAGTCGCGCTGGGTACTAATAATCAGCAAAGCGCCGGCCACCTGTCCAGCGCGCTGCAGGGGGTAAGCGGCGGCGCTGCGAGCCTCACTGACCAGCGTTTGGGGAATGGCAAAGTCGGAAGCCTCCTGCAGATTCTGGACTACCACCGGGCGGCATTGGGTCACGGCATAGCCTACCAGCGACTCAGCTCCCAGAAAGTAGCCTCGGCGAGCCACACCTGTCAGGGCCTGGCTCTTCTCCAGGAAGACCTCACGAAGACAGGTCACCTTCTGCTGAGGAGGCAGCGGACGCTGACACTGGGCGATGCTGGCTGCAATGCCGGTATGTTGCGGGTCAAGCTGCCGAATCAACTGCTGCATCACCAGGTTCATAATGGTCCAGGCGCGTAGGCTTTCCACGACCGTGGCATGAGCTTCAAGGATGCGTGCATAGAGTACTGGGGGGACATCCTTTACTACCGGATCGATGAAGACGGAGCCGGGGTCATCCTCCAGGGCATCTGGAAATTCCTGGCGGATTAGCTGAATCAGTTGCTCGCGATGAGGCGGCAGGGCCTCAACCAAGCGATTAAGTAGCGAACGTGGCCGTGGCGACGATTCGTGAGTCGCCCAGCGTGTGAGCGTAACCGGGTCAACACCCATTTCATTGGCTATGCGCTGTTTCTCTTTGGTATCTCGAATCACAGCAGCGAGGAGCTCGCGCCAGGTTCTGGGTTCTTGCATGGCTTCTGCCCCATTTCAGAGAGACTGCCATCCAATTATAGCCTACTCTCCCCTGCCTTGTCGATCCTGTCCACTCTCCCCGGGTGAATTATGTGACTTCTGTACAGAATTTTCTCCCTACAGACTATGCAATTGGTATTGACAATTGTAAATGGGGAATGGTATATTCAGCAAAGCAGGAAGTGCCTGCAAGAGTAGCACCCCTGCCGATACCAGAAGAGGGGTACGCTGTGCCCGAGGGGGTAAGGGGGAGAGAAGCTCTCGGGCACCCGGCACGACATTCTACAAAGAAAGGACAGATCATGGAGGAACTACTGACCATTAGCGAGGTTGCCAGAGTCTTGCGCGTTGATGCGACTACCGTGCGCCGTTGGGTAAAACA
>NZ_JADGHT010000107.1 GCF_019683755.1 Thermogemmatispora sp. | reverse complement strand
GAGAGAAAGCAGTATTTAATGCATATGCCTTGCGCTTGACAAGCTCTTGCGCATTCGGTTATTCTCGAAGAAAGTTTTGTTTCTGACCCACTGAAGAAGAGAAGAGCAGAGCCGAACTTGCCATCTCACAACATCGCTCTCCAAACCCGGGGTGAAGAGCGTTATGTCCGCAACTCATAAGCCATCGCTCCCGACATATGGGCTTTCTCTACTAGTAGATTAGATCTATAGATGTATATTTTTACATTCCATTCACAGGTCCTCATACTCAACCGGCCAGGCAGGGACGGCTGGCGGCGGAAGTCTATTGGACTGGAGGGCTGCTGAGTGAGAACAGCGGGGACAACACAATGGAAGAACTACTCAGTGAACTTAACCTTACAGTACTGGCCAGCTACTGTACCCTCGAACTGGAGCGCATGCGCCGGCATGAGGCAGCAGACAATGGTTACTGTCTGGAGCTATTTCGCCGCGCGGTTGAGCAACAAACCGACCAGGCCTGGACGCTCCTGCAGCAATGCTTGAGCGAGACCGTTCGCCTCTGGCTGCGCACTCATCCTGGCACTAGCCAGGCCCTCCAATACGACTCAGAAGAAAACTACATCGCTCTGACCTTCAGCCGCTTCTGGCAGGCAGTCCAGGAACATCCCCCTGAGTTTCCAAGTTTGAAGGCCGTGCTGAGCTACTTACATGCCACCCTGAACGGGGTCATCATAGATGTACTGCGCAGCTATCAACGCCGTCAGGAGATCACCCTTTCCCAACCGGAGACCTCTCTTCTCCATAAGCCAGAGGAGGCCTTTGACGACGAGGAAACCGACCACACCTGGGAGTCGATCTTGAGCCTGCTACCCCATGAGCGCGAACGACGTCTTGCCTACTTGCTTTACTACTGCGGCCTCAAGCCCCGAGAGATCGTACTGCGCTGCGCCGATGAGTTCAATGATATCAAGGAAATCTACCGCCTTAACCATAACTTGATCGATCGCCTGCGCCGCAACCGCGAGCGCCTTCGCTGGCTGTTGAGTATTGACTAGCTTGTAGCTCGCGGCTTGCAGTTTCCCCCATACCACCTATCCCTAGGGCGCAGCCGATGCCACTAACTACTCAGGCCCGCCAGCCTTTGTTCTCAGTCAGCGGCTACGATTAGTTCGGCTAGCCATGTCATCTATCCATCCATATCGTCCACGCCGATATACCTGCTTGCCGCTTATCAGCGCGTACTACAGATCCCATGTGGCTAGAACCAGGCCCCACGGGCTGAGGGCTGGCCTGCAAAGAAAAGACGCGCAGAACTGGGCGCTCAGTTCTGCGCGTCTGGCTGTGTGGCCCAAAGTGGGGTGGGGTATGGCGCCTGTAATGCGATGAGTGAGAGATAGGCCTTTTCTGTCTTCACACTTACCTTCGTTGATAATCTGCCACTCACTCGTCATCCAGCAGACTCTGCATGATCAGGCCATTCATATCGGAAGAAAATACATGCTGGCCTCCCATGCAATAATAGAGTACATTCCCACGCTCGTCAGTGACCGGGATCGATTCGGTCTCTGGATCAACCAGAATAATACCTTCTTCATGATCCTCTGAGCAGTGGAGGTACTTGAATTGCTGGATCTTCATATTTTTCTCCCTTTCGTTCTGTTGCTTCACCAGTGCATCAACCACATTCTCTCTGGCGCCACTCGTGAGTCTACCGAGAGAATTTCCAGAATCCAACATTTGACCGGTCAGAGGGAGAACAGTACTATCCCCCTTTGAGAAGGACGTTGCTACCCACGAACTGACAGAAAAGCGGGAAGAGGAGGCCAGGCCCACTCAAGAAGTGGCAGTCGCCCAGGCTAGCTTATCACTAGCAACTGTTGCCCGAGAGGGCAGTACCGTTCCTTGGAGAGGGCCAGCAACAAGCAGGATCGCAGTCTAGTCTAGCCTGGTGGTCGAGAGAGGAGAGGCCAATCTGATTACAGCCAGCCGCCCTTAGCTGGCGGAGGCGGACAAAACAAGCCGGAAGAGTCCCCTACTGACGGCAAGAAGGGTCGGGCCTCAGAGGACCAGGTCAGCGACTATCCCGGTCTGTTCTTATCTCCATGCTAACGCTTATCCCTCAGCGGCTTCGCCGCGCTGCAGGAGATCGCGCAGGACAACCGCATTGTTATGTTCGCTATCCCGCGCCGAATAGACCAAGGTGAGCGGCCCACGCTGGGCCAGCTCCTGGAGATGGACTAAAGCTGCTCGCGCTGCTGCATGATCGCGCAGCTCCTGCTCATAGCGTCGGCGAAACTCAGCAAATTTCTGAGGATCATGGGCGAACCAACGGCGCAGCGCATCGCTGGGAGCAACCTCTTTGAGCCAGAGGTCGATATGGGCCCGCTCGCGTGAGAAGCCGCGTGGCCAGAGCCGCTCGACCAGTACCCTTGTGCCATCGCCTTCCGCAGGCTCCTCATAGATACGCTTGAGTCGAATGACTCGTGCCTCATTCGCCTTTGACATCGCTGTCTTCTCCTTTCTAGCCTCCGCTGCCCTATCTATCGGCTCATACGCCGCCGTTGTTGGCCACGAGTAGCTCATAAAGCCGTTGCTGACGGGCAATGGCTTGACGATAGCGCTCACCCCGTGCACGGTCGGGTAGTAGAGGTGCCGCCAGGGGCGGAGAGATCTGAGCTACATCGGGCAGGAGTCCAAGCGATTCCAGGGCCAGCAAGGCTACCCCTCGGACAGCAGCCTCACGTACACGCAGCGGATAGAGAGGCTCTCCCAAGACATCAGCAATGATCTGCTGCAGAGTTGGAGAGCGTAGCAAAGCGCCGCCGCTGCCGATAATTTGCGTCCCTGCCTCACGTAGCTGCGGCTGAGTATTGAGACGCTCGTAGACAATGGCTAGACGATAAGCCAGGGCTTCCATCGCGGCCCGTAAGAGATCTATCGGACGCTGCTTCAGATGCAAACCGGAGACGGTCATGCGTGCCTCGGTATGCCAGCCAGGGCTACGCTCGCCCGCCAGAAACGGCAGAATGGTCAGGCCATGACTATCAGGTGGCACAGCCGAGACCAGCGGCTCCACTTCGTCCAGTGGAGGGAGACGCAGCAGCTCTGCCAGCCAGGAGAGGAGATTGCCCCCTTCGCTCAAGGCTCCCCCCAGCAAAGCCCGACGGGCATCCAGCAAATAGAGCCAGAGGCCAGGTGGCGGCTCAATGTCACCCGCTGGTACTGTGACCCGCAGTGCGCTGGAGGTACCGATAGTTAGAGCGTAACGTGCAGCCACCACACAGCCCGAACCAACGTTCGCCGCGGCCCCATCCCCAACGGCAGGGAACCAAAGCACATCTTTCAGCAACGGCCAACGCTGGGCATAAACAGGACGCAGCCCTTGCAGGGCATCGCGCAAGTCACCAAGCGGTGGAAACTGTTCGGGGCGCACTGCAAGAGCCTGCAAAAGTTCCTCATCCCAGCTTAGACTACGCAGATTCAGCAGACCTGTGCCCGAAGCCATTGAGAGGCTACAAATAGAGCGCCCGAGCAGACGCCTATGCAGGAACTCCCCGAAAGAAAGCCACTGCGCACTTTGCTTGAGAAGCTCCGGCTGTACTTGCGCCAACCAGCGCAGCCGCGCCGGCCAGTAGCTGTTCTGCAAAGGCGCCCCTGTACGGCTATGAATAGCTCGCTCGTCAAGGGCAGCCCGCAACTCGCGCGCCGCCGTATGAGCGCGCGTATCCTCCCAGGTGATCAGCGGCAAGAGAGCCTGCCCTTGGGCATCAACAGCGATCAAGCTATGCCAGAAGGTGTCGGTCGCTACTGCAGTGATGGTGTGGGCAATGGCGCCCGCCGCCTCTAACACACCATCGATGGTTCTGGCCACCAGCTCCACGAGCCTATCACCGTCGATGCTAGCTTCCCCCTCACCCGAGGTGCTGAGCTGATAACGATACTGCGTGAGCGTCCCTGGCACAGCTTCGCCTCGCGCATCAATCAGCATGGCACGCACAGAAGAGGTTCCCACATCAATGGCCAGTACTGTCGGCTCGGCCAAGGCCTCTCTCGATCCGGCACCTTTCACGCTTCCTACGCTCCTTCTTTTCTAGCTTATCTTCCACTGTCTTCCCTTTGGTGGGAGCAATTGTGCAAGCAAACGAACAAGCCTTGCGGCAATCCTAAGCCGCAAATCGCAGGCAGGTCGCGCACGAACGGCAACCGCGTTGCCCTTCCCCCAGGCGGTGCGGTGCACCAAACCACCTTTCCCCTATGTTGACACGCTGCAGCGGCCGCGAAGTTGGCCAGATTTCCTGTTCTTCCCGTGTATCAGTTCGATCATATCATACGTTTCAAGATGCCGTGCCGTGCTCTACCCTCCCCCCATCCACTTTTGTCAAGAAGGCCGCGAGGCAGAGGAGGAATGCGACTCTGCTGCCGCCGGGACAAGAAGAGATCGATGTCTTATAATAGACTACAGCCCCTGGATGGATTCCACCTCTGGCCCAGAGAAAGATCACGCAGAAGGACTATTCGCATGAGCACGACCATGAAGCAGCCGGCAGAAATCCGACGCCGCGTAGAGGATTACGATCTGATCACCGGGCGCGCCCGCTTTGTGGATGACATCAGGCTGAATGGACGCCCGCCCATACTGCACGCGGTTTTTGTGCGCAGTCCCTACGCTCATGCCACTATCGAGGGCCTCCATCTCGATGAAGTGCGTAGGTTGCCAGGCGTGGTAGCGGCTTTCAGCGCCGCTGATCTGGCAGAGCTACCGCCCATCTTTGCTGTCCCTGTGCCCGGCGTCAAGCGCCCGGAGAAACGACCTCTGGCCCAGGAGAGGGTTCGCTATGTCGGTGAGCCAGTAGCGGTCATTGTCGCTGAGAACCTGGCCATTGCCACCGACGCTCTTGATCTGGTCGAGGTCGACTACGAGCCTTTGCCGGCGGTCAGCGACCCCGAGGCCGCGCTAGCCCCTGATGCTCCCTTGCTCTATCCCGAGTTCGGCAGCAATGTAGCCTTTGAGATGCCGCTGAAAGCTGGCAACGTCGAGGAAGCTTTTGCGCGCGCTAGCCATGTCATCCATCTGCGCCTGGAGAATCAGCGCCTGGCCCCTTCCTCGCTGGAGAATCGCGCCTGTCTGTTTGATTACGACCCCGAGACTGGCCAGCTTCACGCCTGGCTTTCGTCTCAGGCCGTCTACCAGGCTCATCAGGTGTTGGCGGAGGCGTTAAGGTTGGATCATCGCCGCGTGCATGTGCACAACGCCATGAGCGGTGGCGGCTTCGGGGCCAAGACGCGCCTCGGTGGCGAAGAACTGGTCTGTGCCGCCCTCGCCTATCGACTGGGCCGTCCGGTGAAATGGATTGAGACGCGACGCGAGAATCTGCAGGCCCAAACTCACGGGCGTGGTCAGATCAACTACGTGGAAGCAGCTTATCAAGACGATGGCCGCCTTCTGGCCTTGCGCCTGCGCAATATCGCCGATCTGGGCGCTTTTCTCTTGGGCATCACGGCCCTTGTGCCCATCCGTACACCGCGCCTGGTCTGTGGAGCTTACCAGATCGAGGCTGTTGAGAGTACTGTGATTGGCGCCTTCACCAATAAGGTTCCAACTATGGCCTACCGCGGCGCGGGCCGTCCCGAGGCGACCTATATCATCGAGCGCGTTATCGATCGTATCGCTGCCGAGTTGAACCTTGATCCAGTCGAGGTGCGACGGCGCAATATGATTCCGCCGGAGTCTTTTCCCTACGAGACCGTCACCGGTCAGCGCTATGATAGTGGCAACTATCAGGCCGCTTTCTCCCGCCTGCTGGAGCTGGCCGATTACGAGGGCTGGCGCGCCCGGCAGCGCGAGCGTCGCGCCTCCGGTGATCCGCGTCTGCTTGGCATCGGACTGGCAACCTTTACGGAGATTTCCGGTGATGAGGGGACTCAGCCACGTGAGGCGGCGACTGTACGCATTCGTCGTGATGGTACCGTCCTTGTTGAAAGCGGCGTCTCTTCGACTGGCCAGGGCCATGTGACCGCCTTCACTCAAATCGCTGCTGAGGTGCTGCAGGTTGCCCCAGAGCAGGTCGAGGTTCGCTTGAATGATAGCCACCTGCCCGCTTTTAGCATCGGGACCTTCGCTAGCCGCGTGACCCAGATGGGCGGCTCGGTGGTCTTGCTGGCAGCTCAGGCAGTGCGTGAGAAGGTTCTGCGTCTGGCTTCGCATGCGCTGGAGGCAGCCCCCGCAGATCTGGTGCTACAGGACGGGCGAGTGATGGTCCAGGGAACCCCAACACGTTCTGTTACTTTCGGCGAGCTGGCTCGCCTGGCCGAGGAAGAACCTTCCTTGCTGGAGCCAGAACCTCCTGACCCGCTGAGCGGTCAGCCAATCACCGGCCTGGCTGCCCGTCGCGATTTCGCTGCAGGTCCAACCTTCTCTTTCGGCGCGCATATGGCCGTCGTCGAGATCGATAGCGAGACCGGCGAGGTCCATCCCCTGAGCTATGTGGCCGTCGACGACGCCGGGCGCATTCTCAATCACACGCTGGCAGAGGGCCAGCTACACGGTGGCCTGGCTCAGGGTATTGGTCAGGCTCTCTATGAGCAGGTGCTCTACGATGAGCATGGCCAGCTCATTAGCGGCACCTTGCAGGACTACGCTCTGCCATTGGCGACAATGGTCCCTCCTTTTACCAGTGATTTCGTGGAATCGCCTTCTCCCAATAATCCACTTGGGGCCAAGGGAATCGGCGAATCAGGCACCATCGGCGCCCCACCGGCTATGGTCAATGCGGTCCTCGATGCGCTGGCTCCTTTCGGTGTCAAGGAGATCGATATGCCGCTGACGCCAGAAAAGATCTGGCGCACCCTGCAGGCGGCTCGCTCTTCAAGCTGAGCAAGGCTGAGCAGGGCCCTGGCTCGCAGTGCTTCCTTGCTGGCTTACTTGCCTTACAACAGTGCTGGATAAGCAAAGTGAGCAGGAGCACGAGACGACGCGCTTAGTCCCTCTGATGGGAGACGCGTGCTCGCACTCGCGCGTCTCCCGCTGCTGCTCTGCTGAACAGAGTCAGGTTGGCAGCCGCGCTAGTGCTCCTGCTCGCTGCCCGTGCCAGCCAGCTTCTAGCTCTAGAGAGGCGGCTCCGTCGGTAGCGGCGTCTCCGGTCCCACGAAGCTATAGATCAGCAGGCCAATGAGAGCAAAAAAGAAGATCACAGCAAACCAGCCCCAACGGCCAAGCTGCGTTGCTCGGATCAGTGCCCCAACCCAGGCGATCAAGTAGAGAATAGCCGCTGGGATCAACAGAACTGGCGACAGAACGATCAGCAGCGAGGCCTCCCCAGCAGTTGCCTGTGGATTGGCCAGGATGCTAAAGAGCGGCACTAGCAACATCAGTCCGCCGATAATCCACAGTGCTAAACTGATCAGGCAGAGAATACGAGTAGTGGATTTCTTCATCTTCCCTTGCTCTGCTCAGCCAACGACGGTTTGCCTGTTGGCCTTTCTAAGAGAAGCATATCTCTGCATCTCTCTAGAGAGGACGATCAAGAGAACTATTAGTTAACGGTATCTATTGTTATCTTGCGGAACTGCTTCTGAGAAAAAGATAAAAGCCAGACGACAGGGTCTGAACAGTAGTTTCATCCTCTGCCGTCTGACAGCAAACTGGCTATAGAAGGCGCCTCTATGAGGAATAGCTCAAGAAGGATGCGGCAGCGAGTCCAGATAGCGCTTGAATTGGAAACGGTTCTCTAGCAGGTCTAGATCGAGCCGATACGAGACCGGACTGCTCGCCTCCACTTTGGTCACCAGGGTTGTCATCACTCGGCGTGTTAAGGCCTGAGTCACTGCCGTGGAGAACTGGACAGGTGTTTCCGCCTTCATCACGAGCGGTATGCCAGCCGCTCGCGCCATCGCCGCCAGATCGCTGCCGCTGGCGGTCGCCGTAGGAAAGCCCCCCACTGAGACCAGGCTCTCATTGTCAAAGACAATGTGTAGCAAATTGGAGGGCCGATAGCGGGCCAGCGTTGTGAGTGTGCCGAGATTCATGAGCAGAGAGCCATCGCCGTCGAGG
This sequence comes from Thermogemmatispora sp., assembly GCF_019683755.1. Classification (GTDB taxonomy): domain Bacteria; phylum Chloroflexota; class Ktedonobacteria; order Ktedonobacterales; family Ktedonobacteraceae; genus Thermogemmatispora. The sequence goes on along the minus strand of NZ_JADGHT010000107.1, from coordinate 5,148 downwards.
ACAATCACCTGCTGCTCGGGGAGCGAAAGAGCCAGGCCCAGGCCTACCGATGAGGCCAGTCCCATTGAGTGCTCCATATAGAAAAAGTTGGGCCGATGACCAAGGGCATAGAGTTCAGCCGCGACTGCCCCCATGATCGTGACTACAATGCACCGTTCTAGCTCAGGATAGATCTCGCGCAGGGCGTCAGCGCGTAACATGTCATTCGCTCCTCTTTGGGAATTCTCTCATAGATTGCCCTAAAAACACTTTTCCATTTTTGCTCGGCTGCAAGGGACAGTGATCCTAGCTTTCCTCATCTTCCCAGAGCACTTCTCGGGTCAGCAGAACAGCCACCGGTTGCAGGGCCGAGAGGGCCAGCGCCTGAGCCTCCTTGAGGCGCCGGGCCGCATCATCTTCACGACGCAAGCAGTAGTAGGGAATCGTGAGCGCGCGCAGCACCGGCTCCGTGACCAGGCCTCCCTGCGTTTGCCAGGGGTCCCTTTCCCCCCAGTGACCGCGATAGCTGATCAGCAAGAGCACGGGGATCTTATAGAGCATGGCCAGCGAGACCAATGGGTTGATGGCCGCCAGAAAGCCATGATTCTGCATCACGTGGACCGATGGGACGCCGGCAAAGTAGGCCCCTGCAGCAATGCCGATCGACTCCTCTTCTCTCGCTACCTGTACAAGGCGCATCTCCTGATCGGCTTCAATGAGATGGAGTAAGGGTACAAGCCAGGTTTCAGGTAAGGTGGAAACCAGCTTAATACCACAAGCCTTGAGGGCCGCATAGACGCGGCGCGCGCCAGCCAGTGAAACTGGCATCGTTGCTTTCCTCCTCTCTGAAAGTGGTGTCTGAAAAGAGAACAGCGTTGCTGGCATGCATGAGCCTTTTTGAGAGGCTCGTGCCTGGTGCTCCGGCTTGCTTTATGGCTAGTATAGAACATTGATGTAGAGCAGACCAAGCGGCAGGGAGCCACAAGGCAGCCAGGCGCCAACTGGAAAAGCAGCGGCCTCTGTGGCATACTCCAAAGAAGGAGCCTCCGCGAGCATTGCCAAAGAGAAGGGGAAGCGCTGGGCCATCGCCGTTCTTTCTTCCTCAAGCTCAGACAGGCAGCCAGCAATACAGATACAGAGGTGCAGAGCAGGTAGCTTCCCATATGGTACCGTTCCCGGGCATGACTCTCCTCACGGAGTAGGTAAGCTGGCTGGCCCTGGCCGGCTCAGGGTGATGATCGCAGCGAGGCATGTTCCAGTGATTGTGCATTTCCTTGGACAGGAGAGGATCAGCCGACGATGACTGAGTTACTGCAACAGCATCCACTGGCCGGCAAGCGCGCCGTAGTTACAGGAGCTAGCAAAGGCATCGGTCGCGCCATCGCTCTGGCCCTTGCCGAGGCCGGGGCCGATGTGGGCATCTGTGCACGTAGTGCTAGCGAGCTGGAAGAGCTTGCAGCTCAGATCGAAGCCAAAGGCCGGCGCTGTGTCTTTACCACTTGTGACGTGACCGATCCTGCCCAGGTCGAACGTATGGCCAACGAACTGCGTAACGGCCTGGGAGGCGTCCACATCCTTGTCAACAACGCTGGTATTGCTGGCAGTCATAAATTTCTAAACCACCCCGATGAACTCTGGCACCGGTTGCTGGCCGTTAACCTGACGGGCGTCTACTATGTCTGCAAGGCTTTCGTGCCGACGCTGATCGAGCAACGCTACGGGCGCATCATCAATATTGCCTCGATCGCCTCGCGTGTCGGCGGGCGCTACATTGCCGCTTACACGGCCTCGAAGCACGGCGTTCTTGGCCTGACACGCGCCCTGGCCGTCGAGCTGCTCCCCTACAACATCACCGTTAATGCTATCTGTCCCAGCTACGTCAATACACCCATGACAGACGCCAGTGTCAGCAACATTATGGCCCACACTGGTATGAGCGAGGAGCAAGCGCGTCAGGCTCTAGCACGCAGTAGCCCTCAAAATCGCCTCATTGAGCCAGAAGAGGTAGCAGCTATAGCAGTCTTTCTGGCCCTGGATAGTAGCAAAGGGATTAACGGTCAAGCCATTAATATCGACGGTGGCGGCGTCATGTCTTGAGTGACACCACCGTCATTTGGGTTCCGGGCAGGCCACATCAGCGCTGATGGCGCCTGCCCCCTTAATCGGCGCTTGATCTCTTGCCCGCTTGACAGTATATTAAGGAGTTTCGCCTATTTTCCTGCCGTGGACTCATTCCTGCCGCTCAGCCAGTCAGGCCCTCAGTAAGGCTGATGCTCCGACTGCTCCGTGCTGTTTTGCTGATTACCAGCCTACCTGCCAGCAAGGTTGACGCTGCTCATCTGCATCTGCTATCCTGAAAGAAGAAGCGCCTGAAAGCGCGCAAATGCCTGATCTCCGCAGGCACCCGGCCCGGCGCCTTGCAGCCAACCGCCACAAGGCAACACACGCAAGCAGCAGCTAATCCTGCGCAGCTATCATCCATCTCCGCCAGCTAGCTAGAGAAGCAAGGAGCCATCATGAGACATCTTGCAGCAGTGCTTGCCGCCTGCAGCCGGGTTCTGATCGCAGGTATTCTCTGGATAGGCGTTCGGCTCTTTCACAAAGTCGAATTTCACGGCCTGGAACACCTGCCCGCGCGTGGGCCTGTTTACTTCGCAATGGCCCATAAACGCGACGTCGATCCAATGATCGAGGTTCCCACAATCCTGGCTCGTTGGAACTGGCGAGCCGTCACCCGAGACGTGCTCTTTGCCATTCGCAGCGACGCTTTCGCGCCGCGCTTTCTCAGCCGCATTGTCCCCGAGCCGGCATGGTTTTCGCGCCTCCTTGGGCTGCTCTCACTGGGAAGGTTCCTCCGTTTCATTGGCCTGCGCCCGATTGAGAACATCCACTTGCGCCCAATCGAGCTATGGCTACGGAACGCTCTGCAGAGCGAGGGTGATCGTCCAGCGGGCGAAATCCTCAATCCGGCCTTCCTTCAGCAGTGGGCGCGCAACACCGGCGAACAGGAGCAGCGGTTAGCCGCTGCTCCTTTATCGCGCCTGCTTTCCTGGCATTATCGCAGCCTTCTGCGTCGCCTTAGCGGTGCCGAGATCTTCCAGCCCGAGGTCTATCGGGGTGTCAAGAACCAGGTCCTAGAGGAATTGAGGCAGCAGCTAAGCACCCTGGCGGCCTGGCTGGCCCGCGGTGGCTCACTTTGGGGAGCCCCAGAGGGTCAACTCTCACCTGATGGTCGCGTTGGTCCGATTACTGCGGCCCCTCACCGCCTTCTGCGGGGAGGACCACCGGAGACGCGCGTTGTCCCCATCGCCATCATGTACGATTTCATGACGGTGCGCCGCCGCAAACGGGTCTTTGTCAGCCTGGCACCGACCATTGAGCGCGCTCCCCAGCTTCCACAACGCGAGCTGTACGAGCGGCTTCGCCGCGCCTGGCTGCTGAGCGCCCACTTTACTTGCACCCAGCTCGCCAGCGGCTTCCTTGTCCAGCGCAGCAAGGAAGGTCGCCCCTCTTTCACCCTGGATGAGTTGGTCGCAGCCATTAATCGCCAGGCCTTGCAGTTAAAGCGTGCTGGCAGGCATGTCGACCGGCGCCTGCTGAAGGCCCGTAGTGTACGCCGGCTGGCCCGCTACTATCTCAAGTACGCTGCGCGCCGGCGGCTGGTGCGCCGGACAGGGCGACGTACCTGGAAAGCGACAATTGGCAGCCTCACTATCCAGGTGGGACGTGGCGAGCCTGGCTATCGTCAGGCCCCTCTGGCCTATGCCTGGAACGAGCTTCAGGACCTGCTCAGCGTTGGTATCGCCGGCTCGGCCTCCGTCTCCGCCTCTGCTGCCAGTGCCGCTCACCCCAGCGGTCAGGCAAGCTGAGCCTAGGAGAAGAGGCAGGCGCCAGTCACAGCCATCTTAGAGACAAGAGAAGGGGCTGAGGTACAGGCTCTGGCGCCCGCCTCTTGTTGATTATGCCTGCGGCAGGCGTTGCTCACGTAGCAGCAGGCGCGCCAGCGAGCGCTTATGCACCTCGTCAGGACCGTCCACAATGTGCAGGGTGCGCCCGTGGGCCCACATCGAGGCCAGGGGGAAATCGTCGCACAGACCCGCCGCGCCGAAGACCTGAATCGCCCGATTGACAACATTGGTGAGTACTGTGGGCGCGACAATCTTGATCATGGCAATTTCCTTCTGCGCCGCTTTCTTGCCCAGGGTATCCATCATCCAGGCGGCCTTGAGGGTCAGCAGGCGCGCCTGCTCAATCTCAAGATGCGATTGGGCAATCCATTCCTGGATGACACCCTGCTCCGCCAGCGGCTTGCCAAAGGCGACGCGTTCCTGGGCCCGACGACACATCAGCTCGAGCGCATACTGGGCTGCTCCGATGGCCCGCATACAGTGATGAATACGGCCCGGCCCTAGACGCGCCTGAGCAATGGCGAAACCGCTCCCCTCCTCCCCTAATAGGTTGCTCGCCGGCACGCGCACGTTTTCAAAGCGAATCTCGCAGTGGCTTTCGTTATCCAGATAGCCCATGACCGGCAGGCTACGCACAATGGTGACACCTGGCGTGTCGCGCGGTACCAGAATCATGCTCTGCTGGCGATGCCGGTCAGGATTGTGGGGATCGGTTTTGCCCATGACAATCAAGATTTTGCAGCGCGGGCGCGCCGCTCCCGAGATCCACCATTTGCGCCCATTGAGGACGTACTCATCACCTTGACGCTCAATAGTCATTTGGATATTGGTGGCATCCGAGCTGGCAACATCTGGCTCGGTCATGGCAAAGGCTGAGCGGATCTCTCCCTCTAGCAGCGGTTTGAGCCATTGCTCTTTTTGCTCCGGTGTGCCGAATTCCGCCAGGATCTCCATGTTACCGGTATCGGGAGCCGCGCAGTTGAAGACTTCCGAGGCCCAACTGACGCGCCCCATGATTTCGGCCAGCGGAGCATATTCCAGGTTGCTCAGGCCCGGCCCATAGCGCGGGTCGGTCATGAAGAGGTTCCAGAGACCCTCGGCCTTCGCCTTCTGCTTGAGTTCGTCGACAATCTCTGCATGGTGATGGGGATTGCCCGAGGCCTCTATCTGCCTGCGATAGGTTTCTTGATTGGGGTAAATATAGCGCTCCATGAAGTCAAGGAGACGCTGCCGTAGTTCATTGACTCGCTCAGAGTAGGTA
>NZ_JADGHT010000106.1 GCF_019683755.1 Thermogemmatispora sp. | reverse complement strand
GTATATTCTTAATTAGCATCTTATGCAAGCAAAGAGGCGGAGTGAGAGGACGCGGCTGGCTTCTCCGGGAGGTGAGGCAGGGTCTCTGTTCCAGAAATCCTAGTCTCTGCAACTTTCGCCCTCGCTCTCGCGTCTATCTCTAACGGAGGTAAAAGAGGAACCTGAAAGGATAGAGCCGACTCTCCTGGATGTCAGCATCTCCAGGCACCTTTCAGGTGAGTTGATTGCCGGCTGGCATGGAAGCAGCCTGCATTTTTTCTTTGGCCAGAACAGACAATTCGATCGCTCAGTACAGAAGAGAAGTTCAAGAAGGAATGATATGCTAGGGGTTGCTTTTTCTCGCAGCGTCGCCGCTCATCGACAGTTGCGTCGCCTGAGTCGCCTGGGGATTGCCACGATGATCGGTCTGGTGGGGTTGGTCGATATGCTTTCCCTCCTTGTACCTGCTCTGGCTGCCTGGGATATCCTTCCTAACGCCTGGTTGGATGCAGTGGCAGGGCCTCACTCACACGCTCACCCTTTAACGGTCGTGGTAGGCTTCTTTCTGCTGATGCTTTCTTATGGTTTGGCGCGTGGGAAGCGTCAGGCCTGGCTGGTGACGCTGATTCTGCTCTTGTTTTCAGCCTTGCTCCTTCATCATCCACGAGGAGGCCTGCCGTTCCCTTCTCTCTTTGTTTTAGCGTTGGCGGTCTTGCTGGGCTGTTGTGCCCCGCTCTTTGCGGCTCGCAGTGATCCGCCTTCGATCCTGCGTGGCTACGTGGCGCTGGCGCTGGGTCTGGGCATTGTCTTTTTCTATACTCTTGGGGGGTTCTTGACGCTCTACAGCGACTTTGAGCCGTTGATTGATCGCTGGGGTTTGGAAACGGTCCTGTTGGAGCTGGTGAGTCGGGCCCATCTCCACCTGCCGCGTGGCACACCGGCTTTTCTCTTTGCGCGGGCGCTGCCATTGTTGTGCATAAGTGCCGTGGGCTATGGGATGCTGCAGCTTTTTCGGCCAGTGGCGGCGGCCCTACTCTCGCAGGCCAGTGAGCGCCAGCGGGTGGCGGAGTTGGTGCGTCTCTATGGGCAGAATTCGATTTCGTACCACCTATTGGTCGGCGAGAAGTCCTTTTTCTTCGCCGATTCGGGCCGGGCCGTGATTGGTTTTGTGCTGCAGGGGACCACGGCGGTAGTGGCGGGTGACCCTGTAGGTCCAGAGGCCGAGCTGCCGGGACTGATCCGCCAGTTTGTAGCTTTCTGCGAGCGTCAGGATTGGACACCGGTTTTCTGGCAGGTACGGGCAGAGCTGGCCTCGGCCTACCGCGCTGCCGGTCTGCACTTGTTGAAGATCGGTGAGGATGCCATTGTCGAGTTGCCTTCTTTTTCGCTGCAGGGCAGCGCGATGGCCAATCTGCGCACGAGTGCTCGCCGTGCGGAAAAGGCCGGGCTGACGGTGGTCTTTTATGAGGGACGCGTGACCTCTGGGGAGCATCTGGCTCAGATGGCTCGCATCTCGCGCGAGTGGCTGCAGCGAAAGGGCGGTACGGAAATGGGCTTCAGCATGAGTCGCTTTCATCCTTTTGAGACCTCGCCGCAGCTCTATGCGCTGGCCGTCGATGGTCAGCAGACTGTCCACGCCTTTGTCTCTTTTGTGCCAATCTATGGACGCCAGGGCTGGGCCCTGGATTTGATGCGTCGCTCATCTCAGGCTGTCCCCGGTACGATGGAGCTGCTGCTGACACGCTCGCTCTTTTTCTTGAAGGAGCAAGGCGCTGAGGTCGTGAGCCTGGGACTGGCCCCTCTCAGCAATTGCAATCAGGAGGACGAGACGCTATTAGGAGCGAGCATCAGTTTCTTGACAGGGCGTCTCGCCGGTCTGACTGGCGGCCCTTCCTTGCTGGCCTTTAAGAAGAAGTTTCAGCCGCGCTGGGAGAGCCGCTATCTGGTCTATGCGGAGACGCTGAGCTTACCTAAAATTGGGCTGGCCCTCTACCGCGTTCATCAGCACGATGGGTCGCTGCTCCTGGCCCTCCTGCGCTCGCTGCGTCCACGGCTACGTCCGCAAGCAGTGCCGGCGTTGAGGCGCGGTAGCACTTGATCCTTTGCGGTTCTGTCAGATGGTTTGGCCGGCCGCTTCAAGCGGTCGTTACGCCAGGGGGACAGCACTTTCCAGGCGCGGCCCGCTGATGGTCTGGGAGGATTAGGAGCTGGTTGAGAGCTGGTGTTTCGCTCAAGCTCAGCGCTCAACCAGTCCCCAACCACAACGGCAGTTGCCAGCTCGCCCACCGGTCGCAGCCTGACCGCCGGTTGGTCACTCGGAAGGCGGCGAGCCGGGCGACGCTGCGGCTGGCCAGTTTTCTGATGCCGCCGGCTCCTTTTCCTGCTCTGCTGCCTCTCGTATTTGCTGGAGCTGCTGATCACGTACTCTGGCCCGCCTCTCAAGCTCAGCTAACCAGCGAAAGAAGAGGGGAGTTATGACGAGCAGGTCAACAAGACCCGGTACTAGCAGCATGGCCCCGGCGGCTTCCTGATCGCTGAGCGGAGCAAGGAGTGGATGCGCTTGTTGGGCATAAATGGGGTAAAAGATGGCGCCCGAAAACACAAGGAGAAACGCAAAGATGTCAATTGGCTGCCCATCGAGAAAGGCGTAGAGCATCTGGGCTGGGTAGCTGAGGCCTTGTCCGGCGTCTGTGGGACCAAGCAGGGGCCACCAGTTGAGCAGGGCTGTCAACAGGAGGATGACCAGCGCCAGATCATAGAGGAGGGCTTGCTTGCAGGTCACGGTGTAGAGCGAAGGCAGGTGCCAGAGGAGAAAAAAGCCATTATAGAGGATGGAGGCCGGTAAGGGACGCGTCAGAAAGTGAAGCACGGCTGAGGCACCGGCCTGCCGATGGTCTCTGCCTGACAGTAAGCGACGGCGTAGGGCGACTGGCATGGCAATGAGAAGAAGGGGCGCACATAGGGTGCTCAGGACAATTACCTGCAGCATGTGCATAACGAAGAGCTGGCTACGGGCTAGACGGTCAATGGGAGTGATCAGGACCGCCAGCATGGCGGCCAGCGCTGTGAGAAAGGCTACGAGACCCCAGCATGGCCGGCTGGCAGAGGTCTCAGATGGGGGATGCCGCCGCTCTCGCCAGAGAGGTGGTAGATAGCCCAGGCAGAGCAGCAAGGCGCCGAGGAACGCAGGCAGGTTGACCTGCTCGAGCAAGGTCATGAGCATTTGCATGGGTTGTCTCTCCGTGCGCTAAACAAGTAAGATAGGGTGGGTTTTTCTTTGCTTCTCTACCAGAGACTATAGCGCACCCTGACCAGAGAGATTGCTGTCTGCACGGTGTTGATCTTGCGCCAGCGCGGCTGCGCTGGACTCGACCGCTCGCCGGCAGACGGAGAGAAACCAGGAGGAGGCTCAGGGAAGCATGTCTACTGCGGCCCGAAGTGAATTTGAGCTGATTGCGCGCTTGACCGCGGATTTACCGACGCGTGAGGAGGTCGTCGTTGGCATCGGTGACGATTGCGCCGTTCTCGATCAGGGTGGTCCGCGGTTGCTGCTGCTGACCTGCGATAGCCAGGTTGAGGGGGTGCATTTTACGTTCCAGACCTCTTCAGCGGAGGAGATTGGGCGCAAGGCGCTGGCGATCAATCTTAGTGATATTGCGGCGATGGGCGGCGAGCCTCGCTATGCTCTGATCTCGCTGCATATTCCGCGCCGCTGCCCGCCAGAGGTTCTGGATCGCCTCTATGCCGGTCTGCGACAGGAAGCGGCTGCCGCCCAGACGCTGATCATTGGCGGTAACGTCAGCGGCACGGGAGCGGCGGAGACGCTGGCCATTGATATCACCTTGCTCGGCGAGGTCGAGCGCGGGCACGTCCTGACACGCTCCGGCGCGCGGACGGGCGATATCCTGTTTGTGACTGGCTACCCGGGTGATTCGGCTGCGGGCTTGTATTCGCTGCTGCACCCTGATTATCCCTATCCGCCAGAGGCTTGTGAACGACTGCGAGCCGTCCATCGCGTACCGAAACCACGCCTGGCAGAGGGACGCCTGTTAAGCGAGTTAGGGCCTGAGATTGTAACGGCCCTGATCGACGTCAGCGATGGCCTGAGCGGTGACCTGAGCCATATTTGTGAACGCAGCGGCGTGGGAGCCTGTATCGACGTTGCCCGTCTCCCCCTCTCGCCTGAGCTGCGCAGTCTGGCCACACTCCTCGGACGGGACCCACTGGCCTGGGTTCTGCACGGCGGTGAAGACTATGAGCTGCTCTTTACGGTCGCTCCAGGCCAGGAGCAGACAGTCCAGGAGCGTTTCGCCGCGGCAGGCCTGGCTCCGCTCACCCCCATCGGACAGGTTACGGATGCCGCCGGCGGGTTGCGCCTGCGCTGGCCCGATGGGCGCGAGGAGCCTCTAGCGGTGCAGAGCTGGGATCATTTCACCTCGCCCCGCTAGGAGGGACTTTCGGGCAGAGCGCTTGCTCCTCGCGCCGCCTCAACCTGTCGGACAATGGCGCGAGCCGCAGCGCTGATATCCTCGGCGTGAACGACAGCGGTGATGACAGCGACGCCGCAGGCGCCCGCAGCAATGACCTCCGGTGTGTTAGCCGCAGTGATGCCGCCGATTGCCACGAGCGGTACACGATAGCGGGCACCGATGGCCCGCAGTAGCTCGGGACCAGTGGCCGGACCAGCGTCGGCTTTTCCACGTGTGGGATAGATTGGACCAACACCCAGGTAGTCCGCCCCTTCGGCTACCGCCTGTTCGGCTTCTTCCAGGCTGCCCGCCGAGACGCCGAGAATACGCCCAGGACCAAGCAATTTGCGCGCCAGGGCAACAGGCATGTCATCCTGTCCAACGTGGGCCCCGTCGGCTTCGACCGCCAGTGCTACATCAACACGGTCATTGACGATCAATAGAGCACCGTGACGACGGGTTAGCTCACGTAAGGCCAGGCCCTCTTCAACCAGAGTACGCGTGGTCGCCTGCTTATCGCGCAGTTGAATGATCGTGGCTCCACCGGCCAGAGCCGCCGCGGCCACTGTTCGCATGTCGCGCCCCCGCGACCATTGGCGGTCAGTCAGGACATGCAAAGCCAGGCGGGGCATTAACTCCTCACGCTTCCATCCTGAGGGGAGTAGAACAGACATCAGGAGATCACCTTCACTTTCTGGCCCCGACGGATCGCCTCCTCATCGAGAGCGGCTACAGCGTCGATTAGATGAGAACGGAAAGTACCAGGGCCTGCGGCTTTCTTGGCGGCCAGCTCGCCAGCTAGCCCCAGTGCCACCAGGGCAGCGATACTGGCCTTCCAGGCATCGCGCTCAACAGTAAGAAAGGCCGCCACCATTGTGGTGGCCATGCAACCGCTACCGGTGATACTCGCAAGCAAGGGATGCCCGTTCTCAACGTAGGCCAGGCGCCGGCCATCGCTGATCACGTCGCGGGCTCCGGTAATGGCTACGCAGCAGTTGAACTGGCGAGCCGCCCGTTGGGCCACGCTCTCCCGCTCCTCGGCCAGAGAGATCGCTTCGACGCCGCGCGTCTCACCTGCCACCCCGAGCAGCGCTCCAACCTCGGAGGCATTGCCACGCAGAGCGGCAATGCGCAGCTCACTCAACAGGCGCAGAGCACTTGCGGTGCGTAGATGCGTGGCCCCAGCTCCCACAGGATCAAGAACGATGGGAATCTGACGCTCATTCGCTCGCCGACCCGCCAGTAACATGGCCTCGACTTGCTCAGGCACGAGTGTGCCAATGTTGAGCACTAGGGCGCTGGCCAGGTTGACCATCTCCTCTACTTCTTCACGCGCATGGGCCATGACAGGCAAGGCACCGATGGCGAGCGTGATGTTAGCGGTGTCATTCATCACCACCATGTTGGTAATGTGATGCACCAGGGGTCTGCGAGCGCGAATCGCTCCCACCAGGGACGCCAGTTCCTCCAGCCCTTGCCCTGCAGATTGCTCGTCTGCTTGCCGTTGATTCATGCTACCTCTCCCTTCTGACCCTGCTTCCAACGCCAGAAATGCTCGGTGGGTCCATGACCATGACCGAGACCCGGCGCATGGCGGATCGCCTCGGTCACATAGCGCTTGGCCTCGGCTACAGCATCGGTGACGGGCAGACCACGGGCCAAGAAAGCAGCGATGGCCGCTGAGAAGGTGCAGCCTGTGCCGTGGGTATGGCGTGTCTCGATACGCTCGGCCCGCAATTCGTTGAAACTGGACCCGTCAAAATAGATGTCGACTGGCGCGTCGAGGCGATGCCCTCCCTTGACCACCACATGGCGCGCGCCAAGATCGTGAATAGCCCGGGCCGCCTCGCGCATCTCTTCCAGGGTTTCGATGTGCCTCCCAATCAACATCTCGGCTTCTGGCAGGTTAGGCGTCACAACCTCCGCCAGAGGGAGCAGTACGCTGCGCAGAGCGGCAACCGCCTCGGGCTGCAGCAGGGGGTCGCCGCTTTTGGCTGCCATGACGGGATCAACAACCAGGCGCAGCTTCCAGCGAACGACGCTGCGGGCAACGGCCTCGATAATGGGCGCCGTGGCGAGCATGCCCGTCTTGGCAGCATCGGCCCCCAGATCTTCGAGCACAGCATCAATCTGGGCCTCGACTAGCTCGGGCGGCAGTTCAAAAGCGGCCCGTACCCCCAGCGTGTTTTGCGCAGTGATGGCCGTGATGGCTGAGAGGCCATAGACCTCTAGGGCGGCAAAGGTCTTCAGGTCGGCCTGAATGCCTGCTCCAGCCGACGAATCTGAGCCGGCGATCGTCAAAGCTCGCGGGAGTCTCTGCTCTTCACTCATCCTGTTCCTCTCTTTTTCTCTTCTCCGCTTTGCACTGGCATTAGGGCCAGGCAAATGATTAGCCGTCCGAGTAGGCGGCTGGTATGCAACTCAGGCCGGCCATTGCTCTTGTCGCCAGGCCATTTCCCAGAAAAGCCATTCGTAGCAGGTACTGATACGAAAGATCTCATAGAGACGGGCAATAGCTACCGTCGAGAGGTGCTCAGCATAAGCATCCAGGCGTTCGCGGAGCCAGCGCCCCACGGCATCAAATTCGGGATCGGCATAGGTACGCAGCCAATCCGCATACGGGTGGTCAGGTGTCGGTGGCTTGTTGACGGTCAAATGGGTACCTACGTCAGCGTAGATCCAGGCACAGGGCAACATGGAGGTTATGATCTCTGGCAGCGTTCCTGTAGTTGCAATCGTCAACAGGTGGCGGGTATAGGCGTAGTTGGTAGGAGCCATTGGGGTGGCAGCCATCTGCTCAGGCGTGAGGCCGAAGCGCTCGCCATAACGGCGGTGCAAATCCTGTTCGACTACCAGGGTGTTAAGCAGCAAACGGCCAAATTGCTCAATCTCAGCATGCTCTTCACTACGCGTCGCGGCATAGGCGAAGCACTTCGCTAGCACATCTAGGAAGAGGGCATCTTGTCGAATGTAGAATTCGAAATTGGCGCGCGGCAGAGAGCCGTCCCCGAGGGCTACTACAAAGGGATGCTCCAATTGCCGCTGCCAGAGAGGCAGGACACTCTCACGCAGACGAGCGGAGAGGCCGCCCCCTGCAGGTGTTGTAGTCGTTTCAGCAGCAGACATGATGGCCTGACCTCCATAAAGCCGATGAAGAGGCCAGGAGAGCATGCAGGCCAGGAATCGCTGATCGCAGTATGAAGGTGAATGGAGGAGAAGAAAACTATGACTGCTCTGCTGATGAGGCCACAGTTTTCCAGATCACCCGCGTTCCCTTCGCTGGCATTACCCAGATCAGGTCGGTTCAGGGTCCCCCACACACGCCGGTGGTGTTCTCAGCCTGGCTGTACCAAGCTCCCCTAGCGAGTCCTATCTACTACAGTGCACGTGTCTCCAGGATGGCGCGACTATCAGAAGCCCCGCAGTACACACTGGCTTGTCGGCGCCAGCGCAAGCGACCGACCTCCTTTGCCCATCGATCGCCTCCATTAGCGGCCCCAGTCCCTCCACTTACTGGCCAGCAGGGGAGGATCGCACGAGAAAGAGAGACGATGAGGGAGCGCTTGGAGAAAGGCCGCTGCCATTCGTCGTCAAGACACTCCTTGCTCATCGCCAATTATAGCCAACGCCAGACAGAAGTGCAACGTAGGAACGTTGGCAAAGCAGATCCCTTTTTTATTTTAGTCACCCTGCACGGATGGCAAGAGGAGAGCTGTCAGAAGCTGACCCTCAACCAGACGCTTCCCTTGCTCAGCGCGGCCCAGCACGGGAACCTCCTGAGCATAGAGGACCAGCGTCTGTTCGCCGCGAGCAGCTCCAGCCGGACGCCAGACGAGCAGAAGCTGCTCATCAGGTGAAACCAGCAGGGTCGTCAGGAGATGATCGCCGGGAGCGAGCGCCAGGCTTGCCACGCCTGCTGTTGCCCGTCCACGCAACGGCACTTGCTCTAGAGCGATCCGCTTTGCGTAACCCTGCTCAGTGAGCAAGAGCAAAGCTTGCCCCGCGTTCGCGACCTGCTCAGCCGTCGTGTTCGTCAGGTCCGTAGCAGGTTGCGCACCAACCTCTATTAAGGATGCCTCCCCGGCCCTTGATTGCTCCCGATGTAGATAGCAGGCGCTCACGACTGAGGCTCCTGGGGCCAGAGCGAGAGCTGTTACTCCCTGGCCAGCGCGCCCCTGAGCCCGCAACTGCTCATCGGCAAAGCGCAGCGTCTGACCGCCATCGCTGCTCACCAGATACTCGCCGCCCGCCCTCACGACCAGCGCCGCCACCACCGCATCATCTTCCGCTAGCTTCATATCCTGAAAACCCTCCTCATCAACGGTCCGATATTCGCTCAGCGGCGACTTTTTCACCTTGCCTTGACGACTGAAGGTCACCAGATAGCGATCCTCCTCATGAGCAGCCAGAGCAAAGAGCGCCACAGGTTCCTCACCTGGTCTCAGGGCCAATAAACGCGCTAGAGGCTCGCCGCGGGCTGAGCGCGTAGCCTGGGGCAAGCGAAAGGCAGGCAGTTGAAAGAGTCGCCCACTGGAAGCAACACAGAGCACACTATCCTGAGAGGAAGCTGCCAGCACCTGACGTAGCTGCTCATCGCCACGCACTGGAGTATAGCGCTCTCTCCTAGGACCATGCCCGTTGCTCCGCCCGTCCTCACTTGTCCTGCGCTCCATCTCGCGCGGCAGATAAGCCCCAGGGGGAAGAGCCTTCACGGCTGCCGCGCGCGTCAGCACCAGCGTCAGCGGCGTCCGCTCATAGAGCGGCAGCACCTCGCGCACTGGCTCATCGCTGCGTGCCTGGGCATCAATCAGTGTGCGCCGCGCATCGCCGAACTGACGGATGAGCTGCTGCATCTCCTTCTTTAAGAGCGCAATCAAAGCCCGGCGATCGCTCAGCAGATGCTCAAGCTCGGACACGCGCGTGCGCAACTCCTCACGCTCGCGCTGATACCTGGCCGCATCCAGGCGCGTCACCTGGGAGAGGGTCATAGCGGCGATTACCTCTGACTGGGCAGCCGTCAGCCCATAACGCTCTTCAATGGCACGACAGGCCGCCGTACGATCCTCAGCCTGTTGAAAGAGGCGTACGATCTCCTGAGCATTGGCAGCGCCAACGATCAAGCCTTCCAGAACGTGCAAACGCTCCCGAGCCTTGCGCAACTGAAACTGTGCCCGGCGTGTCAGCACATCCACTTGATGCGCATTCCAATAGTTGAGCAGCTCCAGCATGCCCACCTGGCGCGGCTGGCGCGCCGGCTGCATCGGCTCTCCAAAAAGAAAGACCATCTGAAAGGAGAGCACGACTTGCAAATCCGTCTCTTGATAGAGCTGCGTCAGCACACGAGCGGGATTGGCATCCTTGCGCAGATCAAGAACAATGCGTGTGCCTTTCTCCGCATCGCTCTCATCGCGCACATCTGGCAGCAGCCCCTCGACCCGGCCCGCATTGATGGCCTCCGCAATAGAGACCTTTACCCGATCACGCCCCACA
Source organism: Thermogemmatispora sp. (assembly GCF_019683755.1). GTDB lineage: Bacteria > Chloroflexota > Ktedonobacteria > Ktedonobacterales > Ktedonobacteraceae > Thermogemmatispora. The sequence continues at coordinate 3,275 of NZ_JADGHT010000106.1, read as the reverse complement.
GGAGGGATCTGTACCACCACCAGCGAGCGGCTGCGCGGCGTCTCCTCAAGCCGGACTTCAGCGCGGACTACAATGCGCCCCTTGCCAGTCGTAAAGTAGTCGCGGATGCCATCCAGGCCGATGACACGCCCGCCTTGGGGGAAGTCTGGTCCCTGGATAATCGTCATTAGCTGCTCAACACTCATATCAGGCTGATCGAGCAAAGCGATACAGGCCCGTAGGACCTCCGCCAAGTTATGGGGAGGGATATTGGTCGCCAGGCCGACGGCAATACCGCTGGAAGGATTGATGACCGGCGGCAAGCGTCCGGGCAGATAGTCTGGCTCCAAGACCTTCGGGTCCTGCTTATAGGTTGGGTGCAGCGGCACCGTCTCGCACTCCAGATCAGCCATCAAGGCCTCAGCTAGGGGCGAGAGGCGCATCTCTGTATAGCGATAGGCAGCCGGAGCATCGCCATCCTCGCTGCCCATATTACCCTGCCCTTCGATCAGGGGATAGCGCATTGTAAAAGGCTGGGCCATGCGCACGGCCGCCTCATAGACCGAGGCATCGCCGTGCGGATGATAATTGCCCAAAATCAGGCCCACAACCTCAGCGCTCTTGACCGTCGGGCGGTCCGAGCGATAGCCGGCCTCGCGCATTCCTGTCAGAATACGGCGCTGGACCGGCTTGAGACCATCGCGCGCATCCGGCAAGGCCCGATCTGTCACGACAGACAGGCCATAGGTGGCGAAGGCGCGCGCCAGCAAAACGGCGAAATCCTCCTCCCGAATAGTTCCCTGCTCAGCCGAACGATCAGACATGCGTGCCATAGGTCAACCTATCCTTCTCTGCCTGGTCTCTTTCCGACATCAGGGCCTCCAGGGCTACTCTCACTAAACATCGATCTCCCTGATCTTACGGGCATGCTCAGCCAGAAAGCTCCGCCGGGCCTCGGCATTGCGATCCTCCATCAGCTCGGCCACCAATTTCGCCGCCAGGACAGCATCTTCTAGCGTCACTCGCTTCAGCGTGCGCTGAGCCGGATCAAAGGTCGTGTCGCGCAGCTCTTGAGGGTTCATCTCACCCAGCCCTTTGTAGCGCTTAAACTCCAAGCCCTGGGCATCGGGGTGAGTGGCCAGAAATTGCTGGCGCGCCTCATCGTCGAGCAGCCAGACCACACGCCCCTTATAGCGCACCGAGTAGAGCGGCGGACAGGCGATGTAGACATGGCCTCGCTCAATCAGCTCGCTAAACTCCTGATGGAAAAGCGTCAGCAGCAGACACTGAATATGCAAGCCATCGACATCGGCGTCGGTCGCAATGATGATGCGCTGGAAGCGCAGCTTGGTAATATCGAAGGCGTCGCGCGTCCCCGTGCCGAGGACATTAATGATGGTACGGATCTCCTCATTGCGTAGAATGCGCTCCAGATCGGCCTTGGCCACGTTCAGGGGCTTCCCTTTCAGCTTTAGCACGGCCTGGTACTCGGAGAAGCGCCCCTGACCAGCGCTGCCCCCAGCGGAATCCCCCTCGACAATGAAGAGTTCAGCCCGCGCAGGATCGTTGGTATTACACTTGAGAAACTTGCGCGAAAGCGAGGTATCGATGAGTTCGCCATTCTTTTTCTCACCGCTGCGAGCCAGCTCCTCCACTAATTGGGCCTCATTGCGAGCCTTCTGCATCTGCTGGATCTTTCTGAGCCACTCCTTGCCCGCAGCAGGATTGCGCTCGAACCAATCCTTGAGTCCCTCATCGACAATTGAGCGCACAATTCCCTCAACAGGGGCATTATTGAGACGATCCTTAGTCTGGCCCTGAAACTGCGGATTGCTCAGCTTGACCGAGATCACAGCATTGAGACCCTGCTGAATGACCTCGGGGCGAAAGCCCTCCTTTTCGCGACTCTTGATGATGCCCCACTTGAGGGCGTAGTCATGCACAACGCGTGTCAGCGCCGCCTTGAAGCCAGTCTCATGGACGCCCCCGTCGCGGGTGCGCACCGCATTCGCATAGCTGAAGAGGGTCGTTTTGAAGCCGGTGGTTGGCTGCAGAGCCACCTCTACTTGAACACCATCGCGCTCGCCAGCAATGGCGATCACCTGCTTAAAGAGCGGCTGACCGCCTGCGGCCCCCCCAGCGGCCAGGTCGCGCACATAATCAGGCAAGCCCTCACGCGAATAAAAGAGATATTGCACCTGTTGCCCGCTGGCCTCATCCCACAGATCGAGATGAAAGGCGACCCCGCGATTAAGGTAGGCGGCGGCCTTCAGCCGACTCTGGACCGCTTCGGGAGCGTAGTAGGCATCGGCGTCGAAGATGCTCCGGTCGTAGAGCCAGCATAGCTGGGTTCCATGCAAACGCGGGTCACAAGGGGTGATCTCATATGGCTGAGCAATGCCGCGTTGAAAGCGCTGGCGAAATTGCTGCCCACCGCGCCAGATCGTCAGTTCCAGCTCCTCGGAGAGGGCATTAATCACTGTTGCCCCAACTCCATGCAGGCCACCGGCAGTCTTGTAGGCACCTTCGGCAAATTTGCCACCCGAGTGCGGCACCGTCATAATGACCGTCGCCGCCGGCAGCCTTCGACCTTGATAGAGCATGGGATCAAAGGGCATACCTCGGCCCTCGTCGCGCACAGTCACACGGCCATCGCGCTCGATGCGCACCCAGATATGGCGCCCATAGCCGGCGACGGCCTCATCGACGGCGTTATCAAGCGCCTCCCAGAGGAGATGTAATAGCCCAGAGGTAGAGGTCGAGCCGATGTACATGCCAGGCCGGTGGCGAATTGCGGTTAGCCCTTCGAGCACCTGAATATCGGCAGCCGAGTAGTCAGCCGGACCAGCGCCAGGGGCAGGCCCTCCGCTTCTGTCTCTGCCTCGCCCACGCCGCTCTCCATCTGGTATTCCCTTCGCTGTCCTCGCCTGCTCTTCGACCTGCTCCGCCCGCGCGTGCGATGCTGCTTGCTGCTCCTCTCTTGGCTCTGTGGTCACTGTACTTGCTGAAAAAAGTGAAAGTTGTCCGTCTATTCCTACAGGCTCCCCTGCAGGAACAGCGCTTGCCCGGGGGGAACGAGTCATCTGAGAAAGTTCCTCTCTTGCCTTTGCTGTTCTTGCCGAGACAGGATACAGCCTTGTTCGGGGAAAGTCAAGGGGGATTTGGACCAAAAGTTCTAATGCTCATTCTCTCCCGGTAGCTTTGCTGGTTTCCCCTGCTCTCCGGCCCTGGTTCTCTCCCGGCGGCACGCGAGACGAAGTGAAGAGGAGACCTTGTCGGGCAGCAGTGGGGAGAGC
>NZ_JADGHT010000105.1 GCF_019683755.1 Thermogemmatispora sp. | reverse complement strand
GTCTTCTGCTGTTCGGCCTGATCATCCATGCCTGGGAAGGCTCGGCAGCGAGAGTATACTTATAGTTATTCTATTAATAGTTTCTCATTACTTCATGAATTTCGAGATTTTCAGAGTTTCGAAATTCATGAAAACTTGATGACAGATCACTTCAAGGAAGAAAGGAGTCACAGACATGGCTTACAGACGATCGCAATCTGAGCAGTGTACCTGGCGGCTGTTCCCCTACGATGGGCCAGGTCCCTACGATGACGACAATGGTGGAGAAAGCCGCTGGAAGCCTGGCACCTCGCCAGAGGACACTGATCCCGAGGAAGAAGGAGGAGAAGAGTCGCAAGTCGGCGGAAAAGAGACGGGGCAGTAGCTCGCCTTCTCTACTCCCTAAGCGGAATCCAAGCGGTGTTCGGATCAGCACCAGTGCCGTAGCGTTGACTTGCAAGAGTGCGGCTTACAAGCCAGAGCGCACTGGCACTATCGAGCTCTGCCCTGCCCTATCCTACCACAACTAAACTAGATTCGCAAAAGCAGCCGCCACGGCAAGTCTGGCGGGCCGAGACCGGTGATGAGAACTGGCCTCAGCCAGTCAGGGCCGTAGCGGCTGTGAGCTTGAAGGAGCGGTCTACTCGTTGCTCTTCTCTAGCTATCTATGCCGATGCTCCACCTGCTGAGGCTTCGCGCACCGCGAAGTAGACAGCCTGGGGATGATGGACCACGATGGCCGCTGTCGACTGCTCGGGCACCAGCTGATAGCCGGAGGTCAGCGTGACGCCAAGGCTACTCTCGACCGGCAGCAGTGCGAACAGCGTGCGATGGTCCTCCAGATCAGGAATAGCCGGATAGCCCCAGCTATAGCGTCGTCCGCGCCCTTCCTGGTCTGTTAACCCCAGCTCGCGCCGAATGTGCTCATTGGTATACTCAGCCAGCGCCTCGGTGAGCTGTACCGAGAGCCCATGAAGAAAATAGGCCTCTGAATAGCGTCCCTCTTGTTGCAACTGCTGAACCCGCTCCGCTGAGCCGGGACCCATCGTGACCACCTGTAGCGCCACAACGTCGAGCAGGCCACTGCTTGTCGAGGCGAAGTAGTCAGCCAGACAGAGCCGCTCGCGTTCACGCTGGCGAGGAAAGCGGAAACGCCCTAGCTCGCGCAGTATCTGGCGGCCCTCTATGAGAGGCTGCGGATCATAAATGATCAAGCTATTGCCCTGAGACTGGCAGGGGTAGTAGCCATAGAGAGCACGTGGCTGCAAATAGCGCTGTTGCCTCGCCTCACGTAGCATGCGCTCCAAACGCGGGCGAAATTCCTCAGCCGCCAGACGCGCGAAGTCTTCACCATGCGCCTTGCCTCCCCAATGCAGTCGAAAGAGCGTATTTTCATCCAGGCAAGCTGCAATATCCTCCAGTCCGAGGCGGTCCAGCAAGCGCGGCCCCCAGAAAGGTGGTCTGGGAATTGAGGGCGCTGGCTTAATACTAGCTGAGGGGCGCTCATCCAGGAGGTTGCTGTCCTCGCCGGGCCGGTTCTGCTGCTTTTGCTGCTTTTGCAGCTCTCGTAATGCTTCCTGCTTAATGCGTTCCACAAAAGCAGCTCGCTCGTGAGGGTCGCCAGTTAGGCGGTCCATGATCTCCAGGCCCTCGAAGGCATCGCGTGCATAAAAAACCCCTGGTTCGTAGGGAACCAGGCGTACCTGATCTCTTGCAGACTCATCCCTTTCCTCAACAAAGAGAATGCGGCGGCCATAGGCGCGATTAATGGCAGCGCCGCCCACGATTACCGGGTAGCGCAGGCCACGGCGATGCAATTCCTGGACACAGAGCGGCATCTGCTTCGAAGTGCTGACCAGCAATGCCGAAAGGCCAATGGCATCGGCATTGACCTCGACAGCTTTGTCAAGAATCGTATTGAGCGGTACCTGTTTGCCGAGGTCATAGACAGTGTAGCCATTATTACTCAGGATCGTATTGACCAGGTTTTTGCCGATATCGTGCACATCGCCGAAGACGGTCGCCAGCACGACTCGCCCCTTAGTATAGCCCTCCTTACGCTCAAGGTAGCCTTCGAGATGGGCCACGGCCCGTTTCATAACCTCGGCGGACTGCAGCACGAATGGCAAGATCAGCTCACCAGCCCCAAAGCGATCGCCGACCTCTTTCATCGCTGGCAAGAGCACGCCGTTGAGCACCTGGACAGCGGCCTCACTAGCTGTCATACCAGCGGCGCAGCGCTCCTGGATCGCCTGCGCGATCAGTTCCTCGATACCCTCTTTGCGCCGATGCAAGATCTGCCAGTGGATCCGCTCATCGGTGCTCAGGCCCTCAGTTGGATCAGTGCGCGTTTCCTCGGCTATCTCGGCTGATCCATGCTCCTCAAAATAGGCAATATAGCGCGGCAACGCCTCGGGGCGGTTGTAGATCAGATCCTCGGCCAGGCGGCGCTGCTCCTCGGGGATCTCGGCATACGGCTTGATATGCGCGGGGTTCACAATGGCAGCATCCAGACCTGCGCGCACTGCATGATAGAGAAAGACGCTATTGAGCACAGCGCGCGCCTGCGGCTTGAGGCCGAATGAGACATTGCTTACTCCCAGCAGCGTCAAAGCCCCGGGCAGCTCGGTCTTAATCCGGCGCAACGCCTCCAGAGTCTCGATCGCTGCTGTGCGCAAATCATCCTGACCTGTAGTGATAGGGAAGGTCAGCGGATCGAAGAGCAAGGCCTCTGGAGTCAGGCCATATTCGCCCACGCAAATCTCATAAATGCGGCGAGCCACCTCTAGCTTGCGCTCAGCGGTTCTGGCCATGCCGGCCTCATCAATGGTCAACGCTACGACCGCTGCTCCATGTTCGCGGGCCAGAGGGAGTACGCGCTCAAGGCGCTCACGCCCATTCTCCATATTGATCGAATTGACGACAGCCCGGCCTGGGTAGACCTCCAGAGCCGCCTGAATGACTGCCGGCTCCGTCGAATCGATGAAAAGAGGCACCTCAATGCCCTGAGAAAGCTTCTTGATGGTCTGGGTCATCTGGGCAGCCTCATCGCTGCGCTCCGTCAACGCCACGCAGACATCCAGGGCGTGGGCCCCGCCCTCAACCTGTTCACGCGCGATGGTCAGCAGGGTATCGTAGTCATCCCGTAGCAGGGCCTCCTTGGCCTTACGGCTCCCCTGGCTGTTGACGCGCTCGCCGATCAGCAAGGGGGGTGGGTCCTGTCGCAAGCTACTGGCGCGCATACCGCTCGCCACCAGAGGGAGCGAGACGCTGGCGAAGCTCCGCTTCTGCAGCACACTATCGGCCAGCGGACGTGGACGGCGCGGCGCTGTGCGGCAGGCCTGCACGATGGCGCGCAGATGAGCATGAGAGCTACCGCAGCAGCCGCCCACAATATTGACACCGAAGTCGGTGATGAACTCGCGCAGGGCGGTGGCCATCGCCTCAGGGGCGAGCGGATAGATGGCTTTGCCCCCCACATTCAGAGGGATACCAGCGTTAGGGATCGTCGAAATGGGCAGCGGGCAATGCTCTGCCAGATAGCGCACTGGCTCGCGCATATGCTCGGGACCGGTAGAGCAGTTGAGTCCAATAACCTGGACCTGCAATCCGACCAGAGTAGCCATCACCGCAGCGATATCCGTGCCGAGCAACATCCGTCCGCTGGTATCAAGCGAGACCTGGGCCTGAATCGGTACCTGGCGCCCCGCTTGCTGCATAGCGCGCCGCAGGCCTGTCACAGCGGCACGGACCTCCAGCAGATCCTGACTGGTCTCAATCAGCAGCACATCAACGCCGCCCTCTAGTAAAGCGGCAGCCTGCTCCTGGAAAACCGCCACCAGTTGCTGATAGGTGATATTGCTCAGCACGGGATCGTCAGAAGATGGCAGCATACCAGTGGGACCGATGGAACCGGCTACAAAGCGCGGCCAGTCAGGTGTACTGTAGCGATCTGCCAGCCGGCGAGCCAGACGCGCAGCGGCCAGGTTAATCTCATAGGTGCGCTCCCCAAGGCCATATTCGTTCAGCTTCAAACGGCTGGCCGTGAATGAATTGGTCTCCAATACATCACAACCCGCTTCCAGAAAGCCCGCGTGGATCTCCTCGATCACCTCTGGTCGTGTCAGCACCAGGTACTCATTGCAGCCCTCGGTGGCAGGCCCGCCATAGTCGGCTGCGCTCAACTGATAGGTCTGAATCGTGCTGCCCATAGCACCGTCGAAAATCAAAACGCGCTGTGCCAGGGCCTCCAGAAAGCGGCTCATAAGCAGACCGCTTGCCTCCTCTACGCTCTTGCTTGTAGTCCTTCCCTTCTGCTCCGGGCTGAAGATGAGCGATGCTCAGCGATGGCATGTGAGCCGCCCTGCAGCCGGAGTCAGTCAGTGCTTTGCCAGGTCGTCTGACACGGCGAGCGGAGTAAGGTAGCCCCGCAGCCGCTGTCTCAATGGGTTGGGCGCCTATGGTCAGTTACAGACAGGCTCTCTGGAACGCGAATGCAAGGCTACAGATTGCTGACACTGGCCGGGTTGCTCTATTATAACATGTTTCGATAGCGGCTGAGATTAGCGCCCAAGTGAAGGGGAGGGGCCGCGGGCGGACAGGGCACGGTGCGCATAGGTAGTAAGTCAGGAGAAAGGGGAGAGCTGTTGAGCAGGCCAGAGAGGACTCAATGTGTGCCAAGACGCTTACCCGCCAACGGCTCCCAAATCTGCACAGTACCATCCCACGAGCCAGAAGCGATAGCGTCGCCAGTGGGGGACCAAGCCAGGGTACTCACCCAGTCGCTATGACCGCGATAGCTTACGAGTGGCGTTGAAAGTGAGGCCATCCCGCTGACCGGCCATACATGTACCTGCTCATCGACGCTGCCGGAGGCAAGCAATTGACCATCTTGCGACCAGGCGACACAGGTCACACTGCCACTATGGCCATAATAACAGAGCGGCTCACGCCCGCCATCGAGGCCTCGCGGATCGCGGGCCTCCCAGACATGCACCGCTTGATCGTCGCTGGCCGAGGCCACCAGGCGCCCATCGGGAGACCAGGCCAGCGCATTCACCTTATCGTGATGTCCATAATAGATGCGAATATTGCTCCCGGTAGTAGTTGCCGGCTCCCAGACATGTACCGTGCGATCCTCCCCACCAGAGGCGAGTTGGCGACTATCGGGGGACCAGGCCAGGGCGGCGATGCTGCCGTGATGACCACGATAGGTACAAATAATGCGGCGGGTCGCTACCTCCCAGACCAGGACCACGCGCTCCTCACCGGCGGCGGCTAGATACTTCCCATCGGGAGACCAGGCCAGGGCCAGGATGCGCTCACTGAGGCCCTCATAGCGAGCGCCGGCGGGCGACTGAAAGCGAGCTGCTTGGGCCTCGTGGGGCAGGACAGCCAACACCTGCACCACCTCTGACAGCAGGCCATCGGTCATGGCCAGATAGCGCCCATCGGGAGACCAGGCAATCGCTGGCGCCTCCAGAGAGAGACCGCGCTGCACAAGCAAGGTTTCCCCGCTGCGACTGTCCCAAACCTGAACGCTCTCATCCTGGCTGCTGGAAGCCAGATAGCGCCCATGACTGGCCCAGGCTAGAGAAGCCACACGGGCACTATGACCGCGGTAGACCAAGCGGGGCTGAATCAGCGCAGGAGGGGGTGCTTGCTCATCTAGGTGCGTCGCTGACGGAGGGGAGGCCACGAACGGCAGCGGCGATTTAAACTGTGAGCGAGGCAGTGGAGAAAGCGGGAGCCGCTCCTGACGACTGGCCCGCTCTAATTCGCGCGCGAACTCTTCCACCGAAGAGAAGCGCTCATTCGGGTCCTTGGCCAGCGCGCGCAAGACCACCTGTTCGACCGCAGGCGGAATCGCCGGGACACGCTCACGCAGCGATGGCGGAGGCGCAATCTGATGCTGCAGAGCGATTTCCTGAGTCGTACCCTGAAATGGCCAATCACCCGTCAGCCACTCATAGACGACCACCGCCAGGGCATACTGATCACTAGCCAGTCGAGGACGCCCACGTAGTTGCTCCGGCGCCGCATAAGGGACCGTGCCCTCGAAACCCTGCGGCTTCTCGCGCCGATAACCTGCACTGCGCGCCACGGTGGCGATATCGAAGTCGCTCAGCCAGACCTGGTTTTCCGGCCCCAACAGCATATTGTGCGGCTTAATATCGCGATGGATGAGCTTATAGCCATGAATATACTGCAAAGCCGAAGCCACCTGACGTACATACGAGACCACCGTTGAGAGCGGCAGAGTGGTTCCACGTGGATGCCGTTCGCGCAACGTCCCATGAGGAGCATAGGCCATCACAATGAATGGCTGCCCATCCTCCGCCCCAAAATCGAAGACACGCACAATGTGCGGATGTTCCAGCCTGGTTAAAACCTGCGCGCGGATCAGCAACTCGGCCAGTTCCTGACTGGAGAGCTGGGCCTCAACCACCTTCAGCGCCGCCTGAACCCCCGTGCGCACATGCTCCCCCAGATAGACGCGCGTCATATGGCCCTGACCCAGTAGACGTACCAGCCGATACCCCCCAAGCCGCTGATCGATGCGACTGACCATAGCGCACTCTCTCCTTGCAAGGTTCCTGCCTTGCAATCGCTAGTCTTCTCTTTCTACCTTGCGAGTACCCTTGTTGGAGGATTGTAGAGAATGGGTGAGATACATGTCAAGCGGATAGTCAAGATGGTATATGCTGATGCTTTTTGAGTTTCCTTGTGCAATGGTGAGATCTGAAGAAGAGTGATAACAAAAAAAAGAGCCTGACACTGCAGAGCAAGAAGGCGAAAAAGAGGAGCTCAGTTCTGCGGATCAGAGGTCAGCAACTCTTCCAATGTTCGAGCGAAGCGCTCAACCTCCTCTTCGGAATTATAATAATGGACCGAAGCACGCACCAGCGCTTGAAGACCATGCGCCTGCATATCCAGCAGAGCTGCCTGCTGAGAGACCACCGAAACATTGATTTTCTGGCGGCGCAGAGCCTGGCGAATCCTCTCAGCCTCCCAGCCTTCCACCGTAAAGGTGACAATGCCACTCTGGACCACGCCCCGATCATGGACAATCACCCCTGGCAGCGGCGTAAGGCGCGTACGCAACAGATAAGCGAGATCGCGGATACGGCGCCAAAGTCGCTGCTGATCCCACTGCAAGAAATAATCGATGGCCACTCCCAAACCCAGGCGATTGGCCATACTGGCCTCCCAGCACTCAAAGCGGCGCGCATCCGGGCGCAGCACATACTGATCGGGGGCCGTCCAACTCGCCGAGTGCAGATCGATCAGCGGCGGCTCCAACTGCTCCAGTACCTCCTGACGCACGTAGAGGAAGCCAGTACCGCGCGGACCGCGCAAATACTTGCGCCCTGTGCCAGCCAGAATGTCGCAGCCGAGGGAGCGCACATCCAGCGGCACTTGGCCGACCGACTGTGTGGCATCCAGCAGATACAGTACGCCTGCCTCGCGCGCGATGCGTCCCACCTCTGCAGCCGGGTTGACCAGACCATTATTGGTCGGCACATGCGTCAAGGCGATGACACGAACGCGCTCATCAAGGGCGTTGCGCAGAGCGCTCAAAGAGATCTGCCCGTACTCATCGTCGGGCACCACCTCAACGCCGACCCCGAAGCGGCGTGTCATCTGCAGAAACGCTAGATAATTACTGGCATATTCAGCCATACCGGTCAAAATGCGATCGCCGGGTGCGAAAGGGATAGCATAGAAGGCCATATCCCAGGCGCGCGTGGCATTCTCCACCAGCGCCACTTCACTTGGCTGGCAGCCGAGCAAGGTAGCCACCGCCTCATACACGTGGGCGAGGGCCTCCTGCATCTCCTCGGCAGCCTCGTAGCCGCCGTGGTAGGCCTCACGCTCTAGATGGGCGCGCACAGCTTCCAGCACAGCTTGAGGCATAAGAGCGGCGCCGGCATTATTGAAATGCAGAACCTCGCTGCAACCAGGCGTCTCCGCACGGACCTGGGCCAGATCGAAAGCGCGACTGTGCCGTTCCACTCTACCTTGTCCTTTCCATCTGCTCACGCCTGCAGATCTCAACAGAGCAGAGCAAGCGGTGAAGCTCTCGCCTGCTCACTGCCCGGCCTGGTCCTGGTCCCTTCCCTGGAGCTGGCCGCTTTCAGCCAACGCTGGTCTACGTAATCCGGGACCAGGAAGAAAGCCAGGCGCTATCCAGCTAGGCAGATCAGTGGGCAGAAGAACCAGTTGAAGATTCTGCTAGCAATGCTCACTACGTCACCACGACGGCGGCCTCATTGGCCAACGGGGATAACGACACGGCCCTGACCGGTGGGTGGCATGTTAGGACCACTGCCGACCCAGCGTACAGCGGTGCCGATGGCTGTCACCTCCATCCATTCGCCGTTATGCAAATACTGAACCTGGATATCAACGCCAATAACCCCATCGGCGCCAAGCTGATCAGCCTCAAACTGCATGCGGCTCAAAGCCAGCTCTCGTGCTTGGTACATCAGTTGCGTGTACTCCTTCAGCTCGCCTTGGAAATGGGACTTAATACCCGCCAACCAGTTGCGGATTGCCCCCATCGAATAAATGCAGTTGCCCATCACCAGACCCAGAGGCTGAAAGCCTTTGTCAACGACAAGCCAGAACTCCTGGCCGGAGAGATCGGAGGTGAAAGCCCGGCCTCGATAGCCCGGCCGGACATCCATTGCTGTTCGTGGTTCGCTCATGGGACCTCTCTTTCGCTGTGGTCTTAGCTGGCCGCTTCTTGTAGTCTTGCTTGCTGCCGCTGCGCATTGACGCGCTCGCTGGCAGGCGGTTAGCTGCCTTTCCAGGATAGGCAATGGCCTCGGCTCTGTCAACCGTGCGATAGAGCAGGGTCGGCAGCCTATCCCCTTGCAGGCAACGCTCTTGCCTGCCTTGCGGCTCCTATCTGATCTACGTCTTGCTTTCCGTGACTCATACGTCTAAAATATGACTGGCGAGTTCAAAAGAGCGGTCGAGAGCGTTGGAAGACCTGGAACCGGAGGATTGGCAAGGGAGGAAGCAGTTCTGAACAAGGAGAACTGGGCCGATGGCTAACGGAGTGGGGCGACAGCGCCTAAAGGAACGGCTGCGCGAAGTACGCGCTGAACTGATTCTTAATGTGGCGGAGGAAGTCTTCGAAGAGCGGGGCTATCATGAGACGACGATGGATGAGATTGCGGCTCGCTGCGGTATGGCCAAGGGCACGCTCTATCAACACTTCCCAGGTGGCAAGGACGAGCTAATCACTGCCCTCTTTGCACGCCATTTAGAGCACTTCGCCCACGCTGTCGCCCAGGCCCCGAGCGCTGCCAGTACGGCTCGTGGCAGGCTCAGGTACATTCTGGAGTACGTCTATCTGGAACGCAGTGGCTTGCATGCTCGCCTCTTGCAACTGCTTACCTACGGAGGGGACCTCCGGCAGACGCTCAAAGAGCGCCTGCATCCCCGGCTGGCACAGATCAGCGCCGCTATCCGCGCTTTGCTTGAGCAGGGGCAACACAGCGGTGAGTTTCGCGCCACGCTCTCGACTGATCTGCTACTGCAGACATTTATGCACTTGCTGCTTTTCAACAAATATCAGCCAGTGCTTGAACGCGAGCACCTCTCTCCCGAAAACCTTGTAGAGCAGGTCGCGCAGATTTTCTTTGATGGTATTGCCAGCGACACGTCTGGAGAGGAAAGGATATAGCTGCCATGCAATCACAGCCCGGTTTACGCGCAACGGCCCCTATGCTCTTCGGGCTGCAGCCCCTGGAAGATACCGAGCGCTCCTTCGCCTGGTTTGACGCCATGCGCGAGGCGCACCCGGTCTTCTTTCATGAAGGAACCGGCATCTGGCAAGTCTTTCGCTACGATGATGTTTTGAATGTACTTAACGACTATACTCGCTTTTCCTCCAACGCCTTCGAAGACGTTGGTGCCTTTTTTGAAGGGACACTAGTTGCCAAAGATCCGCCGGAGCATCGCAAGCTGCGCAGCCTGGTCAATCAGGCCTTCACGCCGCGGGCCGTAGCGCGTCTTGCGGACCGCATCACGCAGATTACACAGGAGCTGCTTGATGCGGTGCTCGCCAAGGGAGAGCTAGATGTTGTGGCTGACATTGCCTTCCCCTTACCAGCCAAAGTGATCGCCGAACTTCTCGGTGTACCAGATCAAGACTGGGACATCTTCCAGCGCTGGGCGCGGGCTGATCCCTCCTCGCCGCCAGCACGGCGCTTCGCCGGGCGGACAATGCGGCAAGAGATGGAAGACTACTTCACGGACCTGATTGCTGAGCGTCGGAAGTCGCCGCGTGAGGATCTGATCAGCGCTCTTTGTCAGGCTGAGGTCGATGGGCAGCGCCTTAGTCTGTCAGAGCTGCTAAGCTTCTGTGTCTTACTGCTGGCTGCTGGCCAGGAAACCACCAAGAATCTGATTGCCAATGCCATCGTTTGCTTTACCGACTACCCGGATGTCATGGAGCGGCTCCGTCGTCAGCCCGAGCTAATGCCAGCAGCCATTGAGGAAGTGCTGCGTTTCCTGCCGCCCGTCTGGTTCCTGCTGCGGCGTACGACCACCGAGGTTGAGCTGGGTGGGCAGCGCATCCCCCCTCAGCAGAGTGTGCTTGTCTGGACTGCCTCGGCCAACCGTGACCCGGCCCAGTTCCCGGAGCCTGATCGCTTCCTGATCGAGCGCAGCCCCAATCGTCATTTGGCCTTCGGTCATGGTATCCATTATTGTGTCGGCGCTCCTCTGGCGCGCCTGGAGGCTAAAATCGCCCTGCCGTTGATGTTGGAGCGCCTGGGCCATCTGGAGCGTATACCAGGCATCCCGATCATGGTCAATCGGGGACTGGTCTTTGTCATTCGCTCCCTGCCGATCGCCTTTGAGCAGGCTTCTGCGGCCCGCCGATCCTGATAAGGTCAATGGCCCGGGGGGCGAGTTTCAGCGGCATCCGCTCCTAAACAGGAAGGAGCGGACGCCGCCTAGCTCCCTTCGTCGGGTACCAGCTCGATCACCTCCCCAAAAGGAAAGGCCTCCTTCTCAAGGTGGTAGCCGGTCACGACCCAGAGCACCGGTAAGCCGGGCGGCTCTTTGGGGAAGATGCCAAAGCCGTCGGTTAAATAGACGCAGACGGCATTCTGCCACGCTTTATGCTCTGCCTGAACACGCTCGAAGAAGGGGCAAAAGTTGGTTCCTCCCCCGCCTGAGGGAGGCAGCTCGTTGGCGACGCTATTGACCTCATAGGGACCGTAGCATTCGGTATCGACGTAGTAGAGCTGACCAACTACATGCGGGTAAGCGTCCAGAATACCGCGCACCTCACCCAGAAAAAGGTTCAGGTCGTGATCTGTGATCGAGCCACTTGTATCGACAGCGATATAAGCGTAAAGCTGCTCGTTCTCCTGGGCATCAAGGTAGAGTCGCTGACCGATAAAGCGCCGATCAAAGCCTGCGAAATCGCTCGGCGTCTGGGTCAGAAAGCGCCAGAGATAGCTACGCCAGTCCAGTCGGCTCGGTTCGATGCGGGACAGCTCGCGCTCCAGCCCGAGAGGAAGATGACCAGGTTGCGTATTTGTGTTACGGGCCTGCTTGATGGCCCGCCACCAGTAGTCTCGCAGCCGCTCATGCTCCTCATGCAAGAGTGGCTCCTCCTCCTGACCTGGCTGCTTGAGGTCCAGAGGAACGCGAAGCTGAGTCGTGCGCTGGCGATTCTGCTGCAGTTGCTGATAGACCTCCTCGACGCAGAGATTTTCCAGGCCAGGCTCACGCAGATGGCCCTGGGGCAACTCTAGCCCCTCCAGATGAGCAATGATGCCATTGACCACAATATCGGCGGCGATATTCCAGAGCTGCGCATCACGCTGACCACGGCGTGGCACGTGCTGCAGAGCGACATGGAGCACCTCATGGGTCAGCACTCCCAGGCGTTCGGCAGGCGTCAGCTTCTGCCAGAAAGTTGGATTAAAGATAATGCTGCGCCCGTCTGTCATGGCCGTATCGACGCTCTCGCTCACTCTGATCTGAGCAAAGAGGCTCAACGTGGCGAAGAACGGCTGTCGAAGACGCAACTGAAGAATAGCAGCGCTAATCTGCTTTTGCGTATCGTTGCGCTCGGGCATAGTGTTTCCTCCTTGGAGCGAGCTGACTCAGGCGATTGCTGAGCGCTGACGGCCTGTGGCTGTAGTCAGCGTGTGGTCTCTCCTGCGTTCACTGCTGTTGATTGAGCAGTTCCATATATTCAGCGAACAGCTGCTGTAGCTGCTGATTACGCTGTATGAGGGCGGCCAGCTTACCCAGTTCATTGCGCGCGCGCAGCAGGCGGAAAAGATCGGTGGCCAAGAGCTGAACCCATTCCGGCGGGGCTTTACGGCTCATCCAGACAAATGCCTCGTAGCACTGCTGCAGGCTTGAGGCCCGCGTCGCCAAAGCAGTAGTAATGGCGTACCGTAACGATGGCTCAGCAGGGAAAGCGATGTGCTCACCTTCGCCCTCCAAAATGGCCTCGACATCGGGGAGGCGATCATAGAGAGCCATGAAGGCTTCAAACTCGGCAGCGGCCCCCTGACCAACTGCCGGGGCGATATCAAGTCCGGCCTTGTAGAGTGCATCGGCCATCATCCAGGTGCGTGGAGAGGGCCAGGCTGGCTGCTGAGGATCAAGCTTGTGCAGCAATTCCGGACGGAAGGCGAGAAAGGCCAAGAGATGCTCATGCATGCCCTGCTCCAGCGCATAGGCCTTGAAGCTATCAAAGTTCGGCTCGACAAACAGGTGAATGAAACGATTACTCAGTGGAGCCGGCATGTCAAAGACGGCGGCCCGATCTTCTTTGCGGTTGCCAGCGGCCCAGATAAACCAGCCTTCAGGAACGGTGTAGTTGCCGACGCGCCGATCAAGAATCAGCTGCTGGGCGATGCCTTGGATGGTTGGCGGGGCCAGATTCAGCTCATCGAGAAAGAGAATGCCCTGACCCGAGCGCGGTAGAAACTCGGGCGGATACCAGCGGGCAGTACCCTCCTCGGCCACGGGCAAACCGCGCAGATCGGTAGGGGCCAGCTGTGAGAGACGGAGGTCGATCAGCTCCAGACCGTGGCTGCGTGCCGTTTGGGCAACAATGCTGGATTTACCGATGCCAGGTGGCCCCCAGATCATCGTACTCATCATGAGGCGCCGACTCACTAGACCGGAAAGGAAACGTGCCAGGGCATCAGGTCGCATGAGACTCTTTCACCTTCCTTGCGATTTCGTTTTCACAACGTCTTACCTTGCTCTATCACTCCAGCTATATGGATAGCACATACAGGAGCGGCGTGCACTCCGGGGAGATCTCTCCAGTTGACCCATAGGAGCGCAGCGCTAGCC
>NZ_JADGHT010000104.1 GCF_019683755.1 Thermogemmatispora sp. | reverse complement strand
GAACACTGCAGCGCGAGCGCGGGGAGCATACGACAGGCGGGCCTTTGCCCGAGCAGGCGGCGGCTCTCAATCAGGCGCTATCGCGTCCTGGGCGCTCGTCGCGCGGGCACGTTGAAGTGACTGAGGTGCCTGGACCCGACGCGCTGACCAACGTCTTGACAGATACCCTGGCACTAGAAAGCGATGCCTCGCTCTCGCGTCCAAGCCGGCTGCCAGGGCGTCAGGGCGAGCGCCTCTATGGGGCGCGTCGGAGTCGGAATCTCCCGGCTTCGTCTCTGCCGCCGCGTGCGCGCGACTACTACTATCGGGCCGACGATTACCTACCGGTCTTGAGAGGTGACGCTCTCTCCGACGATGAAGTCTGGGAAGATGAGGAGGACGATGATGAGGGAGGGATGCGCTACGGAGATTGGGAGGATGAACAGGAGTTGCTGGAGGCCACTGCTCGCCCCGCCAGATCGCGATCAGTGGCTGCTAGCGCGCTGCCTGTGCCAACGCGCTCATGTTCACAGCGTGAGCGTGCTTCGCTGCTGCCTCATGATCGGCTAGCGCTCTCGGCTGCTGGCGCCCCTTCGGCGGCTCGTCAGCAACGTGTCACGCAGCCCTTGCGCTCCAATGCTCTCGCCGACCCTGCCTTTACACAGTTTCAAGAGACCTTGCGGCTGCGTCAAACCCGCCAAACACCAGGACGCGAGCGGCAGACCCAGGGGACTGCGGAAACTGCTGCTCCCAGTGGCTCGACACTACCGGCTCCTTTTGGCTCCCAGCGCCCCATCTGTCCTAAGTGTAAGGGGGCGGGCTATCTGCGTCTGGATGTGCCCTTTGGCCATCCGCATTTCGGCAAGCCCATTCCTTGCGAGTGCAAGGAGGCCGACCTCAAGGAGCGTCGGCGCCAGCAGCTCCGCAGTATGTCTAATCTCGAAGCGTTCCGCGATAAAAGTTTTAAGAATTTTAACTATACGGTGCCTGGTGTGCGTCAGGCCTATCAGATGGCGCTAGAATATGCGCGCGAACCTGATGGCTGGTTGTTGTTGGTGGGGCCTAATGGCTGCGGCAAAACGCATCTGGCGGCGGCCATCGCCAATCTCTGCCTGGAGAATGGCTCGCTGGTGCTCTTTGCTACCGTGCCTGATCTGCTGGATCACTTGCGCGCTGCCTTCGCTCCCGAGGCACCTGAAGTCTACGATCAGCTCTTTGCACGTATGCGCGAGGCAGAGCTGCTCGTACTCGATGACCTGGGGGCTCAGCAAAGCTCGCCCTGGGCCAATGAGAAACTCTTCCAGTTGCTCAACTATCGCTACAATTTGCGCTATCCAACGGTGATCACGGCCAATCCACGCGGCTTGCAGGCCATCGATGAACGTATTCGCTCACGCCTCTCCGATGCCTCGCTGGTGACAATGGTTACTTTTGAGGGGGCGCTGGATTATCGCCCGCGCAATCCTCGTCGCCACTAATCAAACCGGAGCCTGAGCGCCCGAGCGTGCTGCAGCCTGTCCATTCCCAGCCACGGGACATGGCTGTGGTGCGCTCCAGCCACTTTCACCATCTGACAGGTCCTGGCTTGCGCCATGCACCTCGACCCTACCTGGTCGCGCTCCTGCTTCCCGGCTCGCTATGCTTCTCTTGCTGTTGCCGGGGCCTTCTTGCGTGTGCGATACTATCATCGTTGGGAGTAGAAAAGGAGGAGACCCCTTCCTTTGCTCTTCACACTGCGGTGACGGCTCTGCCCTCTTCTCTGTCCCTGGCAGAGTGCTCAGGAAGGGAACAAAGCAGTCGGCGAATAGGGGTTCCAGATGAAACATATTGTCGGCATTGCTGAAATTGTGCTCTGGACGGCGGACAAAGAAAAGGCTCTGCATTTCTATCGGGATCTGCTGGGCTTCGAGGTGATTTCCCCGCCGGGTCTACCCAATGTCTTTTTGAAGGTTGGCGAAGGCAAAGCCGGCATTCCACAGATGATTGTGCTGGTGCCCAAGAGCGAGGAAATCAAAGCGAAACCGGCAGGCTATCAGCTCCATCATCTGGCCTTGGAGTTGCCGGAAGAGGAGTTTGATGCCCAATACGCAGCCCTGGTAGAGGCTGGCTATCAGCCGCGCAGTGGCAGACATCCTGTGCTGGCCAGTCGCACCATGTATGTGGATGATCCCGACGGCAATGAAGTGGAATTCATCTGCCGGGCCGAGGCTAGCCTAGCTGGCTAGCTGAGTACCTGCTAAGCAGGACAACGGCATGAGCGCGGAAGAAACGAAGCGTGGGGGAGCGAGTATGAATGCGGTTGAGGAAAAGCCCCTTGTACGGGGAACGCTGGTCGAAGATGCACGCTGGGAGCGAGCCCTGACTCGTGCCCTCGCGCGTGTCAAAGGTCCTAGCGATCTAGCGATTCTCTTCGCCAGTGGCCTCTATGCAGAATCGTTTCCTGAACTTGTGCGGCGCGCCTATGAGGAGAGCGGGGTACGACTGCTGATCGGCTGCTCTGGCCAGGGTGTCATTGGACAAGGTGAGGAGCTGGAGGAAACACCCGCTTTGGCGCTGATGACGCTGCAGCTACCGGGTGCGCGGCTGCGCGTGGTGCGCTTTACACAGGCCTTGGTCGAGGAATGTGAGCGGGCCGAAGAGTGGCATACGCGCCTGGGGCTGTTACCTGAAGAGGTCAACGCCTGGCTGATCTTTGCTGATCCTTTCCGCCTCGATAGTGAAGCTCTCTTGGAAGGGCTGGCGAGAGCTTTCCCTCATTGTCCGATGGTGGGCGGTTTGGCCTCGGCCCATCCCTTACTCCAGCGTACCTTTGTCTTTCGCAACGGTGATGTTTTTGGTGAGGGCGGCGTCGGCCTGGCCATTGGTGGCTCCTACACGATTCTGCCTCTGGTCTCGCAGGGCTGTGAACCAATTGGCGAACCCTGGACCATCACTAGTGTCCGTGGTAACCTTGT
This sequence comes from Thermogemmatispora sp., assembly GCF_019683755.1. Taxonomy (GTDB): domain Bacteria; phylum Chloroflexota; class Ktedonobacteria; order Ktedonobacterales; family Ktedonobacteraceae; genus Thermogemmatispora. The sequence continues at coordinate 10,412 of NZ_JADGHT010000104.1, read as the reverse complement.
CGAGACCATTTCCAATCGTCCAGCTTATGAGTTGCTCCTGGAAACCCTGCAGGAGCTACCGCCGTTCTTGCAGCGCCGCGCTCGCCATAATCTGCTCGTTGGTCTGGCTGCTAATGAGTATCGTGAAAGCTTTGGCCGCGGTAGCTTTCTGGTCCGTCCCCTGATTGGGGTCGACCGACTCAGCGGTGGGCTGGCTATCGGGGCTATGCCGCGTGTAGGCCAAACCATCCAGTTCCAGATGCGCGATGCCAGCACTGCCGATATGGATCTGCGTGATACCTTAGAGCGAGCGCGTGAGGAACTAGGAGACCGCGAGCCGGTGGCGATCATCCTGTGCACCTGCAACGGGCGCGGTATGAATCTCTTCGACACCCCCAATCATGACGCTGAGGCAGTCGAGCACTATCTTGGCCCTCTCCCTCTCGTTGGTCTCTTCTGTAGTGGCGAAATTGGACCGGTTGATGGTCGCCCTTTCCTTCACGGCTTTACTGCCTGCCTGGCTTTGCTCGTCCGCGTGGAATAAGAGCGCCCAAGCCGGGCAACCAGTCGCAGCCAGTCAGATCTGCCAGCCGACGGTGTGACAGGCTCTGGCAGAGCAAGCTGGGGACCTTTGCCCCTACTGCATGCGTGGGCCGTAGCGCTGCTCTGGTGAGTAAGCCTTGTCACCGCCGTCGGCTTGAGAGGCGCTCCTCACGCTGGTGGAGCAGACCAGACCTGAGCGGTGCCGTCGTTGCTGCAGGAAAGGATCAGCCGCCCATCGCGTGACCACCAGGCCGACCAGACGGTGTCACTGTGCCCGCGATAAATCAGCAATTGACGCCCGCTGCTCGCTTCCCAGATCTGGACAGTCCCGTCCTTGCCTGCTGAGGCCAGACGCCTTCCATCGGGCGACCATGCCACGCTCCACACGCGGTTCTGATGACCACGATAAATCAGCTCCTGATTGCCTGTGGCAGCTTGCCAGATACGAACCGTGGCGTCACGTCCTCCAGAGGCCACTCGCTGCCCATCGGGGGCCCAATCCAGGTTTAAGACTCCCCCCTGGTGACCAAGGCAGGTGGTAAGCGTCGTCCCAGTGGAAGGCTGCCAAATGCGCACGGTACTATCCTCCGAGCAGGAAGCAAGCAATCGGGTAACACGCGACCAAGACAGACCACGGATGGTGTCCTGATGGGCGACATAGGTGAGGACGGTGCTACCGTCACTCGTATTCCAGACCTGAACGGTGCGGTCGCCGCTGCCAGAAGCTACCTGCTGGCTGTCGGGAGACCAGGCTAGGGCATAGATAGGTTGGCTGTGACCGCTGTAGCTAAGGAGAAGGGCGCCGCTTTTGATCTCACCAATGTAGACCTGATGGTCCTGGCCTCCAAAGGCCAGATAGTGCCCATCAGGAGACCAGGCTAGCGCATAGATCTCCTGCTGCGGGTTCCCGCTATTCCAAATGAGCACAGGTCGCCCCGTGAGCGGCTCCCAAATCTGGACTGTCCCATCCTGTCCGCCCGTGGCGGCAAGCTGGTTGTCTGGTGACCAGGCGGCACAGTAGACATAGCCGTGATGCCCCGTATAGCGCACTACAAGGCTCCCCGCCGCGCTGACTTGCACTGTGGGGCTAGTGGCTGTTTGGCTGGGGGTTGGTGAAGGGCTGGCTGAGGGTGATGCGGTAGACGCTGGGAGAGGGGAGGAAGGAGATGTCGGATGCCCAGCTATGCCAACCCTGGCGGTGCTTCTGGGTAAGGCCCCCTGCGAAGGAGAGACCTTTGAGAGGGTGTGCAGCAAAGCCAGTGTCAAACCTCCTCCGAGTAGGATCAGCCCTCCTGCTCCCATAAGGAGCGCGCGCCGCGGTAGTACCTGCTCGCTTCTCGTCTCGGGGGCTGGTTCGACTGGAGCACCAAAGCCAGGAGGCGGCGGAGCGATCGACTCCATTGCCGGCGGCACCAAACCGCTATGCTCAGGAGTAAGCTGCGTGCCGGCCAGTTCGGTGCGATTCTCTTCTTCCTGAGGCCAGTCACTCCCTGGCAAGATCACCATATGACCACAAAGCGGACAGAAACGTGCTTCCGGCGGTAGAGGGACCCCACAGAAAGGACAGAACATCGCTGCTGCCTCCTTTGTCTCAGCTCTATGTGTAATGGTGATAGCTGCAACTCCATTTTTTGTTAGGAGGAATAGACCGTTTCCTCTACCTAAACGCTGTCTGTTTGCATCGTTTGAGGAGAAGAAGCCGGGCGTGGCATTTGCCGATCGTGTCCAAAGCAGCGACGGCATACAGCCAATGAGGTTCACCGCCGTCCTGCTTGGCTTGCCAGACCTGCCGCTCAGAGCTGCTGGCCTGTCAGCCCTTATAGAGAGAAAAGTGATCTCCTTCCTGCCCGACCGATGCCTTTTCTAACTATGACCTCTGCAAGGAGGCTGTAACCGGAGGCCGGGGCCGATCGTAAAAACATTTCGAAACTACACCGTTCTAGATCTTCCTGGAACCGGATCAGAAAGGGTACGAGAGAACAGTATGCATCGCCTTGCGAAATTGAGCATGGCTAACAGGAGTGTGGTGGCCTTAGCCACCGTAGCAGTGCTCCTGTTAGGAGGATATATCATCCCGTTGTTAAAGCAAGAGTTACTGCCATCGCTTGTCTATCCGGCTATTTCGGTTATCACGCCCTATCCCGGGGCAGCCCCAGCCCAGGTAGAGCAAGACGTCACCGATCCTCTAGAAAGCAATTTCCAGGGAAACCCTGGTGTGCAGCGCATCACCTCGCAGTCCAGTCAGGGGCTGTCGGTGATCACTATCTACTACAACTTCGGCACTGACCTCGATCGGGCCCAGCAAACCATCAGCGAAGAGATCAGCAAGGCCCAGTCCAGTCTGCCATCGAACGTTACTCCACAGGTCCAGCAGTACGACTTTGCTGACGTGCCGATTATCATGCTGGCTGTCAGCTCAGACCAGGACCAGCAGGACCTTGCGGTGCGTCTCAAACAGATTGTGGTGCCGGCCCTGCAGGGGATCGACGGTGTCGCTAATGTCAGTGTCACGGGTGTGCGTCAGCAAATTGTCAGCATCACGCTCGATCCTAAGAAGCTCCAGCGCTACAATCTCAGTGTCAACCAGGTTGAGCAGGTGCTCCAGGCCAATAACTTGACCCTGCCGGCTGGTCAACAGACCTCGGGTGATCAGACGCTCTCGGTACGCGTTGGAAACACCCTTGGCTCGCTGGACGACCTCAAGAACCTGGTAGTCGGCGAGCAAGCGCTCTTGCCGCAGCAGAGTCAATATCCGAGCGGTGCCAGTGCCTCCAGCCTCACGGGTGCCGGTGCTACTGGTGCTACCAGCAGCGCTGCCGCCTTGCAACAGCAGCTTAATCCCAGCGCCGGCGCTGCTGCTGGCGCAGGAATCACGCTGAAACCGATTAAGCTTGGCGATGTTGCCACGGTCAAGGAAGATCTCGCGCCCTCGAGTACTCTCACGCGTACCAATGGCAAGCCCAGCCTGGGCATTGCGATCACCAAGACCAATGATGGCAATGTTGTCTCTATCTCCCAGGACGTCAACAAGCAGATCCCTGACCTGGAGCGCAAGCTTGGCTATAACGCTCACATCACCGTAGTCAGCGACCAGGCTCCCTACATTCAGGAGTCGGTTCGCGATCTGGCGCGCGAGGGCCTGCTTGGTGCTCTCTTTGCCGTCGTGGTCATACTGGTCTTCCTGCTGTCGGTGCGCTCTACATTGGTGACGGCGATCTCTATCCCACTCTCGATCGTCATCGCCCTGATCTGCCTCTGGCTAGGAGACTACTCACTTAACCTGCTCACGCTCTCAGGGCTGACCATCGCCGTCGGGCGTGTCGTTGACGACTCTATTGTTGTTCTTGAAAATATCTATCGCCATCTGCGCGGAGGGGAAGACAAACGCACCGCCGTATTGGCGGGAGTCAAGGAAGTAGCCACCGCTGTCACCGCTTCAACACTCACCACTGTCTGCGTCTTTCTACCACTGGCCTTTATTGGCGACATTGTTGGCGAGTATGCCCACCCGCTAGCCTTCTCGGTCACGGTAGCGCTACTGGCCTCCCTGCTAGTAGCTCTAACCATTATCCCCGTATTGGCCTACTGGTTCCTCAAGAGCCCGGCGGAGAAAGCTCAGCGCAGGAGTGATCTGCCTCAAGAAAAGCCCAGCTTTCTGGAGCGCGGCTACGTGCCGCTAGTGCGCTGGGTCACCAGCCATCGGACCATTACCCTGGTGGTTGCTCTCTTGCTCTTCCTCGCTAGCTGTGCGCTTTTCCCGTTGCTGCCCGTCAATGTGTTTGGGAATCAGGGAGCGACCTCCTTCCGCTTTAGCCAGAAGCTGGAGCCTACGGCCAGCCTGGCCCGTATCGATGCGGCGACGCGGCCCGTCGAGAACATCCTCAGCACCATCCCCGACATCCAGGCCTATCAGGTCACCATTGGTGGCGGTGGTAACTCCTTACTCAACCTTGGCCCGGGGGCTTCCAGTGGCGGCAGCGCCAACTATATCGTCACCGTCAAGTCCAGCGCGGATCTCAATCAAGTGCAGCAAGCTGTCCGAGACCGCCTCAAAGGATTGAAGGGAGTCGGCACCTTCACATTCTTACAGACCAGCAACAGCAACATTGTTGACATTACCGTACAGGCGCCGGATGAAACGACACTGCGTCAGGCTGCCCAGCAGGTCTATGACGCAGTAGCCACTACACCCAATACAACCGACGTCAGCAGTGACCTCTCCTCGGCGGTGCCCCTGATTGACGTTCACGTCGATCCACAAAAGGCTCTGGCCCACGGTCTGACGGCGGTGCAGGTAGGGCAGCTACTACAGATGGTCTACAACGGCACTACTGTAACCCATGTGACCCTCAATGGGGTGCAGCAGGATGTCGACCTCAAGCTGGGTGCGGAGCCGACGAGCCTGCAGCAACTGCGTGATCTCCAGCTACCGACCGGCTCAGGTAGCGTGCGCCTGGGGGATATTGCCACCGTCAGCCAGGTCAACGGGCCGACTCAGATCTCGCATCTCAATGGCACGCGCACAGCCACCATTACATTGACCGCTACTATTGACAATGTAGGAGCAGTAACCCACGACGTAGAGAAGCGCATCAACAGTCTGCACCTGCCGGCGGGTGCAAGCGCCAGCCTGGGTACCAATACTTCGCTACAGAATCAGGCTTTGCAGCAGTTCTACTTTGTGCTGCTCGTGGCCATCCCCCTGGTCTACATTGTCATGGTGGCCACCTTCCGTAGCCTGGTACAGCCGCTGATCCTGCTGATCGCCATTCCTTTCGCTGGTGTTGGCTCCCTGATCCTGGCAGCGGCTACACGCACGCCGATCGGCATCTCTTCCCTCTTTGGCTTCCTGATGTTGATTGGCATTGTGGTCACCAATGCCATTGTCCTGATCGATCTTGTGAACCAATATCGGGCGCGAGGCATGGACGCGCGCACAGCAGTCATTGAGGGCGGACGTCGACGCCTGCGTCCCATCTTGATGACAGCCCTCGCCACCGTGATGGCCTTGATCCCGATGGCCCTCGGCATCGGAGGCGGTGACAGCCTGCTGATCTCGGGGGACCTCGCCATCGTGGTCATCGGCGGTCTGACCTCCTCGACCATGTTGACGCTCCTGCTGGTTCCCACGCTCTATGTGCTGGTCGAGGATATCAAAGAGCGCTTCAACCAGAAGCCGACGCCTCCCGCCGCTGGTGGGGAGCGCACCGAAGCCGTGGTCGCTCAGCCCTAAGCCTGTGTGGGGGCGTCGCGGTCGCAGAGAACCGGAAGAAAAGCAGAGCAGAGGAGACCAGCGAAAAACTGGTCTCCTCTGTTTCTTCCGGCTCTGTGACTGTGTTGACCAATAGAGAGGGGCGCGCAGGCTGGGGAAAAACCTGTTGGGCGTGCCACCTCTAGTGGTAGCTGGCCTGGGGCGAGCAGAGCACCAGCGGGCAGAGAGGTAGACAGAGAGACAAACAGACAGGAGCACGGTGGCTCGGCTAGCCGGCAATGAGGCAAGCACCCGAGAAGGAAGGCTACCTAAGTGATTGCTATCCGGCTATCCAACTCCGAAAGGTAGGAGAGGGACAACAGGCAAACGGGGCGTGCCTGACCTCCCCACGCCGGCCTGGAGAGATAAGCCAGCGGGGGAGGAAGCACCATCAACAGACAAAGGCAATAAGTCCGGGACTGTGCAGCAAAGCAGGCCTAAGCATAGCAACAGGTATCTAGGGCACGCTGCTCTAGATATCCAGCTCGGCGTTTTTCGCGTGGCTCTCAATAAAGCGCTTACGAGGAGCCACCTCGTCGCCCATCAGCATATTGAAAACGCGATCCGCCTCCACGGCCTCCTCAATAGTCACCTTCAGGATCGTACGGCGGGCGGGGTCCATCGTTGTTTCCCAGAGCGTTTCGGGATTCATCTCACCCAAGCCTTTATAGCGTCCAACCTCCGGCTCTTTCCCATTGTGTTTTGCCTTGTATTCAGCGATCAGGGCATCGCGCTCCTCATCCGAATAGGCGTAGCGCACCTCCTTGCCCATTTTCACATGGTAGAGGGGTGGCTGAGCGATATAGAGGTGACCGTCCGTAATCAGCGGCTCCATATAGCGGAAAAAGAAGGTCAAGAGCAATGTGCGAATGTGGGCCCCATCGACATCGGCATCGCACATAATCACAATGCGTCCATAGCGCAGCTTTGACTTATCGAAAGACTCGCCGATGCCCACGCCGATGGCAGTGATAATATTCTTGACCTCCTCGTTCTCCAGCATCTTCTGCAGGCGGGCGCGTTCCACGTTCAGAATTTTGCCGCGCAGAGGAAGGATGGCCTGAAAATGGCGATCGCGGCCCTGCTTGGCGGAGCCGCCAGCGGAGTCGCCTTCGACAAGGTACAGCTCGCAGCGATCGGGACGACGCTCGGTACAGTCAGCCAGCTTTCCCGGGAGAGTTGTATCGAGCGCATTCTTCCGTTGAACCAGCTCGCGAGCCGCGCGTGCCGCCTCACGAGCCCGTGCCGAGGTCAAACACTTCTCAATGATCGCCCGCGCCTCCGAAGGAGTCTCCTCCAGATAGACCGAGAGCATTTCCGCCGTCACTGCCTCGACGATCGGACGCACCTCAGCATTATTCAACTTGGCCTTCGTCTGCGCCTCAAATTGAGGGTTGGGCAGCTTCACACTGACCACCGCGGTCAAACCCTGGCGCACATCCTCACCGGTTAGATTGCTCTCCTTCTCTTTAAGAAAGCCCATTTTACGGGCATAATCATTCAGCGTGCGCGTCAGAGCACTGCGGAAGCCAGTGATATGCATACCGCCGTCCACGGTATTGATGCCGTTAGCGAAAGAGAACTCCGTCGTATTCCAGCTATCGTTATACTGGAGCGCGATTTCAACCTTCACCTGGTCGACCTCGCGCACAATACTAACGGGACGGCTTTGCAGGCAATTGCGGTTCTTATTAAGGTAGCGGACGAAGGAGACGAGGCCGCCTTCAAAGTAGAAAGTGACCTCGCGATCGGTGCGCTCATCGCGGAGAGAGATAGTCAAGCCGCGGTTGAGATAGGCGATCTCGCGGAAGCGCTGGGCCAGGATATCGAAGTTATAGTCGCGAGTCTCCATGACCTGGAGATCAGGGAGAAAAGTGGTTTTAGTGCCGTGGCCCTCAGCCGGTCCCAGATCCTCTACCGGAGTGACGGCGACGCCGCGCTCGTAGCGCTGGCGATAGCGGCGACCATCGCGCTTCACCTCTACCTCGCACCACTCTGATAGGGCATTGACCACTGAGACACCCACGCCGTGCAGGCCGCTGCTGAACTGATAGACCCCACTGCCAAACTTGCCGCCGGCATGCAAGATCGTCATCACCACTTCCAGCGTCGACATCTCAGGGCGCTGGTGATGCTTTTCCACAGGAATACCACGCCCATTGTCCTCGATCGTCACGGATTCATCGGCGTGGATCGTCACTGTCACCGTATCGGCGAATCCGGCCATCGCCTCATCGACGCTATTGTCAACCACCTCATAGATCAGGTGGTGAAGGCCACGCTGATCAGTCGACCCGATATACATACCGGGTCGGACGCGCACCGCCTCCAGACCTTCGAGGATCTGGATATGCTGCTCATTGTACTCCCCGCTGCTGACGCTACCACGCGCCGCCTTGGAGCCATTGAGTTTCTCCTTGGAGAGCGCGCCATCACCAGCTACCTGCTCAGCCGTTGCTGCCAGAGTTTCTCTTGCTTTTGCCATAGGGTCTGCACGTTCCTTTAACGCTAACAGCCTTCTCTTTATAGAAAAAGAGCCAAGAGGCCACTCTCACTCTCAATAGATAGCACAGCCTGAAGACTCATCTCGACCGAGAGCGCGAGGACTGGGCCAGCGATGAGCCTTGCATGGCGGACCTGATGCCTCAGCTCAGGTCACTCTCTGAAGAATGGGCAAGCAGCTCTGCTCAGCGCTTGCAGCGCAGCCTGGCTTGCCGTTCGTCTGCTTCTCGGTCAGCCGGCTCTAGCCGACGCGAGGCATCAGGGCATAGACAGATAGCGGCGCCAACCAGCCGCTCATCCCTCCATCAGCTTCACCACTGACCTGCCTGCTCGCTTGCTCACTGCCGCTACATCCAGACCGATCGTCGTCTGCCAGCCAGGCTGAACAGAGGGAGACGAACAGGCAAGCGCTATCAAATCTTGCTGCTCGCCTGTTTTGCCGCTCTCTTCCTACGCCTACCTCCTGGTCTGTCGGGTTACAGGGCACAGTCAGCGCGGCGCCATCCATGTCTGATTGCGCATCGTCGTACGGAGCTGTGCGCCTGGCGGTCTCAAGCACCTGCGTGCTGACCAGGACGAGGAGACAGGCTCTGTGAGGAAAAGATCACAGCTGTTATGCTGCTTATACGTTCTTTCTGAAAGAGAGAAGCCAATGTGGTAACGAAGTTACCCTTTGGTGTCTCTCTTATTATATCACATGCAAGGCTGCGAGCCAATCAAAGACGGACAGATTGACCACCATAGAAAGTCAAAGCTGCCCTCATCTCTCGCTTCATCGGCCCCGTCCATCTACCGCCAGCAGCAGGCTGAGCAGTTCTGGCCGAACAGCGAACAAAGTGGCTGACCCTAGCCAGAGCGCATCTCCAGACCAGCCGTGCCCAACTCAGAGCGAGCCTTAGCAGCGAACCTCTTGGCCTCTTGAGATGCTCACCACCTGCCATCTGCCATACAGTGCTCACGGCGGATCGAGCAGCCCCGGGGGGAAGGTGAACTGAGCGCCTGAGCGCCCCGCCAGCGTATCCATGCTGCCAGGCCAGGCGAGCGGTGCGACAGCAGAAAAGCTCACAGGCATTGAAGGAGCGACGCTATTCACTTCCTGCTTGCCAGGTGACATAAGCCAGAGATAGAGACAACAAAAATACAAGAGCCGTCTGGCCTGGTCAGCAAACCGGACAGGCGGCTCATCGCTAGTCACCAGCTTGCAGCAAGGCAGGGAATACCGAGCTAGTGCCTGGGAGCCAGCGCAGCGCTCACCGTACAGGGGAGAGGTGCCAGACAGACCAGCGACAAAGACAAACCAACGAGGCCATCTGGCACTGGAGCCAAAGCCAGCATGGACCGTCGTATCAGCGGCCGTCGCCAGCAATCAATCACATGCTCGCTCAATCAGTCAGCCGGCAGCAAAGCCAGCACAGCGAGCAATAAGTTTACGCAGGAACGAAGAAGCCAGAGCTAGAAGCGGTTGCCGCTCAGCGGGCCACTCATTGGGACACCCGGCGGCTGATTGGCGGGCATGCCAGCAACACCTGGCATGGAAGGTACGCCTGGCACACCAGAGACGCCTGGGACGCTGGGCATGCCCTGCATTGGCATGGCCATCAAATTGGTAGCGCAGTAGGGACAGAACGACCAGCGCAGCTCAAGGAGGCGCTCACACTTCGGGCAAGGCCGCTTAAGCTTCTGCCCACAGGACGGGCAGATCTGGAAATCCGACTCCACCCGAGCGTGGCAATTGGTACATGTCTGGCGCTCGGTCATCTCTGCCAGCAGCGATTCCTCCTCTAGCTGGCGCTCATAGATCTCGGCAAGTGTTTGGCGAGGGCGCAGAATCAAGTAGATCAGCAACCCGCCCACATTAAAGACCGCCACCAGCAAAGTCGCGATGACCTGCGTGGCCAGATCCTGGGAGCGGGAGCGAATATCGCGAAATGTCCAAATGATCAAACTTATCCAGAAAACGAAGAAAAACGCGAGAAAAAAACTGATAATAAGCCCCAGGGCGTTCTGCAGAGTTGTCAGCAGGTTGCCCCCACCGGGAGTAGCTCCAAGAATAAGGGTCAGAGATTGCGCGTTCACAGGATGAAGGCCCCTTTCAGAATAGACATAGCTCAGTACACACAATTACAACGGACATCCC
>NZ_JADGHT010000103.1 GCF_019683755.1 Thermogemmatispora sp. | reverse complement strand
ATGCGTGTTTCCGCCAGGCCGCGGCGGGCAAAGATCTCGGCGGCTACGTGTAAAATCTGCCGCCGGCGTTCATCGCGGATCTGCTGGTTTGCTTGCTCACTGCGTGGCATCGGCTCATCCTGATAAGGTGGCGGGTAGGTAGGATAACGTCCTCTACTCGGGGCCGCCTTGATCTCAGCCCGCTCGAACTGGAACGAGTGGCTGGATTCTTTGAATGAGTAATCACTCATTCAACACATTGGAAAGTATAGCCTTTCTGCTGGCCTCTGTCAAGAGAGTGAGGAAGGAGCTAGCGGAGAGCCTGGCAGAAGGGTGGCCAAGAGTGGGGCGAGAGGGTGAGAGTGAGAGCTAAGCAGGAGTCTGACGGAGCTAGGCGAGAGCATCCAGCCTATCGTCCTCTCCTGAAGGGCGGATCACCTCAAGCTGGGCCCCGAGGGTGCGTAGCTTCTCATCCAGACGCTCATAGCCACGCTCGATATGCTCCACGCCATGCACCTCAGAGGTTCCCTCGGCGCAGAGAGCGGCCAGAATATAGGAGCAGCCGGCGCGGATATCGGGGATATCCAGGCGAGCGGCGCTCAGAGGGGTGGGACCACGAACCACGCAGCTATGCAAATACTGTTTCTCGCGGAAGCGACAGGGTACCTCACCCAGGCACTTCGTATAGAGGCCGATATGGGCCCCCATTGTTTTCAGGGCATGGGTATAGCCGAAGCGATCCTCATAGATTGTCTCATGCACCACCGAGATCCCATCGGCCTGGGTCAGCAGAATCGTAAAAGGCTGTTGCCAGTCAGTCATAAAGCCTGGGTGGACATCCGTTTCCAGAGCGATAGGAGGGGGAGGGCGATCATCTCCGATAAAGCGGATGCCCTCATCCTCCACCTCGAAGCGCAAACCCATTTTGGACAGCGTATTCAAGAAAGTCAACAATGTGTCCTGCTGGGCCCCTCGCAGGTAAATATCGCCTTTCGTCAAGTAAGCGGCGATAGCCAGCGACACCGCCTCATTGCGATCGCTCAGAAGCGTATGGCGGGCCCCGCGTAGGCGCTGCACCCCTTCGACCACAATGCGGCGGTCTACCTTCTGCTCAATAATGGCGCCCATTTTCTGGAGAAACTTGATCAGGTCGATGATCTCTGGTTCGAGCGCGGCATTTTCGATGATCGTCACACCCCGGGCCAGCGAAGCCGTAATCAAGAAATTCTCGGTGGCCATCACACTAGGAAAAGGCAAGCGGATAGTAGCGCCGTGGAGGCCGCGGGGTGCCCTCATATAGTAGCGACCGCCCAGCTCTACGATCGTTGCCCCCATCTGCTGCAAGCCGTTCAGGTGAAAATCGATGGGGCGCGCACCGATGCGGTCGCCGCCAGGCAAAGGGATATCGGCTTCACCGCAGCGATGCAGCAAAGGGCCGACCGTCAGAATCGCCATACGGTTCAGGCCGCCGATTGTCGCTGAGACCGAAGTCGAATGGATAGCTGGGGTTCTGATTGAGAGTGTATGCTCCTGCTCATTGAGCATCACCTCAGAACCCATCTCCTGACAGAGGCTCAGCGTCAGATAGAGGTCACCGATAAGGGGCACGTTACGCAGCGTGCAGGGTTCCTCTGTCAGCAGTGAGGCGATGGTCATCTTTGTAACAGCATTCTTGGCGCCGCTGACCGTGACCTCACCGTGGAGAGGGGTACCACCGCGGATCAAATAATAGGGAGCAGTCTTGGCAGCATCCGTCATGGATAAAGAGGTCTCCTTACCTGCTTACGAGCATTGCCCGGGGCCGTCCATAACCAGCGCAGGGCGTTCAAGCGAGAAGGAGGGCGTTCAGCGCAGCTTGAGCGTGAGCGTCCCCGCCCGCGTCCAAAGGGAAGCCAGTCTAACCAGCTCGGATGCTTGCCAGCGACAACGGTCGCAGGCAAGCGAGGGGCCCCAAGTGGGCCGACCGCCTCATCGCGCTCGATGGCATCGAGGAGATCCAGCACATAATTCACGCTCTGGGCTACTCCCTCGACCATCAAATAGCCACTGGGTTTAACGGCGTCACCCACCAGAAAGAGGCCCTGCAATGGAGTAACCGGCGAAAGATCTCTCCCCTGAGCCAAGCGATTCACCGGCCACTCGCCGCGGTAGACACTCATCGTGAGGATGCGGCAATGCTGTTCAAACGTCTCGCCGAAGAGGCTACGCAGGTCGGCGATGGCCAGGGCCTTCTCCTCTTCAATATTATCACTCTGGAGCACCTGGTGAGTAATGAGCAGATGCTTGCCCGGAGGAGCAAGGCGGGGATCGCAGTTCGTTGGCTGGACAATGCCAGCAATGCGCTGGGTGTCCAGACAATACATGATACCGCGATGGGGGATGAGGGAAACATCGCTCAGTACATGAACCTTCAACCCCACTGCTTCGCGGTAGGCACTGTCTGATGCGCTTGCTGCTCTTTCTCCCTCGGCAGGGGAAGCTGTCTGGGCGACCTGCCGCTGCTGTTTCAGCAGCTCGGCCTGGCGCACCTGGCGGTTCTCGATCAGAGCCGTAGTAGCACGAGGGCCGATATCGCTGACCACCAAGGGAGCGCGGAGCAACAGCTCATTGCCAGTCACCCGGTTACGAACGCGTACGCCCGTCACTCGCCCCTCGGCTTGCAAAATCTGCAGAGCCTCGTGGCTCAGTAGCACCGTGGCGCCTCGCTCGCGAAGGCGGCGCTCTAGCTCAGCTATCAGCGCGCCGCAGCCCCCCTCGACAATGCCGGGCGCGCCGTAGCGAAACATATTCTTCGTCGTTGCAATGACCTCAGCCGTTGAAACCTGATGCAGCTCCAGACTAAGGGCAAAGCGGGCAATGCGTTCGAAGAATGCCACTAGCTCACGGTTGCGCTCGACATTGATGTGGCGTGCCAGCCAGGAGCTGAAAGGTAGGTCTCGCTCCTCAGCGGGGAGCGGACGCAGGAACATCAGGTAACCCAGGCGTAGGAACCAAAAGAACTGGCGCGGACCAAGAAAGCGGTAGACGCCAAGGAGGCCACGAGCGCGTACCTGACGTCCGTGCACATGGAATGAGCCGAAAACGTCGGCGTCGAGAAGACGATGGGGGATTTGCAGACGCCGCAGAGTGCGGGCCAGCACCCCGCTGCTGCCGAAGGGAACCATATGCACAGCGCCAGTGCTGACCTGCACACCTTTGAAGGTTTTGGCCGTAAAGCGTCCACCGCAGTGATCAAGCCGCTCCAGCAGAGCTACGCTTTTGCCGCGCTGCAGCAACTGAGCGGCGCTGAGCAAGCCCCCCAAGCCAGCGCCGATGACGATGGCGTCATAGTGCTCTTCCTGCATCTTTGTGAAACAGTCTTATGCTTCCTATAAGATGAGATTTTTGCTGATTAGCGTTCCTCTCCAATGAGAGCGCGTAGTAGAGTATTACACTCTGCCAGCGTGTTGAGTACGCTCTGGTGGATCTGGAAGACCTTATTCAATTCGCGAGCTTTACGGGCAAGGCGTGTCACGTACTCGATATCGCGGGGGTTGTTCGTTACGTCTTCCATCAACTGGATCAGCTCAGACCAGGCAAGGGCCTCGCGGCTGCGAGCCACATCGGCGATGGTCTGGTCCATGCGTTCAGCCACACGGCGCACGCCGGCGCGCAACTGATTAGCCGTTTGAGCGATTTCGGCCTCATGATTGCGCAGGGCCTCCTGTGTCGCATTCAACTGCTCTTGGAGAGCGGAGACCTGGCCATCAAGCGTGGCCAGAGCCGCCATAAGCGACGACATATCAGGCAGGGCGGGCAGAGGCAGGCTTGTCAAGCGATTAAAGGTTACGCCATCGGCAGGACTGGCAGCCGGAGCCTGAACGCCTTCTGGAGCGGAAGCACTGGCGGCGGGTTCAGCCTCACGTGCCAGGCTTGCGGCGGCAGGTTCAGCCACTGCGGCGGCGCTAGCGGAGCTGCTATCGCTGCTGCGGGGCGCGGACGAAACGGCTCCACTGCTGGCTGTCCCTGCAGAAGATAGCTCACCCTCGCTACGGGTCGCAAACTGGTCTAGTGAGCCAGCGGCTGTCAAGTTGCTATCTTCGCGCGTGCGATAGGTCAGCTCGCTGGGTTGGATACTGATCGTCGGTAGCTCATCGACGCTGGCAGCGGGAGCATGGAAGATCAATTCATGCTCACCGATACCGATATGATCACCATCCTTTAGAACGTATGGAACTAACTCCTCAAGCTGCTGTCCATTGACGAAAGTTCCGTTTGCGCTCCGCTCATCGCGCAAGATATACTGGCCATTCTCGTAGCGTACCGTAGCGTGGCGACGTGAGGTAAGCTTATCCTTAGAAAGGAGGATATCGCTCGTTGGAGCACGCCCGATAGTAATCTCCTCCTTATCAAGGGTATATTCCTGGATCACCTCGCCGCTCTCCGATTTCAGGGTAAAGCGAGCAGGGTTTTGAATTTTCGGTGCAGCAGTGGCCACTGCTGCCTCATGGCTGGGGGCTAACTGGGCAGGCGAAGGCGACAACTCTGTCGGAGCTGCTGGCGAGGCAGGAATAGTAGCATTTGACCAGCCTCCGCCGGGCGAAGGTGACGACTGCGAGCCAGGAGCAGAAGGCCCCCACTCATCCTGAGCTGGCACAGTCGCATCGCCCCCGGAAAGCGGGGCCTGGGCCTGCTCATAAGCAGGAGCGGAGGAAAGCAGCGGCTGACCACAACTCAAGCAGAAGCGATCCCCGGGCCGCGTTTCTGCACCACAACGGGGGCACTTATCCATAATAGATCTCCTCCCTTTGCTAGCACGTAGGCTTTGCTTTTGTGCTCCTCGTATACCTCACAGGAGTAATTAGCGCACTCGCAAAACTGTTGCCATTATACCAGAAGTAGTCACCGGGCGTCGAGCGGGGGCAGAGGCGGCCTTGAGAGACCCCTATCGCTGCCCGCGGCTCAGGCTGAACTGTAACGCCTTGAGGCCAATGAAACCCCAGAAGAGGCCAGGCAGTCCAAGAATGGATCAGGCCAGAAGTCCCTGCAGAGTAAGGAGGGCTATAGTACCACCGCAAAGAACTATCAGCTATCTTAGCGGGGCGAGCTGGCTTCCCCGAGTGCCTGTCCCATCCCAATGCTTTACTGTCGGCTATTCCCGCTGCAGAGGGGAGTGGAACGCCGCAGGGCGTACAAAAGTCCACCTGCGGATCGCGAGGCTGCCCACAGTCAGAGCACATGCTTAGTCGCTGCACGATTCCTGCTTCCTTTCTTTGCCTGGATGAAGGGCGTATCCGCAACAGAACCATTGGGCGTGGCTCTCCTCTCTCTTTCTTTTTTGCTTGGAGTGGCGCATCTCCCGTGGATAGTTGCGTCTAGACTCGTATGCCTGTGTGTAGCAGCTAGCAAATGGCTCACCATCTGGCTTCTCCATGTTACTTGGCAGCGGTGAGGGAACTGATCAAGCCAGAGGGACCCAAGCGACGTTTGGCTGCAAGGAATCGAAAAATTGTTTCAGCGTTTGCTCGTCACCAGGTGCGGAGAAAACGATACTGGTCTCGCCGCGCACACCAGAACAAATTTGATTCGGTGTGCGTGTTGGGGTTGGACTCACCCTGGCCGTTGGGGTAGCCTTGGTCTGTGAGCGAGCCGCCGCGGTAGGGGTGACCAAAGAAGCTGTACATTGAAACTGGGACTTCTGATTGCGATGCGGCGCCTCTGAAAGGCTAATAGCGCTTCCGTCGGGCAACAGGTAGGAAATAGAGAAGTTCCCGCCAAAGATTGGATCATGCACCGTCCCGAGCGCGCTCACCAGACAGCTCTGGGCTGGCAGGCGGGGGGGCAGGTAGACAGTGAAGCCGAGTAGGGATTGAACCTGTTCCCAATCCGTGAGAGTGCGCGGGCCACTCGTTGGGGTGCCCTGAGCACTTGGGGTAGTGGTTGAAGTAACGGTAGCGGTGGCGGCTGTTGGAGAGACGCTGGCTCCTTCATCCCGGAATAGCATCGAAGGCTTGCCGCACCAATGGAGCTGATTCAAGGCGACAGTAGCGGGGGTAGGAGTCGTAGCGGCGTGCTGAGTAGGCGTATTGCCGCCCAACATGCTGGAACAGGCGGTGGTCAACGATCCCATCAAGATCACCAGGATCAGGAGCAGGAGCCAGCTATAGCCAAGTTTGGGTCGGTAGACGGCCTGTGCCGAGCGCAGCAGTGCTTTCATGGGCATCACTGAGCAGCCTTCTTCTCTTCCCTGTCCCCGGCGGAGCATGAATGAACCGAGTAGCTGGGTAGAGGAGCGGCTGCCCCTCCTTTCTATCCTCTCACTCAAAAGATAGCGGTGTGGAAGCAAGGCGCATCTGGGACTGAGCGTCGTGTGTGCCGGACTGCTCTTTCCCTCACGCTAGCAAAAACAGGCAGAGAGAAGGCGAGCCGGAGGTAGTCACCTCCGTTCGCTCTATGCTCGTCCGCCCTATCAGGCTGTCTCTGTAAGAAGCGGCGGCAGGCTAGCAGGCAGGCAAAAGATGAGACCTGACTGACTGGAGCAGCTAGAAAGGAGCGCTATCAGGTCTCCCACTGTAGCCGGTAAGCGGAGCGGGCTGTCGGGATCTCTGCGGCTGCAGGTCTCCGCTTCCCAGCGGCAACAGTACTTTTTTCCTCACTCGCGAGCAGGCCCTGCGCGCTTTGGACCCAGTATATATTACTGGTAAAGGAATTCCTATGGCCTGCTTCTCATCTGGTACCAAAAGAGGGCTTTACAGCCTTTTGGTTTAGTGCTACCATTACCCTCTGCTATTCAGGAATACGTTCATCCGGGTGTTTTTTGTCCTACTCATCCGACCCTTGTACTACCAGCGTAGGGCTGGGCACCCCTCGAGCTGCGACTTGTTCTAATGATCCGAGCCTATGACCTGGTGGCATGCCTATGCCCGGATGAACCAAAGCAAAGAGAACTACGCAGCCTGAAGGCAGAGACGAACTGCGTATGAGGTGAGAGCCGGTGAATGCAAAACAGATCTGGAAAGCGACACTGGAGCAGATACAGACCCGGGTCCAGCCGTCCGTCTATGATACCTGGTTCAGCGGAACGGTAGGACTCTCGTTCGATGAGAATGTCTTTATGGTAGGGGTGCCCTCAGCCTTCGCCAAGGCTCAGATGGAAGTGCGCTTTATCGAGATGATCCGTTCGCTCCTCACGGAGGTGACTGGTTGCCAGCCCGAGGTGCGTTTTGTGGTCACGAAAGGCTCGACTGTCGATGAGGAGCTACAGGAGTTGGAGCAGGAGGCGGCTCTCAGCGAGAGTCCTGCTCAGCGTTTGAAGCGCACCTACCGCGCGCCCAGACATCGCCCAGCTCTGCGGGCAAAGCTCGATTCATCTTCACCGGCAATTGCGATGACGTCTCACGCCCCTTCTAGCGCTCGCCCGGCCCCTCATCGCGCTGCAACCCCTGAGGAGGAGCAGGCTGCTATGTTTCTAGGCTACGAACGCCCTGCTGAGGAGAAGGGGGGAAGTGGCGGCGAGCAGGAGCATCTCTTTACGCCGATTGAAGGCGGCAGTATGCTGAATCCACGCTATACCTTTGACACGTTCATTGTTGGTAAATCAAACCGCCTGGCTCATGCCGCCTCCAAAGCCGTGGCCGAGCGCCCTGGCTATGTCTATAACCCGCTGTTCCTCTATGGCGGGGTGGGCCTGGGCAAGACTCACCTACTCCACGCCATTGGCCATCATGGCGAAGCTGCCGGCCTCAGCGTTCTCTATACAACCTCCGAGAAGTTTACCAATGAAATTATCAACGCTATCCGTTTCCAAAAGACAGAGGAGTTCCGTGCGAAATACCGGCAGATCGATATTTTGCTGGTCGATGATATCCAGTTTATCGCTGGCAAGGAGTCTACGGAGGAGGAATTCTTCCACACCTTTAACGCCCTTTACGATTCCAACAAACAGATTGTGGTGACCAGCGATCGCCCCCCAAAGGCCATTGTCAGCCTGCAGGACCGCTTGCGCTCGCGTTTTGAGTGGGGACTGCTGGCAGATATCCAGCCGCCTGACTATGAGCATCGCCAGGCGATTCTTCGCTCGAAGGCTGAGTCGATGCGCTTCCAGGTCCCTCCGGCGGTGATCGATTATATCGCTCGTCCCGAGTGCCGTAGTGTACGTGAGCTGGAAGGGGCCTTGAAGCGTGTGATTGCCTATGCAACGTTGCATCAGGAGCCACTCACTGTCAGCTTAGCTGCCAAGGCGTTGGAGCATATCTATAATAGCAAACCGCCTGCCACGTTGACGGTGCGAGAGGTGTTAGAAGGGGTCTGTCGCTATTATAATGTTGATCCCGAGCAGCTCCGTGGAAAGGCCCGTGACCGTGAGATTGTCTGGCCGCGTCAGGTGGCCATGTATGTTATGCGGGAGCAGACTGATGCTTCGCTTCTGCAGATTGGTGCTGAGTTAGGCGGACGTGATCACACGACGATCATGCATGGCTGGGAGAAGGTGCAGGCTGAGATGGCAACCAATGACCGCGTGCGCCGTGAGATTGCCGCGGTGATCGAGACCATTGAGCAATCGCGAATGGAGCTGCGGCGATTCTGAGTTACCTCTCTTCGCCTACCAGCGTCGCCGTCATCTGGCTACTAGCGATAAGCCTTTCGGTTGGGGTTGGGCACTGGTGGCTGGCTAGTCAGCGGCGAACGGGCGAGTCGACCAAGACTGAGTGCTGAAAGAGCAGAGTAACAGAGATCAAGAGGCCTGCGATGTAGCCGGAGAGAAGATTGGCGCACCGCAGGTCTCATTGTCTTTGCGGCCTTGCTGGTCCTGCTCAGCGCGCTGCCGCTGACTCTGGTTGAGGGTAACGGGAGACGATGAGGTGGGGAGCGACCAGCGTTAGGCTGCCTGTCCACATGGACAGGCGCTCATCTGTCCGATTGCCCGGTGTAGGTCAGGGAACGGCTTCTCTATCATGTGATCGTGCTGACTACTCATCTGTGATCCGCAGTAAGGAGGCCGATACTTGATGACTTCTCTGGCCGAGAACGCTGGACGTACGGCCCTGATCACTGGGGCCTCGCGTGGTCTGGGCCTTGCCCTAGCTCGTCGGCTTGCTCGGGAGGGCTGGCGGCTTGTGATCGATGCGCGCACTGCCGACGAGCTAGAGCAGGCTCGGGCCGAGTTGGCGCAGTGGAGCGAGGTAGTAGCTATTGTTGGCGATATCAGCGGTATTGAACACCGGCAAGCACTGACCAGGGCCGTGGCCTGCTGGGGGCGACTCGACCTACTGGTCAACAATGCCAGCATACTTGGGCCCAGTCCTCAGCCTTTTCTGCTGTCTTATCCTCTCGATGTGCTGGAAAAAGTCTATCTTGTCAACACTTTTTCTCCATTAGCACTTATCCAGCATTTACATTCTTATCTGCCATCTGGTGCCTGTATCATCAACATCACCAGCGATGCGGCGCGCGAGCCGTATCCTGGCTGGGGTGGCTATGGGTCAAGCAAGGCTGCTCTAGAGCAACTGACTGCTATTCTAGCGGCAGAGCAACCGCAGTGGCGGATCTACCTGGTTGATCCTGGTGACATGAATACGCGTCTGCATCAAGAGGCCTTCCCTGGCGAGGATATTAGTGATCGTCCTCCGCCGGAGGTGAGTGTACCGGGCTTGCTGGCCTTAATTGAGGGAGACTATCCCTCGGGGCGTTATCTGGCACGTGAGATAAGGTCGAGGTAGACAGGTGGGTGCTGTGAGTCATGCTTGACTTCCATAAATGGAAGGGATCTCTATTGATAATAGAGCATGTAAGGTAAGAGCAGATGCAAAACGCAAAAGAGAGAGAGCCTGGTGCGTATCTCAAAACCACACGTGGGTCATGGCTGTTGACCGATGAGCTGAGCTGGCAGGGCTTGCCCTTTGAACTGCCAGCTCAGCTTGAGGCAAGAGAGCCGCCTGAGGCGCGGGGCTTGGCGCGTGATGAGGTGCGATTACTAGTCTCGTATTGCCATAGTGATCAGCTAGTGCATACCCGCTTCCGCGCCTTGCCGACCTTTCTCAGGCGGGGGGATGTGCTGGTTATTAACACGAGCGGGACCATGAAAGCGGCACTGAAGGCCAGGCATGCCGATGGAGAATTACTAGAGTTACATCTTTCGACTCGCTTGCCGGCGGAGCTATGGGTGGTTGAGGTGCGTCAGGTCTTGCCTACAGGGTCACGGCCCTATCTCACGATGCGCGCTGGCGAGGTATTGACTTTGCCTGAGGGAGGTCGTCTAGAGCTGTATAGGCCCTATGTGCAGAACAGCCGAACTGGCGAGGCACGTCTTTGGGTCGCAGCGCTGGATCTGCCAGAGCCACTTGATGTCTATCTAGAGCATCATGGCTTTCCTATTCGTTACAGCTATGTAGAGCGAGAGTGGCCGCTTGAATACTATCAGTCAGTCTTTGTTACAGAGACGGGCAGCGCAGAGATGCCCTCTGCCAGTCGTCCTTTCACGGCTGAGCTAGTCACGCGCCTGGTAGCGGAAGGAATCCAGTTTGCGCCGGTGCTTCTGCATACGGGAGTAGCCAGTCTGGAGGCTCATGAGCCGCCTTACGAGGAATACTATCGTGTACCTGCCGAGAGTGCCGAGCTAGTTAATGCTGCTCGTCGGCAGGGACGGCGGATCATTGCTATAGGGACAACGCCTATGCGGGCGATCGAGACGGTAGCTGATCAATATGGGGTAGTGCATGCTGGTGAAGGCTGGACGGATTTGGTGATTACTCCGCGTCGAGGCCTGTATGTCGTCAATGGCTTGCTGACAGGTTTCCATGAGCCGCAGGCCTCCCATCTTGCGCTCCTCGAGGCGCTGGCGGGACGCGAGCATCTGAAACGGGCCTATGCGGCGGCGCTTCAAGAGGGCTATCTCTGGCATGAATTTGGCGACGTGCATCTTATTCTCCCTTGAACGACAGATCATTGAAAGTGCTCTAACGAATTAATACAGTAGCTTTGGTTCGGACGAGATTCACACTCATAGCCTGGATTTTGAGGCCGGGCAAGCGCGGCAGGGAGCAAGACCAGAGCAGATGGTTAAGGGTGGCTTGCTTGCCGTGGGAGTCGCACCACTGGATAAGCAGACAGAGAGGACGCCCTTGCTCTCTGGCCTGACCGAGCCGCGCTTGACAAGCTTTTCTCGGCTCCGTGTTGAACGGTCTGATTGAAAGAAGGTTCTTAGCTATCCCGGCTCTGGCGTACGGCAGTGACCAGCCAATGATAGAGCTTTTCCGTCTCGGGAGTCAGCTCCTCACTTGGGATGAACGGGTAGACGGGGCGATTGTATTCATAGCCTTTGCGGGCGGTAGAAGTGACGAAAGCCTGCCAACCCAGAGAGGCCAGGAGGCTGGTAGGGTCATCGATTGTCCCGATCCAAGGGACGCCAAGGCTGGAAACGCGCTCTGTACGCTGACGCGTTAAGGGAGAGGTTGTCATAGCGCTATGGATGGCATCGAAGGCCAGCCAGCTCTGAGGCGCGCTCAAGCTACTGATGCGCGAGAGTAGCTGCAAGATCGCCTCCTGAGGCAGGTAGAAGAGCAAGCCTTCAATGAGCCAGACGGCGGGGAGCGAAGGATCATAGCCAGCTTTCAGTAGCTCTGAGGGCCAGG
Organism: Thermogemmatispora sp.; assembly: GCF_019683755.1. Classification (GTDB taxonomy): domain Bacteria; phylum Chloroflexota; class Ktedonobacteria; order Ktedonobacterales; family Ktedonobacteraceae; genus Thermogemmatispora. Next base: position 1,765 of record NZ_JADGHT010000103.1, on the reverse strand, counting down.
AATCCTCGGTAAGATCGATAGGGATAAGGCGGCGTTGACAGCGTGGGCGGGCCTGTTGCTCCTGTAGGATATGCTCCTTGTAGTGGAGCACGGATGGCTGATCCAACTCGAACACAATCGTAGCTGGGGGCCATTCCAGTCGGAAAGCGCGTGTATCGAGGCCACAGGCTGGTATAACAAGCTGGCGAATGCCCAGCGTGCCGATGGTATGCTGCAGAAATTCATCGAAGAAGCGGGTACGTACAATGATGCAGCCGCCGGCGTCTTCGAGCTGGAGAAAGCGGCGTTCGCCTTCTGCGCCGGCTAGTGAGGCGGCCCAGGGGTCATGAAAGAGTCGATCTGGCCGCTGGCTCTCATGAGCGCGCACAGCGGCTGTCATATAAGCGGTGTATCCTATTGAGGCTTTTTGGACCGAAGTCGGGCTGTGCTCTGACATCATCTTCATCCTTCCCAGGGCAAATCTGCTTGCCTGTAGGTAGCGCAAGCTAACAAGGGATAACAATTGTCTCTGTGACCAGGCGCCTGGCGATCAAGGTGCCTGGATATTGGCGATGATCGCCAGGTGCAGCCTGGCCTACTGTTCCAGACAAGTTTGGGCTACACCTGTGGAGTGAAGCCCTGGAGAGCCTGAGCAGCGGTTTGAGTATCGACTAAGGTAGAGAAGGGAGGGATCTTCTTCACTGCTCCTGTTTGGAGGGCGAAGGAAGCGGTAACGTTGTAGCCCTGCTCGTTGACGATGGGCGTGGTTGCGTAGGAAAAGCGCAGGTCCTGAGCGGCGGCGGCAGCGGTCTTGTCGTCGATGTGAGTATACTTTTGCAGGATCTTGATCGCCTGGTCAGGATACTTCTGGATGAAGGCGAGGGCCATAGTGATGGCGCGCACGAGAGCCTTGATGGTATTGGGCTTGGCACGGATGAGGCTGGCCTTGGCGTAGAAGACGGAGTTGAGCTGGCCCTGCATTTGGGGGACATCGCCGCGGAGGGGGCTGATGAAGATGCGGCCCAGGCCCTGAGTTTGGACGGCCTCGCCGACGGGCTTATAGAAGCTAAGGGCATCGACGCGACCAGCTTTCAGGGCTGCCACTGCTGATAGGACATTGTTACCAACAGGGACAAGGATCGCGTCCTTGCTGGCATTCAGACCGAAGAGGTGGAAGAGATAACTGACGAGACCACCGGTTTGGCCGGTAGTGGAGACGACGCCGATTTTCTTGCCGACGAGGGCTTTGACCTTGGCCTCCAAGGGGCTGCTTTCGGAGAGGCCGGTCTGCTGGAGGAACTTGTTACTGACAGTGATGTCGTTGGGGAAAGAGGTCTGTAGCTGCCCGATCACCTTGACATCGGAATCGATCTGTGAGACGAGGAAGGCATCGGTGAGCAGGCCACCGATAGCGACCTCAACGGCTCCGGAATGGATGGCCTCGGCCATCTGCGGGCTGCTGGATTCAACAGTGAACGGAATAGGGTAAACAGTGAGGCCTTGGGCCTTGAAGTAGCCCTTGTCAAGAGCCACCATGTCGGGAAGAGTGGCTGAGGAAAGGCTCGTAAGGGCCACCTTCAATTTCATGTCATCGGTGTTATCGGTATGCACTGGCTGGCTGGAGCCAGGGCCGCAAGCCACGAGGAGCAGTAAACAAAGTAGAGAGAGAAGTGCCATAAAAGATCTTAAGTGACACTGCTGCATCTGGCTGGGTTGCATAATTCCCTCCTGATGTTCTCTGTAGAACTACATATGTATTTTTTCATTTTTATTACCTACTACGTAT